>CAZEVM010000007.1:0-18181 GCA_964515645.1 uncultured Candidatus Peribacteria bacterium | reverse complement strand
AATTACATCATCAGCCAGGTGGAGAGCATCGGTACGAACACTCTTGAGATCATGCCCCAGGGGCTTGAGAGGTTCGGTGGCGATTTAAAAAGCCTTACCTTTGACGATTACGAGGCTGTGGCCGCTCTTTCTACGGTAGAGCTCGGCACGCCGGTCATAATTGTGTCGCAACCGATGACGTTCGGTAATGAAGAAGTGAAACCGTTCACGTTCGGCGCGTATCCGCATATGGCCGACAACTACGCCCTCAAGCTCGACCAAGGGCGCATGCTCGAGCAAGCCGACGAGACTGGTGCTCGCTCGGTGGTGGTGATCGGTTCCAAGACGGCTGAGGATCTGTTTGGCAACAATAGTCCGCTCGGACAGCGCGTGACGGTGGGCAGTGCCTCGTTCACCGTGGTGGGCGTGCTCAAGACCACCGGCTCCGCCCTGCTGTCGCAGATGGATTCGTCGGCCTTCATGCCCTTCTCGACGGCCAAGGCCCTCACCGGCCAAAAGCACCTGACGTACATGATGTTCAAGAGCATCGGTGACCCAGAGCTTGCCGCGCAAGACGTCACCACGCTGCTGCGCCAACAGCACCGCATCAAGAACGAAGAGAACGATCCGACCAAGGACGACTTCCTCGTCCGTAGCGCCGAGCAGGCGACGAGCGTCATCGGCACGGTCACACTTGGCCTGACGGTCTTCCTGGCACTCGTGGCCGGCATCTCGCTGCTCGTTGGTGGCATCGGCATCATGAACATCATGCTCGTGACCGTCACCGAGCGAACGCGCGAGATCGGCCTGCGCAAAGCCGTGGGCGCCATGCGCCGCGACATCATGCGCCAGTTCCTGTTTGAGGCCGTGTCGCTCACGCTCTCGGGCGGCGCCATCGGCATCCTCGGCGGCGCTGGGCTGGGCTGGATGCTTTCCAAGGTGGCCGAGAAGTTCCTCGGCACGTTCACATTTATCCTCTCACCGTCGGCCATCGTCATCGCGGCCGCGATGGCGGTGGGCACAGGTCTCGTCTTTGGTCTCTATCCGGCACGCCGTGCGGCTCGGTTGAGTCCGATGGAGGCGTTACGCTACGAGTGATTACGAGACAGCCATAGTGACTGCGGCCGACAACAGGAAGGCCAGCAAACTGTAGCCGGCATTAATGAGCACCAGCTCGCGGGGCTTTTGTTCGTACACAAGATGATTCAGGAAAATCGGCAGTGCCGTGGAGCCCCAGACCAAGAGGCAGAACTCACTGAGTTCCCACAATCCCGCTGGGCGAAAAATTGAGAGGAGAAAGCCGATGATGACCGCCTGCAAAACACAGACGGCGAATCCTCCAAACATCGCCTGCTTCATGTTGGCCATGAGTTGTTCTTTCTTAAAACCGTTGAGCGCCATCCAGCGCTCGGAAAAAGCGACTGGTGAGTACCAAATGGCACCGACGCCCCAGGCTGTAAGCGTGGCTAGCACAACGCCAAGGACGGAGAGATGGGTGAGAGTCATTGTGAATGAGGGGGAGAATGCCCTCCATACTAGCAGATGTTCACGCTCCCCACCGCCAGCGGGCCGGTTCACCCTTTGTGCTGCAGATGCGGATGAGCAGCGTCACGAGTCCAGCGTACCACGCTAGCGTAAAGAGCATGCCTATGACACTCCACGTGGCGAGGTCGAGCCAGGCTTGCGAAACGGCCGGCAGAACCGCCAAAACGACGAAGGTCAGGGTGACGAGCCATCCTTCCCAGCTGCAAGGGGTCCAGCCATAGCCGTACCGTTTGGCTTTGAACCACTGTTTGGACATGTTGAGATCGTACGCCGGAGGGATTGAGCCGTCCGCTTTTTTCTCGTAGAATGGGTTGGCGCCGTTCTTTTTGCCGTCGTTTCCGCACTGGGTCGATACCGAAGTAGTCAAACGGGCCTGACTGTAAATCAGGTGGCTTATGCCTTCGAAGGTGCAAATCCTTCTCGGCCCACCATGTGTATTTTCTTAGACTTGCCAACAGTGCGGCTGGTCTTTTAACTATGGCCAATGCCCCGCAACGAGCACCATGGGCTCCCTCGATCGCATGGGGGATCCTGTCATTCATCGAACCTGACGACTGTTGATGAGCAGCGGCACAACGATTGGCATAACAAGGTGGGGCACCCGACGCCGGATGGGCTGTTGCGCTATATGCTTTTGGTCCATGCGACGCGTTTGCGGCCAGCCCTGCCGCCCACGGTGATCGCTGACGGTCTGGAGATTCTCAATCCGAATGATTGGGAGGCGATGTATGAACCAAAGGCGCTCTCTCCCGTGAATCGCAGCCTTGATAGTCGTCGCAATACGACGCGGCATCGCATCCATCGCTGGTCGCACATCGGCAGTGAGGCGCGGATGGTGGAGCAGGTGGTGGCCAGTTTGAGCATGGGCACGGAGCCACATCGATCGATCGCCTGTGTGGCCGATGATCTGCAAGGATTCTTTCAAAGTACATCGCCCGTCGAATTGATGCGTGGCATCCTGCTCGAAAGGGATGGAGTCAACGGTCAGATTGCGTGGTCGAAGCCATTGCTGCCCTCCATTCGCTCGGAGATGCTGGATGTCTTGAAGGGGGCCAAGGTCGAGCGGCATACCGACGCGCAGCAGGCTGAGGTGCTCGATACCGTCTTTGGTCATATGGATCAGGTCGAGCGCGCCCGCGGCCGCCTCCAGCCCGACCTTCTCGATTTGAAGGAGTATCAGGCCTGGAGGCAGACGGTGCTGGAGAGGCGACGGCTCGATGCGTGTGGAGACGCACAGACCGCCTGACTCAGGAGGCTTGAGCGTTGAGCTCGGCGATGCGCTTGATGAGCTCTTCGGTCTCTTCCCAGCCAAGGCATGGATCGGTGATTGAGAGGCCGTTTCTATCGAAGGGGCCCTTATCGGATTGTTTGCCCTGTTTCAAGAAGCTCTCGATCATGAAACCCTTCACCACGTCGTAGTCGGCGAACTTGCGACGGACACCTTCCATCACGGAGGCGACGACAATGTGCTGGAGACGTGGGTCTTTGCCGTGACCGTTCACCGAGTTGTCATGACTGGCGTCGATGATGAGGGCTGGCTGCTTGGTCTGCTGGGACAACAGCTTTCCGGCGTGGGCGATCGACTGCGGATCGTAGTTCGCATGCCCGCCGCCGCCGCGCAAAATGAGGTGCGCGTCGCGATTGCCACTCGAACGGACCTGGCTCTGATGGTGAGCGAAGATGTGCGGCGCCTGGACACTCTTCACGCCGTTGACGCCCACCTGAATGTCACCGCTGGTCGTGTTCTTCACGCCGACTGGCATGTCCTTGCTCGAGGCAACGAAGCGGTGTTCCATGTCTTCGCCGCTACGGGCACCGATGGCCAAATAGCTGACACGGCCCGAGAAGTAATCATCGTTATGTGTGAAGAGCATCTCGTCGGCGAGTGGGTGCTGCTGACCAACGTCGTACATTAAACGGCTACACTGCTCGATGCCCTCGACGAGATCGGGATCACCTGCGGGGTCGGGTTGGTTCAAGGGGCCGGACCAGCCGATGGTCGTACGGGGCTTCTGAATGTACGTACGCAAGACGGGGAGTACTTCGCTGGACACGTCTTTCTTCAGATGCGCCAACCGGTCGGAGTACTCGCGTACAGCGTCCATTGGCCAGGCAGAACAGGGTCCGATGATCACGATCTTGCGACGGTCCTCGCCGCGGAGGATGGCGGCGATGGCGGCGCGGTGCTCGGCCACACGGTGGGCCGGGAGGATAGGGTATCGCTCGAGAACGCTCTCGGCGGTTGGCAGGGACTTTTCGATGATGAGGGCCATAAGAGAGATACGGAAAGACACCCCTTCTCAGTGGAGAGGAGTGCAGAAGTGAGAAAGTGACTACTGAACGGTCAGCTCACACGGCACGCCTCTCCTGGGTAAACCAGAAGTTGTAGGCGTAGGCCGTAAAGGTGGCGCTGAGGCGCGTCAAAGTGGACCGATCCTATGGTCCGACACAGAGAAGTGTCAACAAAAAAAGCCCGCCTCACAGTGATGTGAGACGGGAGCGGCCTTCTGATACGAGGGGAAGGCCTGTTCTAGCGAATCCGGGGTTGTCGGGTTCGCGGTCTCACGGGGGCGAGATGGGGCGTAGTGGCCTTCTTGGGCTTGGACCCGTTCTTGATGGCCTCATCGACCTCTTCTCTGTGGACGGGGACGTCCTTGGGGGCGACGATGCCCACTCGGACTTTGTCCCCGCGAATCTCGACGATTGTAACTGTCACGTTCTTGTTGATGACAATCGTCTCATTCTTCTTCCGCGAGAGTACTAACATGGAAGCCTCCTGTGCTTCAGATTCTGCCTTCACGGCATAGACGTCGTGCCAAATGCCTCGGGCCTCCTGACTATACCTGCAAAAGAGAAGAAATGTCAAGTTTTCTCTGGTTCGGTTACCCCAGGGTTAGGCTATCGATTTATTCAAAACGCAGTGCGCGGCGTGTTACGAGCCAGAATCCTGTGAGAGTCAGAATGCCGACCATCCACAGGCCGGGTCCGCTCTGCGGAATAGACGGGGGAGTGCTATGTGGCGTCGACGGTGCTCCGGGGCGGTAATTGGTGTCGTTCGTTGTCCCGAGAGGGACGATCGTCGCGGATGAAGACGATGCGGTGATGTTGAGCGGCGTGGGTGGGGCGCTCGGGCGGAAGTCGCTGCCGACCGTATAGGGATTCACTTCGATCACGAACGGCGTTGCATCATCTGTTCCGCCGGTTGTCGGTGTGGACGACAAAGAAGACGGCAACGCGACGGGATTGCCCGTGATGGTCGTACTCGCGCGACTCAATGAACTGCTCGATGAGGATCGAATCGCATTAGGAGGCGGAGTATTGATGACCACTTGGCCGACGAACGGAATCGCGTCGGTGGTCGTGAGCATGTATGAGCCGACCGGCATGGCGTCGGTAATCTCCACCATATCGGCTCGGCGCGGCTGAAGCGTGATGCTGAAGAGAGCCTCGGAATCGGCGATTGGAGCGCGGAGCTCGATGGTGTGGGCCACGGTATCGCTATTGCGGATGGCGATGGAGTCGCCGGCAACCACTTGCAGCAAGTTAGGTTCAAAGCCAGTTTTGCTGATGGTGAGCACGGTCGCATCACTCACTTGGCCCGGCAGCGTCCACGACGTGGGCAAACCGACGGTTGAATACACGCCCACAGCCACCGCCAGCATCACGCCGAACAACGCGGCGGGGCGGGGAGAGCCGCGGGGCACAGCGCCCGGCAGACCGGTGTTGTGCGATGACGCCTTTGGAGTTGCTCCCGTGCCGGTGGCAGGGTGCTGGTCCGTGACGTCCCAGTGAGGATTAACAGTGGGGCTCATGCGGTGACGGGAGAGCTGGAAAGTTGGCGGCGGAAGGCTCCCCACATGCCGACGGCAGCAGCGATGGCGAGGAAGGCGTTGAACATGTCCGAGACGCGGGTGTTGCCGGCGACGGTGCTGCCCGTGGGCAAGCTCTGCGTCGTCTGATTCATGGTCGGCGGATTCCCGGTTGGGTTTACTGTGCCGGTGATGGCGCCAGTAAGGGGAGTCGTGGCGGTGTTGGGCTGGCCAATCACCACGGCAACCTCACGGCTATAGTCGCTTTCCAGGCCGGCAGCGTTAAAGGCGCGAATGGCAAAGAAATAGCGCTCGCCGTTCGGCAGGCCGGTAACGATGTCACCGTTGGCCGTGGCCGCGAGCGTGCGGCGCTGGGTATACACGCCGGTGACACTGCTGTAGTAGAGGTGGTAACCAGAAACGCCGGGCTCATTGAGCGGCAGCCATGAGAGTGTGGCACTGCCGTTCTGCGTGCCAATGGCCAGACCTTGCACCTGGAGGTGGCGGAATTCTGTCGCTCCAACCGGGGCCACGGGATTGGGGTTCAGTGGCGGGCGCGTCGAGGACGTTGAGAAAGCCGCATTGCGGCTGCTGCTCGACGACGTGAGGGCTGAGGTTGAAGAGCTCGACGAAGACGTCGACGACGAGAGGGAGGTAACGGACGAGCTCGACGAGCTACTCGAAACTGAACTGGTACTGGAAGTCGAGCTGGATGCGGAGCTGGGCGCAGCAATGCGTACCATCAGCGAGGGTTGTTCGGCATCGAGGACAGTCTGTGTGCCGCTGGCTACGCTCGTCACCTTGGTCTTGGCATCAGCACCCGTGCCAGCACCAAAAAAGCTGATGGCCGTGCTTGGACTCTGTGCCGAGAGCGGGCGCACCTCGAGGGTAGCGATGAGGATTTGTTCGCTCGCGGGAGATGTAGTGGACGACTTGGCACTAATCTTGATGTAGCCGTCTGCCGGGAAGAAGCCTGTCTCGGCCTTGGTGACATCTGGGAAGTCCGGGCTTACAGAGAGAATGGAGCCACTCAGGGCCTGAGGGTCGTAGGCTAGCCAAATAGCCACGTTGTTGATGGTCATCTTGGCTGGGTTGTTCAAGTAGACGTTCACGCGGGTCGACATGCTGACGGCAACTTCGGGTGTCTGGTACATGAGGCCGCTGACCGTGAATGGCACACAAGGCGTCGAGCTGTTGGCACCGCCAGGAGCAGGCAGCTGGCCGGCGAACGAGCCAGTGCCAGCCAAGCGGTCCTCGCAGGGCGCGCCGAAAGCGAAGGTAGCACCAGCGGCCGTGGGTACGTCCTGGGCAACGGCGGCCAACGGGGCCAGAGCCGTGCTCAGCGTTAGTGAGAGGGCCAATGCGCGGAGGAAGCGATTCATGGTCAGAGCGAAGTGTCGATCATGTGTAGAATCGTCAGGGCGTCAGTAGCCGTGATGGCACCGTCGCGGTTGGGATCGGCCTTGAGGTGCTGGGCCGTAACAGGCTCATAGCCTTCGCTCAGTTCGAGGGCGAGCGACACGTCGAGCTCGTCCACAGAACCGTCGGCGTTCATGTCGCCGATCAGGACCGTGATCTCATTGGCTTCGATGGGAGAGATGGTTTCCACTTCTCCGGCGGTGCGCAGACCCACCGCGAAAGCGGCGACAACGCTCAGCAGGCCCGCTGCGATCGTGCGGACGGTCTTGGCCGTGACTGTCTTTTTGTGTTTGGACATTTCTCTTCATTATAAGCCAAATCGCATGCCCCCTCAACCGGCCTACATTGACCAAAAACTATGAACATGTCGTGGTCGATCCAGGCTGACGAAGGGAATTTGGTGCGCTAGAATGCCTAGGTGAGCCAAATTACCCTCTTCCAAGGCGAGAACGATTACGGCCTGGCTCAGGAAAAACGTCGTTGGACGCGGGAGTTTGCGGCTAAACATGGCGCTGACAACCTGTTGCAGGTTGATGGCCAGTCCTTAAAATTGCGGGCCCTGCTCGACGATGTATCGGTCATGCCGTTCCTGGCAAGCAAGCGTTTGGTCGTAGTTGAGCCGGCACCGGATTTTGAGCCTGAAGAATGGCAGACAGTGAAGGGGGCAATCCATCCTGATGTACTCCTTCTCCTAGTGGACCGCCGGGCTGCGACTGGCGCCAAGGCTCGCCGCAAGAACACCAATGCCAGCAAAGCTCTTGAGGCCGCTGTCGATGCCGTGAAGACGTTCGACGCCCTCAGTCGGCGCGAGTTGGAGCCGTGGCTGCGTGCTGAAGCGACGTCCTTGGGCGGCAGTTTTGGGCCGGGTGCCGAGCAGGCGCTTCTGGAGTTGCTCGGCGAAGACCAGGCACTGCTTGCTAGTGAAGTGGCCAAGCTCACGACGGCTGCCGGCGGAAAGCCTATCTCCGCCTCTTTGGTCGAAGAGCTCGTTTCGCCCTCCGACGAAGGCGTCATCTGGCGCATTACTGACCTGATCGGCAGGGATCAGCCGGTAGCGACGTATACGTTTGCTCGGCGCTTTCTCGATCGTGGCGGCGAGCCGTTTCAATTATGGAATACGTTGCTGCTCTTCGTACGGCATGCGGCGGTGATGTCCGACGTGGTCGGAAGTGGTGATGACCCCTCAAGCGCAGTGCGCGAGGGCGGCGTGCCCTTTCCGATGGTTCAAGCTCTGCGCGCGTTCGTACAGCGGTGTGACAAGCAATCTATCGTCGCGCTCGTCGACCTGTGCTGCGATCTGGATAAGGCTCTTAAGACCGGCGAACTGAAAGCGAGCGATGAGGCGCAGGCCGAAATTTTGGCCGCGCTCGACCGCCTACTGCTTGCGCTCATTCGGCCGGTTAAATCGCGTTGATCTGATTGAGGATGTCATCCGTAGCCTGTGCCTCGGCCTGTTTGCTCGTGGCCTCGGCAGCCGAGCGTTCGGCCATGCGACGCTGGCGCTCTTCGCCGACCTGTTGCACGAATTGCTGCTGACCGATCTTGTCCATGTCTTGGCTGTACTTCTGGTCAATGGCCGCCAACTGCTTTTTTTCGTTGTCGAGGATGTCTTTTAGGTTCTGCACCTGCTCGGGCGTCATCACTGGGAGAATGTTTACCCAATATTGTCGCTCTTCGTCGTTCATGCTTTCCGAAGCAAGGACGAGCGAAATGATCTCGCCAAATTTTGCCTTTACCTCATCAGGGATGACGATGGCGGTGGCTGGTGCAACTGCCGACTGGGTCTGGCCGGCGGTCGAAGCGTCAGAGGGCATTAGGCGACCTTCTGGATTTCGTACTCGACCACGCCGGAGGGCGTCTGGATGGTCACGGTCTCACCCTTGCGGCGGCCGAGCAGACCGCGGCCGATGGGGGACTCGTTGCTGATCTTCTGCTTAAAGGGATCAGCTTCGGTAGCGCCCACAATCGTGTACGTCTCGGGCTCATCACTCTCCTTCTCCGTGCGGCGGATGGTGACGGTGGAGCCGATGGACACCTCCTTGCCGCTGCCGCTCTTGCCCTCGGTGATGATACGAGCATGCTTGATCTTCTCCTCAAGCTCGATGATGCGACCCTCGACGAAGGCTTGCTCGTTCTTTGCCTCTTCGTACTCCGAGTTTTCCGAAAGATCTCCGTAGGAGATGGCTTCCTTGAGGCGCTGAGCTACCTCCTTGCGGCGGATTGTCTTGAGCGTTTCAAGCTCCTCTTTGAGCTTTTTCAGACCCTCCTTGGTGACGAGCGTTTCTGCATCGTCAGCGCCATCGTCATCACCGGCGATGATGTCATCGCCCTGTGAACCGCGGCGGCTAGAGGGCTCATCGGAGCCAAGGCCGTCTTCCTGGAGTTCGTCGTCGGTGGAGTCGTCGTTAAGCATGCCCGCAGAGTATACGGAGCGGTGCGGGCGGGCGCAATGTGCTTATTTTCGCCCCCAACCGGCTTCTGGATGGCAAGGGAGGCCTTCCGGCATCTCCTCGGCCAGCGCGTTGGCCAGGGCGGCAAGGATATGACCATTACCAATGAAGGACACGCCGTTTTGGGTTGCCAGTTCTTCGATGACCCGTGACTCTTCCAAGAGTCCGGCATTGTCGGCAGGGGGGATTGAAACGACGAGATCAAGGCGTCCTTGCTCAAGGTACTCGCGCACATTGGGGCTGCGCGGTTCGCTTGGTCGGTGAAGCAAGCCTGTGGGTATTGAACGTGAGAGGAGGAATTCGTGCGCATTGGTGGTAGCCAAGAGTACGGCACCCTGGCGTTGCAGCGACTGGATCGTGGGCAGAAGTCGTGTGAGGTCTTCGAGGTCGTCAATGCAGAGTAGGAGGCGGCGTTCGGGCGGAGTGTGGCCGAGGCTGAGAAAACTGAGGAGAAGGGCTTTGGGCAAGGAGGGCGCCACGCTCAGGGCAGCGGCACGGCTGTGTGGACGCGGTTGGCTGAGGCGTACGGCCACAGCATCGCCGTCGCAGAGGCGGGCTTCGCCGGGCAATAGGCCAAGGCCAGCCATGATCGCGTCGCGAGCCAGGTTGTCGCCAGTCGCCAAGCGCGTGAGTGGGGCTTGGGAGCCGAATTGGGCGACAGCCCCGACGACCAGCGGCCCGCTGGTTCCGATAAGGATCTGGACCGAGAGCGGGCCAGAAATCTGCAGGCCGCGCGTCAGAGCAGCTACCATGCTACGCAGAAGGCGTAGCTCGTGCAGGCTTAGGCGTTGGGCAGGGACGACGGCTGTGTCCTCGCCATCTTCTCCGCCGAAGCGTTCTACGCTTTCGCGTACGGAAAACGATTTGAGATCACCTTGTTGGGCGACAGCTTCCACTTCGACCATCTCGCCGTCGAGAGCCGACGCGATGGTGACGTGCGCGTCGCGGCCTACGTTGTCGCGTTGATCGAACCATGAGCGGAGCGCCTCTGGCGTGCGGGCGATGAGCGTGCGTCCGCCGGTGAGGCCGTGACTGCCGCGAAGGAGAAGGGGATAGCCCAGGAGCTCGGCGCTGGCCACGGCGCTCTCAGCATCGGCGGCTTCGCGCCAGTCGGGAGCGGGTATTCCTAGGTCGACGCAGAGAGAGGCGAGGCGTCGTGGATCATCGATGGCAACAGCACGTTCGGCGTCGGTTCCTAACGCTCCGCCGGTCGCAGTGGGCCATAAGGCGTAGGCTCGCTCTCCCGAGCACCAGGTTGCCACGCCGGCAGGCTCGAGAAGTCGTCGTGCCTCACTGAGGTTTTCGGCCGAGAGGTCGGCCACCAGGCGGACGCGGCAGGTGCGTGGGTCGGCAGCTGACCACGGATCGCCTGACATGATGATGCCGCGATACCCGCGCGTGGAGATCTCCTGAAGTGACTCGGCGGCGCACCAATCGGCACTGCGTCCAATAGGGGAGGCGCTCGGTCCCAGCACGGCAAAGAGTAGGTCGGAGCGAGGCGGCTGAGCGGTGTCGCTCTGTCGGTAGTCAAGATACGCGCTGCGACTCTCTTCGCGGTCGGAACGTAGCCAGTGCAGCGTTGGTAGGATTCCTTCACGGTGACGGAACGCTGTTATTTCCGCCGTGGGCTGGCCACGGATGCGCCCGATGGCGCGGTCGGAAAAGCCGTCACGCTTCAGTGCCCACATGAGCTCGGACGACAGCGGGGAGCTAGCGCCTTGGAACACTTCACGCCGAAACGTTGCCGTGCGCTCAATAGCTTGAAGGAAGAGGAGGTCGATACCCGTGGCGGCATGCACTTGATTCAGTCCCCACTCATCGCCAAAAGCTGCGGCGGCGGCGAGAAGTCGGATAGGGCCGGACCGCTTCAGATCACGGCGCATGTCAGCAGGAGTGCTGATGTGGCTTTCGAAGCCGTCGCCATTGATGTCGAGTGCCCGCATCGCCGATTGCAACGCTTCTCCGAAATTTTTACCTAACCCCATCGCGTCCCCCGACACTGTTTCTCCGGCAAATGTTGGCGTGAGCGGGTGCGAGCGACCGCGCCGCGGTGTGGGCGGCAGGGCGACGGCAACGCCTTGGAGGGCGGGGAGTCGAGGGAAGAGTTGGCGAACGTTGCGACCCAGGAGCAGCTCGGCGTGCAAGCGACCGACGGGCAGATCCCACAGCTTGGCAATCAAGGCACTCAGGCGGCGGATGCCCGGTTCGACCGTGAGCGCCCGCTCGTGGCCGCGGCGACGGTCGACGGCAAAGCTGACGGTGGCAGCGCCGACCAGGCCAAGGTTTTTAGCGATGTGCTCGGCGGTACGCCAGAGGCGCTGGCGGGTTTCTGCGGGCAAGGTCTGAGACGGCGCAACCAGCATCGGTCGCTGGCTGTCGGCTGAGAGGGGATCAATTGCCTCTGTGTCGGCCACGGCCACCACGTCATTTGATGTGTCGCCAAAGACGAGGATAATTATCCTCTGTGCACCGCTGACATCTTCTTCGACGAGAACAGTTTCGTCGTGAAGGAGAACATGACGCACGTGCTCCTTGAGGGACTGAATATCGGGTGCCGCGTACTCTCGACCACGACCGCGGATTGCCACTGGATAACCGAGAAACTCAGCAGCGCGTAGCGCTTCGTCGAGGCTGCGACACGAGATGGATTTGCGAACGTCTGTGTCTCCTGGTGGCAGATCGAGTAACCCGAGCGGTCGCTCGGCCAGGTCGCGCAAGCGTGAAAGGGGAGTGCCGAGAGAGTCCACGCCGTACCGGCGCAAGATGTTCTCAGAATCGAGTGCCAGTCCAGCGTCATGCGCTCCTGCTCCCGCCGAGCCAAAGATGATTGCCCTTGGCTTCTCAGTGGCAATGACACGTTCGAGAAAGGAGCTGGCGAGAGGTAGTCGGTAGATTTTATCAGCGCATCGTCCAGAAAAAGAGTCGGGTGCGACCAAGATTGTTTGCACGTTACTAGCCTGTAGCGCGGCCAGTACCTCATCTGTAATGGAATCGAACATCGCTGCTTCGCTTGGACCAGCACCCAGCACGAGCAGGGGGCGGGAAGAGCCGGTAGGCGGTGAGTCGAGGGTCATTTGCGTCGGCAATAGCCTACGGGTCCCAGCCTGCGCGCGGAAGCGCCGGTTAGGCTATGCTTTGGACATGCGCCAAATCGCCCTCTTGCTGTCCTTTGTCCTTCTGCCGGTAACGCCGGTTACCGCCGCGAGCGGTACAACGCTTACGGCGGAGGCATCCGCGTCGCTTTCGGCCGGTGTATCGTCATTACAAAACGAAGAGGCCAGTCAGCAGCGGGAGGAAGAGCGCGAATCGCGTTCCGATCTGCTGCCGCTCAGCGGCACTGGCACCGTGACGCGCCGCGAGCAGGGTGCTGACCCATTTTTGATTGTGGCGGTGGAAGGACTCGATACATCCTTCCGCGACGTACCCCGCGAGGCATGGTTTGCTCCATTCGTTCGCGACATCCTTGAGCGCGGCTGGATGTCGGGGTATCGCGACGACAATGGCGAACTGTTGGGTCAGTTTGGACCCGGAGATTCGGTGACACTGGAGCAACTGGCTAAGGTAGCCGTGGAGATGAGTGGCCGTGACGCATCGTCGTGTGCCGCCGAGGCCGGGCCGCTCCTGGCCAAGTCGGCCGCCGGAACTTGGGCTGAGCCGTACGTACGTTGCGCCGAGTCGCTTGGGTGGGCCGTGTATAGCGACGGCGGCGAAAGTCTGCGGAGCCCGGCCCTACGCCGCGAAGTGGTCGTGACAATCCTCCAGGCGTTCGGCGTTGAAGCCTCGCCCGCTACAGGCAAGGTCTTCACCGACGTCGCGGCCAACATTCCCTTCGCCTCGTTCATCGAGCGCGCGGCGGCGGATGGCGTTGTGGGCGGCTATACCGATACTTCGGGAAATCTCACCGGACGCTTCGGCCCGTCGGACGCAGTGAACCGTGCCGCGCTCGCGAAGATTCTTCTGACAGCCTCGGCCAAGTATGGTTCGTAACTCAGCGCAGATCGGCCACGCCGTACAGCGTGTCGAACGGCGGGAAGTAGATGGCCAACGTTTGGATACCCGTGAGTGACGCGTTCGAGGGGAGGACGAATGTCTGCGAACCGCGGTTGCCCTTGAGGATGCCCAGCTCGATCGAGCGGCCGCGCGGGTCGCCTTCGGAATCGGCGCTCAGGATGGCGCGCAGCACCGGCGCGTTCTGTACCAAGAAGTTCTCCAGACGGACGACCGTCTGGCCATTCTTCATCTTCACCACGCCGGCGATGCCTTTAGCGTCGTGGAACGCGTCGGGCCCTGTGAGATTTCCGCGGAGCAATACTTCGCCACTGCCGATGAGCGGCTCGACGTATTCAACTTCTGGCAGGCGCGCACTGACGGACGACACCTTGAGCAGGAGCGACTGGCGCTCATCCTCAGAAAGTGCGTCAAACTCGGAGCGAGTGAGGGTGGCAAGCTTCTTGAGGAAGTTTCGATCCGCTTCGTCGAGGCGCGACGTTCCCGTGGTGATGGTTGGGGTGGGGAGCGCGGCGGCGGGGGCGACGGCAGGGCTGACGGACGGCCGCGACAATACCATCACGGCGATCCCGATGAGGACCGCGCCGCCGGCGATGCGAAAAGCGCGAGGCACGGATCCGAGCCTACGGTTGTCTCCGTCTCTCCGCAAATCATCAATGGCGTGCGCTCTTGATGGCCACCGGCAGGGCGTGCCACTTGACGCGGTTGGGTAATTCGAAGATGAGTGTGCCCGTCACGATCAACAGGGCGCTGAGGCCGTGCTGTAGGAGGAGCGGCTCGCCCGTGAGCACGTGCGAAAGCAGCACGCTGACGATGACGGTGATGGAGCTGCAGAGCGAGACGGTGCCGATGGGCAGCCGCTCGACGGCAGTGTAGTAGCCGAACATGCCGGTGAAGCGTGAGATCACGGCGAATGCCACGAGTGAGGCGATGAGCGCGGTCGGCAGGTGCAGGATCTCATCGGCCATGGAAATACGCAGGAAGGGTGAGATGAGGCACAGAGTGACGATGGCCACCGTCACGCGCACCGTCAGGAAGAGGCGCGGGTCACACTCCCTTAAATAGCGACGGAAGCAGATGTTGCTCGAGCAGAAGATGAGCGTGCCGAGCGCCAAGAGTATGTCGCCGCTTTGAAGTGTGACACCACGCGCCATCGAAAGGATGAAGGTGAGCGCGATGCCGACGATGACGATGCCGGCGCCGACGAACTGCCGCGTATGGAAGCGTTGGCCGAGCCAGAGCGAGGCCAGCCCCATGGTGACGGCCAGGTCGAGGCCGGCGAAGAGCGAGGCATTGGTGGCCGTCGTGCGCGAGAGTCCTTCGAGCCACAGGATTGGTCCCACCACCGCACTAGCGAGCGACACCACCACTGCCGCTTTCCAGGTTTCGGTCTTAAGCTTTCGCAGGGCCTTGATGGTGGGCACCACGCCGAACGTCACCAGGATGAGCGTGGCCATCACGAATTCGCTCGCCAGGAGGATGGAGTAGGGCGACAACACGGCCGTCAGGTTCTTACCGAAACCGTTATAGGTACCGCTAGCCACGATGGATACGACGAGCGCGATCCAGCCGAGATGTGAGGCCGATGTGGTGGTGTGTTTCTGGGCCAACACTCCATTGTACCAGAATGGAGCCCTAAAGTCAGTCTTTTACAGGCGTCCCCAAAGGATGACGGCGGCGACAGTTGCAGCGGTCAGAACAGCCACCAAGACGAGCGCGGCACCCACATCCTTGATGCGGCCGACCTCGGGGTGCCGTTCGGGATGCAGGTGATCAAGAATGTCTTCGGCAATAGTATTCACCACTTCCGCACCCAGAACGAAGCCTGAGGCCAAGATGACGGCTGTCCATTCTGACGGCGTGAGCTTGAGCATGAGGCCCGCGATGATGGTGAGGACAAAACCGAAGACTTCAATCTTGAAGCTGCGCTCCTGGCGCCATACCGAGCGGAGACCTTGAAGGGAGTAGCTGATGCTTTTCAGGAGTGAGGGGCGGGACATGCCGACAGAGTAGCTGATTAGACCTCCGAGTGGAGATAGGGATGCAGATTCTTGCGATAGTACGCGGCTTCCTTGCTGACATCCGTGGCAAATGACAGATCCAACTCGGCAAGAGCGGGAGCGATTTCGGCTCGCAAGAGATCGACTGTGCCCGCCATGTCGAGTGCATCAAAAAGATCTTTAGGAAAGGGATCCGGTTGATGCTGGATATAGAGTCTGAGCATCTTCATTATGGCATCAGGATTGTCAGCCAGAAATGTTTCAGCTTCTTCCAACAGTGACGGCGGAATTCGTCCGGTGCGCCACGTCTCAGCCATAAGCTCGGCATCTTCAGGTCCGGTCGGGAAGAGAATTTCCATCAGGACGGTGAAGCGCAGGGCATCAAAATATTTCGGATCTGACGGACCCTCGAGCATTTTGTTGCCCGACCACTCGCGGCACATGCGCAGTGATTCCGTATTGTCTTTTTCTCCGTGGAGAAGACAAAACATGCGTCCGCGATGATCGAACGACATTTGGGGCATAGTTGTCCGGTCTCCTTACGTATGACGGGTGACGAGGCGTCACCAGCTACGCTCGGAACATCAATAGCGAAGGCAAGGCAGCAGAGTCCGCACTGGCTGCATTCTCCTTTTTCTTTGCACGCAGCAAAATGACCCTCGTCTAAGGGTGGATTCATCATGGGCAAGGCTGTTCGTTTGCTCATGATACAATTATCAATAATTTGTTTTATTTGTCAATAATGGTGCCGCCGGCTGGAATCGAACCAGCAGGCCCGTGAGGGCAGGGGATTGTAAGTCCCCCGTGTTTACCATTTCACCACGGCGGCATTGGGAAAAAGAACGTGAACGTGTCCGGAGCATACCCCTGATCTCAGATGGGCAGAACTTCCACCTTTACCTTCGGGAGAGGCTCCTGCGTGGCGTGCTCGCCCACAGCTAAAGTAACACCCGTGATCGGGTCGATCTCTTGGGCGGAGACGATGAGGCGGCGGAGCGTGGTGCCGATCGGTGTGCAGGTCATGAGCGTCGCGACACGGGCGTCGGTCGGCTGGTCGAGCACGTGGACGTCACTCGGCTTCACTTCGTGAGAGCCGGTAACGACGTAGCGGTGTTTGTCGCCGCCGTAGTAGACCCAGTATTCATCGCCGACGGACAACTCCGAGAGGCGAGCAAAGACGGACTTGTAGTCGCCCTCGGACCAGGCGTAGTACGAACTGTGTCCAGTCAGGAAGAAATTGCCAGCCTGCCCCGGACGGGCAGTGCCGGGATAGTGCACCACTCCATCCTGGAGTCCGGTCTGGATGTCCTCTTCAAGCTTTGCCCAGTCTTCGTTGAGCAAGGCGTCGATAGGTGGGTTCACAATCGGCACATTAAGGCCGAGCTTCGGGACTATCAGACGGTTGTCGGGCGGACCGACGGTGGGCACCACACTCAGATCGTCACGGTGACCGTTGTCCGCACCAGCGAGGTGGGCCTGCAGATTCTGACTGCCGTCGCTCAGTTGCCCCACGGCGGCGAGCGGATCGAGCTCGGCGGCGGCGATCTGCCAGAAGCTCTGGTAGTTGAGCGCCACGAAGAGTGCGCCAAAGATCAAGGCAAAGGTGGTGCCAAAGCGGGCGACGTCCATGACAAAGAGCACGCCGCGGCTTTGCTTACGGGCGGGCTTGCCCTTGCGGGGCACCCACACCGGCTGACGGAGGAAATACCAAAGATGGCCGAGTAGCGTGGTGCTTTCGTCGTAGAGAGCGGCGCCCAAGCGCTGGCCATCCTTCGCGCTGGCGGAAAATTGTCGGCCCCCTTCGGCGAGGGTGGCGATCGTGCCACGCTTGATGGCAACCGAGGCAGCCGATGAGGCGGCGGCCACATCGTTCACGCTTTTGTGTAGAAGTTCGCCGGCACTCTTTTGCAGATCATTCTGCATAGCCGTAAGACCAACCTTGATCTTGGCGGCGCGTGACGGTCCTTTTGGTTGTGGTGGCGCCGGGGCTGGCTTCGGTTCGGGTGCTAGTGCGGGATCGGGCAAGCCACGCAGCAACTCCTCAACTTCCTGGGACATCGCCCACGCCGGCGGCACAGGCGCCGTGGCACCGCCGCCGATCACGATGTGACCGTCGGGGGTGTAGGAGGCCTGGTCGTGGCGAGGCTCTTGGGACATCGAGTCAGTATAGCAGAAAATTGACCTTTCTGCTGCGTAAAAATGGTATCAGAATGCGCGGATTCGACAATCCCGATCGCCTTTTTCACGCGATCCGACCGCCCCCCACTACCTCGTCGCCGCGGTAGAACACCAGGTGCTGACCGGCAGCCTGGGGCCCTTGGGGCACTTCGAAGCGGAAGATGCCGCTTTTTCCGCGTTGTTGCAGGCGACCCGCTACCGGCGCAGAGAGGGAACGCAGTCGGGCGCTGAATAGTGCCTCTTCGTCTTCATCTGGCCGCCAGGAGATCCAGTGGAGATCCTCGAGCGTGATCTCCGTCGTCTGCTCGCTCTCGCGATCTGCGACGATGAGGCGGTTCTGCATCGGGTCCTTCGCCACGACTTCGAGTGGAATCTTCAGTCCGCCTACGCCGAGCCCACGGCGCTGGCCGACGGTGTAGAGCGCGAGTCCATCGTGCTCGCCCACCACCGTGCCATCGCGGCGCACGATCTCTCCGGGGCGGAGATCGGCGGAGAGGTGGCGACGGAGGAATTGCTCCGGCGTGCGCTCGGGGAAGAAGCAAAGATCCTGGCTCTCGCGGTAGTACTCGTCGTGCGGCACGCCGTAGTGCTCGGCCAAGGCGAAGACCTCGCTTTTCTGCATGGCCCCCAGCGGGAAAACGGCGACACTCAGTTGCTCCTGTGTCAGCCCGTAAAGGTAGTAACTCTGGTCCTTCTTGGCGTCGGTCGCTTGGAGTAGGAGCAGGCGCTCGCTGTCGTCGGGCAATCGTTCCCGCGCGGTCCGGGCGTAGTGGCCGGTCGCGATCTTCTCACA
>CAZEVM010000006.1:38919-43739 GCA_964515645.1 uncultured Candidatus Peribacteria bacterium | reverse complement strand
ATCAACGATGATGCGCCGTTCAATGAAGCTGCAAGCTGAACGGCGAGCGCGTCAGGCCGGCAGGATCGTGACCAATCCAGACCGTGTACGTTCCCTTGGGGAAGTCGTACGACTGGTTGCAAATCGGCCCCTCGAAGCTTGCGAGCTCCACGTCGTCACCCGGGAAGATCATGCACTGCAACGCATCATCGGAGATGAGATCGACCATCATCGACTTTAGATCGGCGACGGTGAAGGTGTAGTACTCACCGAGATCACTCTCGATGAGAGAGCCTCGCACCGTCGTGCTGCCGTAGCGCAGCGACTTCGCCTCGCGGAAGCCGTCGTTACCGTCGCTCTTGGCGTCGGCGGCCGAGACTGAGAAGCTCGTATCGGCGCGAGCGGAGATCTCCAGCTGGTAGTCGCCAGCCGCGAGCGCCACCTTGAGCAGGCAGCTGCCGGCGGACATGGTGCCGAAGTAATACTCGTTGGAGATGCCGTCGGCGCGTAGGCGGAAGAGGCGGCAGCTGGGCGTCTCAAGCGCGGTCTTGCCCTTCTTCACGGTGATGGACAAGGTCTTGGCTGCATCGAGCTTGAAGCGGTAGACGGCGGAGGTGCGCTTGGTGGCAGTGCCTTCCTGGTTGAAGGGCACCGCCACGTTCACCACCGACGGTGTGGCCGGGGTACTAGCGGCAGACGAGGAGGAGGATGTTGACATCGAGGAGGAGCTCATCGCCGACGAGCTGGCTGCCTCGGAGGATTCAGCGCTCGACGATGAGACCGAAGAGCTACTCGTCACCGGGAAGCGCTGGAGTGATTGCATGGTGCCCCAAATCATCAGCGCGGCCTCACCGCGGGTGAGAGCCCAATCGGAGTGAAAGGCAGCCGATGTCTCCTGGCCGGAGAGCGGCAGCACGTCACGCTCGAGCAGTAGCGAGACATAGACCGCATCCCAGCGATCAGCCGGCACGTCTGTGTACGCGTTAAAGAGCACGTTCGAATTCACCTCGCCGGATAGGCCGAAAGCGACCGAGAGCATCTTGGCAGCCTCGCCGCGCGTCACTTCCTTGCCCGGCTTGAAGCTGTGGTCGGGGTAGCCGTTGACGATGCCCGCCTCGGCGGCGGCACACACTACCTTTTCATACCAGGCGCCGGGCTCGACATCGGAGAAGCAGAGGCGGCCAGCATCGTCGGTGGACTTGCCCGTGGCGCGGTAGAGCAACGTGAGGAACTCCGCACGATTCACCGACTGGCGCGGACGGTAATTGCCGTCGGCGTAACCGTTCACCACACCATGGAGCGTCAAACCTTCGACAGCGCCTTGGTAGAGGCTGCCATCCGGCACGTCCGTGAAGAGCGCAGCTGAAGCCGGCACGACGAGCGCGAGGGAAATGAGAGCGCCAGCGAAACCGCGGGCGATGGTGTGGAGGGAGGGAGTCATTGAGCGAAGCCTATCTTGAACATTTTTGTTGTTCAATTGACGGACCTCCGGATCATTTGGAGCTGATCATTTGGCGCTGTTCACCACATCGAGCAGGCGACGCAGTCCGCGCATCATGATGTCCGTCTCGACATTCACAGGGTCGCCCGGCTGCAAGCGGCCGAGCGTGGTGACCTGGAGCGTGTGGGGAATGAGGGCGATCGTGCAGAGATCACCCTCGATAGCGGCAACAGTCAGCGATACGCCGTCGAGGGCGATGGAGCCCTTGGGCACCACGGCCGCGCAGAGATCTTTGGGAATGCGCAGCACGAGCTTCCAGCCCTGGCCAGGGCCAAAATCCTTGTTATCTACCACCGTGGCGACTCCTTCCACGTGCCCCTGCACGATGTGCCCCTCGAAGCGCGCGCCAGCCTGCATGGAACGCTCCAAATTGACGGTATCCCCTGCCTCCAGGTGGCCGAGCGAGGTCTTGGCGAAGGTCTCGGGCACCACATCGAAGCCGATGGAATCGGCGGTGATGCGCACAGCCGACAGGCAGGCTCCGGCGGTGCAGATGCTGGCACCCAAGGCGATATCGGTAAAAAACTCCGGCCGCTTAATAAGGAGGGAGCGATCGGTGCGCTCCAGCACTTCGGCGGCGGTTTCGACGATTCCGGTGAACATGCGACGACTTTACCGCTCTTTTGTTTCTCCACCTATAACCCTGGACAAAATGCTCCGGAATCTGTACGCTTGAGCGCACGTCCGCGCGCCACGCGGCGCGTTTTTTCGTGTTCCCAACACCCCCTATGGACAAGATCGTCGTGCGCGGTGCGAAGATGCACAATCTCCAGAACATCGACGTCACCATCCCCCGCGGGAAGCTGACGGTGTTCACCGGCGTGTCCGGCTCGGGCAAATCGTCACTCGCCTTCGACACCATCTTCGCCGAGGGCCAGCGCCGCTACGTGGAGAGCCTCTCGGCCTACGCCCGCCAGTTCATTGCCCAGATGGAGAAGCCCGACGTGGACTCCATCGAAGGCCTCAGTCCCGCCATCTCCATCGACCAGAAGACGGCGCCCCGCAATCCCCGCTCGACGGTGGGCACGGTGACGGAGATCTACGACTACATGCGCCTGCTCTGGGCCAAAGTGGGCAAGGTCCACTGTCCCGAGTGCGGCGAACTGCTCAAGCGCCAAAGCTCCAGCGAAATCGTCGAGACCATCACCAAGCTCCCCGAAGGCAAGAAGGTCTACCTGCTGGCCCCGATGATCGAGGGCCGTAAAGGCGAGCACCAGAAGATCCTCGATAGCATCCGCCGCGAAGGCTTCGTGCGCATGCGCGTCGACGGGAAGATCGTAACGGTGGACGAGGAAGTGTCGTTGGACCCCAAGAAGACCCACACCATCGAGATCGTCGTCGACCGCCTGGTCATCCGTGACCTCGAGCCGAAGGAGGGCGCCGTGAACCCCAACCGCACGCGCCTGGCCGACTCGGTGGAACTAGCCCTGCGCAAGGGCGAGGGTCGCATGTGCGTCATGGACGCCGACAGCGAAGAAATCACAAAGTTCTCCGAGAACTTCGTCTGCTTCCAACACCCCACCACCAGCATCCCGGAAATCGAACCACGCAGTTTTTCCTTTAACTCACCCCACGGCGCGTGCGGCACCTGCCACGGACTTGGCTCTCTGCTGCGCGTCGATGAAGACGCGATCATTCCCAATAAGAACCTCACGTTGAACGAGGGCGCCATCCACCCCTGGGCAACCTCGGCCAGCCGCATGGGCTTCATGATGCAGATGCTCCACGCCCTCGCAAAGGAGGTGGGCTTCAGCCTCGATATGCCCTGGAAGGACCTCAAGCCCGAGCACCAGCGCATCGTGTTGCACGGCTACCCGCACCCGCTCTCCGTGGAGGTGGGCACGCGCGCGTTCGAAGGCTCCTATAAGACCACCTACGAGGGCGTCATCCCCAACCTGGAGCGCCGCCACGCTGAGACGGACAGTAGCTACGTCCGCCAGCAGATTGAGGAGTACATGCTCGAATTGCCCTGCACCGAGTGCCACGGCCTGCGCCTGAAGAAGGAAGTGCTCGGCGTGACCGTGGGCGAGAAGAACATCGTCGACGCCACGGCCTTTAGCATCGTGCAGCTCCGCGAGTTCTTCACCGCGCTCCTGCCCGAAACCAAGCACAAGCTCAGCCTGACCAAGTACGAGTTCACCATCGTGAAGAAGGTGCTGCAGGAGATCCTCGCCCGCTTGAACTTCCTCGAGAACGTGGGCCTCACCTACCTGACACTCTCGCGCTCGGCCTCCACTCTCTCGGGCGGCGAAGCCCAGCGCATCCGCTTGGCCACCCAGATCGGCTCGGCCCTGCAGGGCGTGCTCTACGTGCTGGACGAGCCGAGCATCGGCCTCCACCAGCGCGACAATTCGCGCCTCATCGGCACCCTCACCAACCTCCGCGATCTGGGTAACACCGTGCTCGTGGTGGAACACGATGAAGAGACGATGATGGCCGCCGACCACTTGATTGAGATCGGCCCAGGAGCCGGCAAGTACGGCGGCACGATCGTCGCCCAGGGTTCGCCGCAGGAACTCATTAAGGAGTCCAAGTCGGTCACGGCCCAGTACCTCAGCGGTAAGAAGGCCATCGTCCCGCCCAAGAAGCGCCGCGAGGGCAACGGCAAGACGATCGAGATCAAGGACGCGCACCACCACAACCTGCGCCATGTCGACGTCAGCCTGCCACTCGGCACGTTCATCGGCATCTCCGGCGTCTCAGGCTCCGGCAAGTCGTCACTCATTCACGGCATCCTGGCCCCCGAGCTCCTGCGCGTGCTCAACAAGGCCCATACAAAACCGCAGGATGTCGGTTCCATCGACGGCCTCGAGAACCTCGACAAGGCGATTGTCATCGACCAGTCTCCCATCGGCCGCACGCCGCGCTCAAATCCCGCCACCTACACCGGTATCTTCACCGATATCCGCGATCTCTTCGCCGGCACGCCCGAGGCGAAACTCCGCGGCTACTCGCCCGGACGCTTCTCCTTTAACGTGAAGGGCGGCCGCTGCGAAGAGTGCGAAGGTGACGGCATGAAGCGCATCGAAATGCACTTTCTCCCCGACGTGTTCGTAACGTGCGAGGTCTGCCACGGCCAGCGCTACAACCGCGAGACGCTTGAGGTGACCTATAAGGGCAAGACCATCGCCGAAGCCCTCAATATGACGGTGCTCGAGGCGAGCGAATTCTTCACCGCCATCCCGATCTTGCAGAAGAAGCTCCAGACCCTGGTGGATGTAGGACTGGGCTACCTGCGTCTCGGCCAGAGCGCCACGACGCTCTCCGGCGGCGAAGCCCAGCGCGTGAAGCTGGCCACCGAGCTGCTGAAACGCGCGACTGGTTCCACCTTCTACATCCT
>CAZEVM010000006.1:18962-38909 GCA_964515645.1 uncultured Candidatus Peribacteria bacterium | reverse complement strand
CTCGACGAGCCGACGACCGGCCTGCACTTCGACGACATTCAACTGCTTCTCGACGTGCTGCAGCGCCTAGTGGACAAGGGCAATACTGTCCTCGTCATCGAACACAACCTCGACGTGCTCAAGTCCGTCGATCACATCGTCGACATTGGTCCAGAGGGCGGAGATGAAGGCGGAGAGGTAGTGGCCACTGGCACTCCCGAGAAAGTGGCAACCGTCGAACGAAGTCATACCGGCCGCTATCTGAAAGACATGTTGAAGAAGAAATAAGGCGCGATTGGACCATAGGGGCCTAGGCAACGCGAGACCACGTGATTGCCCGGCCCCTTAAACGTGACATGCTAGGAGACATGCAGCCCTCCCGCTACAGCAAGATTCTCTCGTGGTCCGCCTGCGCGGCTATCTCCCTGGTTCTCGCCGCCTGCGGCACCATGCCCTCGAATTCAGGCACAAAGGTTCCTCCCGGCACCAAGAGCAACCCCTCCAGTTCCAAGTCGGCGATGAACCGAGGCAGTTCCAGCAAGGCACGATTGCGCCAGGGCATCATCCGCACCACGCCGTCGAAGGTATCGGTCCAGGCGCCTAAGCCAACCTCGTCGCGCCGCTCACGCTGAGAGATTCACACTGAGTGTGTTGCCCTGCGTACGCTGGGACCGTACTGTGTTCAGGCATGCAGCGGACCCTCTTCTCCCTGGCCCTCTTCGTTGCCATTTGCGTGCCCATTGGCTTCAGTCTCAGCATTACCTCGGACATGCAGGCAAAACTGGGCTATTCAACACGTCGTCGGAGCACTCGCTATGACGCGCCGATACAATCTTCTTCGTCGCGGAAAAAGGTGGCAACCGCATCTTCCAAGCCGGTACGCAAGACGTTCGTTGTTGATCAAGACGGCTTCCCGATCACCGCAGACCCATTTTTTGATAAGTGCTTCCGCGCCAGCTACGGCAAGAACGAACTGACCATCGCCGACCTGCGTGCCAACCTCAACCTGGAGAACGAACAGTACGCTGATTCGAAGACACGAAAATCACATGCCGCCCCCAAAGACTGCGCCTCATATCATCCCTACGATGGCCATCGTTGGTCCATCCCCGGTGAGACGGTGACATTCACCTACGACCCGGCCAAAAAGAAGTACACATTGCCCGAAAACTTCTATCTGAAGCGTGAGATCGCCGAAAAACCGGCGAGCGGCAGCGGACAAAACGCTCTCTGAGCAGACAGCAAGGCTCAGTCGTGGCGCCGTCGGTTGCGGTCGCGCGCAGCATCAGTAGAGTGCGCGGTAACGCTCCTCCCGCGGATGTTCCTCCTCTCACCCTCAGTCTTCGGCTGGGACCTGCTGCTGCTCATCGTCATGACGGTTACGGCGGCTTTTGCTGTGCTGTGCTGCGCCAGACTCCGCACACATACGCACTGGAAATGGTGGCAGAAATTCCCCTTCCGCATCGCCGGCGTTCTGTCAGCGTTAGCGTGCACCGCTGTGTTCTACGGTTCATTCATTGAGCCACAGCTGATCGTCGTCAACCGCTTCGAAGTACCATTCCCCTCGCCAACACCGCTGAAGATCGCCCTACTCTCCGATATTCACGTTGGCCCATATAAGGATGCCGCCTTCGTGCAACGCGTGGTCGACGAAGCGAACTCGCAACTACCCGACCTCGTGCTCATCGCCGGCGACTTTCTCTTTGACGAGAACACCCCACTCACCGCTTTGTCGCCACTGGCGAACCTCTCGGCCCCGCTCGGCGTCTTCGCCGTCTCGGGTAACCACGATGTCGGACGGTTCCTGCAGATGGACTTTGTCACACCCATTGCCCGTCAGGACCGCAGCGAGGGCCTAAGTTCGGCCCTGGAGTCACTTGGCATCCGCGTGCTGCGCAATGAGAATGCCACTATTCGCCAGGGCAGTACCCGCATCGCCGTGGCCGGCGTGGACGACATCTGGTCCAATCACAGCAACCTCGATGACGCCCTGAAGGGTGTGTCCGCCGAGACGCCGCTCATTCTCTTGGCGCACCAGCCGGACATTGCTCTTGATACTTTGAGCACGCGCGCCGATCTGATTGTGTCCGGCCATACACACGGCGGCCAGATCCGCCTGCCCTGGTACGGCGCGCTGGCTCCTATTCCTAGTAAGATGGGCCGCAAGTACGACCAAGGCATCTTCTCCGTGGGGAATGAAACGACGTTAGCCATCACGCGCGGACTTGGAGAAACACTGCTGCGCAGCCGCTTCTTCGCCTGGCCGCAAATCATGATGCTGGAAACGGTGCCCCGAAGCTAAGTGTCGTAAAAGCCGAAGCAACAAAAGAAGCCCAGCCAAAGGGCAAAAAGCCAATTGAGCTTGCCCAGGCAGGAAGGGTAGAATGGGAGATCTATGGGCTGGACCAGCTTCAGCGCGCATCTTTCTCACCTGGCCGAATCCGACAAGGAACGGCTAAAGCGCGCGTTTGAAATGGGAGAACAGGCGCATTCTGGCCAGACCCGAAAGTCCGGGGAGCCGTACTACACCCATCCTATCGCCATCGCCGAGCGCCTGGCGAGCATGGGCGCCGATGCCGATACGCTCATCGCCGCCCTGCTTCACGATACGGTCGAAGACACCCCGCTGACACTCGAGACAATCGAGGAGGCATTCGGCCCCACGGTCCGCAGCCTTATCGACGGCGTCACGAAGCTGACGCGCGCCGACCTGAGCTCACCTTCGCACGACGAGCAGATCGAAACACTCCGCAAGATGTTCACCCTCATGCAGGAGGATGTGCGCATCATGGTGATCAAGCTCGTCGACCGTTGGCACAATATGACCACGGTCCAGGGCCTGTCGCCGGAGCGGCAGCGCACGTTCGCCCAGGAAACGCTCGACACCATCGTGAAGATTGCGCATCGCCTGAGCATGAAGGAGCTCCGCGAGGAGCTGACGGCGCAATCGCTGGCCGTACTGGAGCCCGGCCTCTTTAAGGAGCTGGAGGCGCTCCGCCGCGATTTTGAGCAACTCGCCAAAGGCGTGGTGGCAGACATGGAGAAGGCGCTACGCCCCATGCTAGGCAAGGGCATCCGCATCTACAGCAAGCCACTCTCATGGGAAAAGACCCGCGCCATTCACCGCCTCGGGAGCGGCAGCGGCAAGGCCGAAGTGACAGCCGTCTTCGTCTGTCCGGATAACGCCTCGTGTTACGCCGTACTCGGTCACATCCACCAAACCTGGCCACTGCAACGCCTCACCTTCGACGACTACATCAACACCCCCACCATGAACGGGTATCGGGGGATCCACACCACCATCATCCTGCACAATGGCCTGCGCGTCCGCTGCAAAATCCGCACTGAGGCCATGGATATCTACGACCGTCAGGGCGTGGCGATGTACTGCTTCAGCCGCCGTGAGAAGGCGCACGAGGCATCCGCCCTGCCATGGACCGAGCGCATCTCGCCGTTGGCCGAGGGCACCAGCTACCAGAGCGAAGCTTTCTGGACGAGTCTGCAGCGCGATCTACTTGGTGATGAAATCGTCATTTACGGCTCCAGCGAACAATCAGTGACCATTCCCAGCGGCTCGACGGCGCTTGATGCGGCCTTCTACCTGTTCAACGAGCAAGCGATCTACACCGGTTCTGTCCGCCTGAACGGCCAAGATGTAGCGCTGGACGCCGAACTCTCCAATGGAGATGTGGTGGACGTATCGTTCCGCGATACGGCTCAAGCCAATCGTGAATGGCTGACCTATGTGGAATCCGGACTGGCTTCCACGCTCATCCGCCAAGAGCTGGCGCGTGCACCGGAGGCAGAAAAGATTCTTCTTGGCCACACGCTCCTCGACGTGGCCCTGCGCCGCCATAACCTGCCGGGACTAGCCGAGCTGCAACCATCGATTTTCGACGAAGGTCTGGCCTCTCTGGGCATGCAGAAAATGGACGAGCTATTCATTCAATTGGCCGAGGGGAAAATGAGTGTGCAACAGGCCCTGGAAGTATTCTCCACCCCTCTCGGCGCCAGCGGCAGCCGCACGAGACTATGGAACTTGTCGCTGCGACTGGAAGACGACCAAGAGTCGGATCGCTGGATGTCATGGCTGCGCACACTCCACCCCCGACGCCTGTCGGTACGCCGCCGCCTCGGCCGCGAGCACATTAAGGCCAGCTTCTCTCTCACTGGAACAGAGGCAGACACTATGGATAGCTATCTGCGCTCGCGTCTGCCCGGATCGCGCTGGAGCCTGCGCGCCCGCTGGCTTCAGACGAAGGTCGTCGTCTCGGCCGTACTGCTGGTGGTGCTCTGGGGATTGGACCCGGTGGTCGCCGATATCCTCATCAACCACTACACCTCGGTGCCAGGCCTGACGCTGGTGCGCTTCTCAACACTCATCGTCGTGGCACTCTTGGCACACTTCAGCGTGCAGCGCGCCAACCAAGGCCGACTCATGCCCATCTCGCCCTTGAGCCCGCCCTTACTTGCGTCCGGTTTGGCAATGTTCGTCACAACGGTGGGCACCTATGCCGCCCTGCGCACGATGCACCCGACCGGCTACATCCTCCTCATCGTCATGGGCGTGCTCGCCCTGGCTGTCGGCCGCTCCTTGGCCCGCCGTGAACCTACTGGTGGCGCCCTGACCACGCTCGCCCTAGTCAGCGCCAGCCTGGCCGGATACCTATTTGTCTCCCGCCCGTCGCCCTTCGGTATCGCCGCGGCGACACTGGGATCTGTCGGCTTCGCCGGCTACTCGCTGGCCAGTGCGCAATACCAAAAAAGCGTCAGTATCCGCACGCGCTATCCCACGTTCCTACTCTGGGTGGCGGTGACGGCTCTGCTCTGCACGCTCTTCCTACTGCCATGGATGCCGCTGCGTGGCCTCACAGGACCGACGCTACTCCTGTCGATCGCCTTCGTGCTCATCTTCACGGTGCTGCCGTACATTCTCTACTTCGAAATCATGCGCCTCACGGAGAGTAAGCTCCTCGACCGCTTGCTGCCGCTCGTGATCGTCTCGACTGTGCTCGGCGACCTCTTCACGCACGGCAATCTCTATCCGCTCTGGGGTGCGTTCGCTCTCATGGCGGTCAGCTGGTTGCTCTGGCAGCACTCCACCGAGCGGGAGAAGTAATCACGCGGCGTGGCGGCCGAGGATGCGGACGGCACTAAGCCAGCCCGCGTTGATGATGGAGCCGTCGGGCGCCTTTATCTTGGTTACGGGCGACTCCCAGCCAAGGAAGCAGCGGCGATATTCGCTACCGAGTGAATGCACAAGCACGCTGATCTCGTTGGTGACCGGCTCATTGAAGATCACCTCCGGTCCTTCAGCCAACGTGACTGACGGCACGCGGAACATGTTGGCGATGAGATAACGAATCGGCACGCGACGCAGCGGATTGATCTCGTTTTCGATGCGCTTCAGCGCGTGATTTGTCACAACGGAGGCGAATTTCTTATTGCGATAATCCGTCGCGGGGTAACGGGCCTGCAGCGGTACGTCGGGCTGGAAGGGGGCGACGCTGACGTCTTGCAGCACAGCCGCACTTCCTGGATGAGCCAGGATGTCAGCGGCCACGCGTTCAGCAAGATCGCGCTGCTGGGGGAAGAACACGTCTTTACTGCTTTGATCGGGCACGAACGTCAGCGGCTCGGTGACATCGTCTGCCGGCAGCTCAATCTGCGCATCAGCAGCCCACACCGACGGACGAAGGTTGCCGGTCGTCGGATCGAAGATGGCACCGCGGGCATGCGAGATGATGTAGGACGGTGAACAGACCTTCGCCAAGATGTCTTCGGGGGCGTATCCCTCAAGCTCCAGCAAGCCACCCTGCTTGGCCGCCTTGGCAATAAGGGCACGCAGCGGAGCGGGGTTGCCGGCATGCTTGGCACGAGCCGCTTCGACAAAAAGATGGGCGATGTTCAATTGGGCGCGTCGCTCAAAAAGCTCCTGCACATCATCGGCCGTAGCCGGCTCAACCTGCACGTCGAAGGCGGAGCCACTCTCAATCTTGCCCTGCTGCAGCAGGACCATCATTCTCTCCAACGTCTGGCGACGGTGCTCCTGCGCCTCCAGTTCAGCATCGCGTTCGCGCTGGCGATCCTTCAGGAGCTGCAGGAAATTCGGCCGGGGGACGGGGTTGGGAGATGGCGTCTCAGCCATGTCTGGAGGCGAAAAAACCGGCGATATTCTGCATGTATTCTGTGTCTTTGCAAGCGCCGAATCAAGCCTTAAAAACGATGTTTACGCCGAAACAAGAACAACATCCCCGTTACTCGGGACAGTAACTGGCTGGAGTAGCTCACCAAGACGCTTCATCAGTTTGTGCTTCACCAAGTTGGCCACATGCGCAACTAGGATAGGCGGCTCCTGATGATGGACCAAGGCATGCAATGTCTGCGCACCGGCATCATCGGTGACAGCATCTCTGATCTGACGCAAGAAATAGCCTCCTGACGCTTCGCTCACCACCTGCATTGCCAAGGGCTGATGCTGATTTTCCAAGAGGAACGCACCAATTCCGCGGCGGAGAGCGATGCGGATTTGGGCATTCATCAATTCGATTGCCTCATCAATATCGTCCTGCGTTGCATGCACCTCCACAGCGGTCGGCTCGTGAGAGGGCGTTATTTCAGTAACAGCGTAGTCAGTGCCCCTCGCCATAGGAGGAATCTGACGAACTGTAGAGCCGGTTTCGAAGCTGAGCGTATGGACGACCATTTGGGACCCAAATTTTAAGAATTTCCGTCTTTTTGTCAACCAAACGCGACATATAATTTTTGCCCCAAAAACGGCGCCGTGATGAAATGTTAGAATTTCTTTTTAGCAGCAATAAATCGCTCCAAACACTGTTCGATCAGGTAACGGAAAACAATGTAATTGCGCTGGATATCGGAGGCCGACACCCATTCCAGCGGCGAGTGTGCGCCGCCACCCTTGATCGGCACACTGAGGGTGGGCTTGCCCCCGTCAGCTGCGTAGAGATTTTCATCAGCGTTGGAGTCGCCATACGTGAGCACCGGCGGCACGTGACTGATCTTCTCAATGCCATGCTGCACTACGCCGACAAACGGATGTTCAGGTTCCACCTTGAAGGCGGAATAGGACGTGCTATCGGTGCGCTTCGTCAGCGTCATGCTCACGCCGCGGTTCTTCCAATCACGCAAAGCACCCAAGCGAGCAACCGCTGCAGCCTGAGCCTTGAAAGCGGACTCGATGCTCGACGGTGGAACCAGGAGTTGCTTGAAATTCAACAGCGCTTCCTGCGGACGAACGAGCCCTTCAGAATCGGCGTGGGCATCGGCCGTGAAGATTTCTTCGTAGCCCTGAGGACCGGGCACGGCCCCCTCGTCGCCATGGAGGATCTTGTGGTAGCGCAGACGCGGCGAGCAGCTCTGCAACTCGAGCGGGAGCGGATCCATCTCATCGGGATTGAAGACTCGGTACACCTGATTCAGCTCATGAAAGGCCGAGGGCATGCCCGGCCGAGCACCATGGCCGGCGCCCTTCACTAACTTCGCGTGAGCGCGGGTCTTTAAGATGCCGCGGCGACCGAGAATGATACGCATCATGTCGTCACCGTCGGGCACTTTTAGCGGTCCAATCTCGGACGAGAGCACGGCATCGACGTCGGAAAAATGCGGCCAATGATTGATGATGTGTCGGGCAGCGTGCGACCGATACTCCTCATCGCCGCTAAAACCGACATACAGACACATACCCTTTGGCACAGTCGCCTCACGGAGTATGCGGATACCATTCAGGACCGACGACTGCTCGTCATACGCACCTAAGCCCTGCAAACGATCAGCATCCCGCTGATTACCAATGAGCATGTACGGATCAGCCCAATCGGGCGATGGCTTCACGGTATCAACGTGCGTGGGTATGAACAGTGTGAAGTCGGCTGTCTCACGCTGGCCAAGTTGGCAAATAAGATACGGAACGCCTTCGGGCTCATCTTCCCAGAAATCGACGATGCGGTTCTCGAAGGCATCATGACCGATAAGCTGTTTAATGAGCGCGATCTTACGCTTGGCTTGATCTGGTCGCTCGGAGGGCATGCGCACCAGGCGGTCGAGCATGGAACGCGGTTCGCTGCCGAGGTGATACTTGTCGAGAGGCTTCAGGGCCATGGCTGACCATTCTCCAACCGCCGGACGATAGCGTCAATCCTGCCGAGATCCGTGCGTTGCGAGGCGGTTTCCTTTACTCTCTCCCCGTCTCCCACCCGCCCTCCCGCGATGCCCGCTTTCGACCCCGTCGACCCTCGGCAATCCTTCCCCGACTTGGAACGGGGAATTCTACAGTATTGGAAGGAGGAAAGTATTTTCCGGCGCAGCCTAGAGGAAAAACAAGGGGCCGAACGGTACAGCTTTTACGATGGACCGCCCTTTGCCACGGGACTCCCCCACTACGGACACCTGCTCGCGGGCACCATTAAGGACGTCATGCCGCGCTACCAGACCATGCGCGGTAAGTACGTGGAGCGCCGCTTCGGCTGGGATTGCCACGGCCTACCCATTGAGAACATCATCGAGAAAGAGCATGACATCGGCGGCAAGCCCGACATCGAGAAAATGGGCGTGGCCGCGTTTAACCAGCTTTGCCGCAGCGCGGTCCAGCGCTACACCGCCGAATGGCGCGTGACGGTGGAACGTGTCGGCCGCTGGGTCGATATGGATTGGGATTACCGCACCATGGACCCCGAGTACATGGAGGGAATTTGGTGGGTGCTGGGCGAGCTCTCCAAGAAGAAGCTGCTGTACGAGGGCTACAAGCCTATGCACATCTGTCCGCGCTGCGTCACGCCGCTCTCGAACTTCGAGGTGACCGACGGCTACAAGGATGTGAACGACATCAGCGCCACGGTGATGCTCGAGCTCGAGGATGAACCCAGCACGTTCGTCCTCGCCTGGACCACCACGCCCTGGACGCTCCCCGGTAACCTTATGTTGGCGGTGGGCAAGGACATCGACTACGTGCGTATCGCCTGCGAGGGCAAGACGTACATTGTGGCTTCGGATAGGGCTGAAGCGGTCTTCAAAGGTAAGGAATTCACGGCGGTCGGCCAACCATTCAAGGGCAAGGCGCTCGTGGGCAAGATGTACCGTCCGCTCTTCTCCTATTACCTCGACCAGTACCCCAAGGCCTTCCGCATCACCTCGGGCGAGTTCGTCTCGGTCGAGGACGGCACGGGCATCGTCCACATTGCGCCCGGCTTCGGCGAGGACGACTTCGCGCTCGGCCAGGCCGAAGGCCTCGAGCCCCTCCTGCAGCACGTGACGATGGATGGTCACTTTAAGAAAGAAGTAACCGACTTCGCCGGCCTGCACGTGAAGCCCAAGGAGGACCCCACCGCCACCGACAAGCTGGTGACCAAGCATCTGAAGGACAAAGGCCTCCTGTTGAAGTCGGAAGGCTACACGCACAGCTACCCGCACTGCTGGCGCTGCGACAGTCCGCTTCTCAACTACGCCACCAGCTCGTGGTTCGTGGCTGTCGAGAAGATCAAGGAGGCGATGCTTTCGGCCAACGGCGAGACTGAGTGGATGCCCGCGCACCTGCGTGACGGCCGTTTCGGCAAGTGGCTCGAGAACGCCCGCGACTGGGCGATCTCTCGCAACCGTTACTGGGGCACGCCGCTTCCTATCTGGCGCTCCAGCGCGAGTGGCGACTACGAGGTGGTGGCCGACCGCACGGAACTCATGGGCAAGCAGCGCTTCCGTTTCTCCAAGATCACAGCCGTACGCCATGCCGAGAGTGAGGGCAACACCCGCGGCGTCTACCAGGGCCAAGTTCCCGGCACTGACCTTACTCCGGCTGGCAAAAAAATGGCTCAGGAGGCGGCTGCCTTCCTCAAAGACCAAGCCCCCGACGTCATCTACTGCTCGCCCCTCGCCCGCTGCCTCCAGACGGCCGAGGCCATCAAGGCTGCCACCGGCGCCGAGATTGTAGTGGATGAACGCCTGTGCGAGACCGACATGGGCCCGCACGAAGGGCAAAGCAACAACGCCCTCAAAACGGCCGATGGCCGCAAGACCCAGGTCATCCGCCAGTCTCAGGAGGAATTACCACAGCCGAGGCATCACCTACCCGGCATGGAGACGCTGCAGTCGGTGCAGGCGCGCGTCAGCGATTTCCTGCGAGAGACGCTGCCCAAACACCGCGGCGAACACGTGGTGGTGGTCACGCACGGCGATCCCATGCTCTGCGTTCGCCACTTCTTCACGAACGAGAACCACAAGAAGCTCGTCGCTCAGCCCAAGCCCGGTTTCGCTTCGCCCGAGGCGTTCTTCTGGGATCACCTCACCGAGAAACAGCTCGACCTGCACAAAGAGGTGGTCGACCACCTGGTGTGGCCGGGACCCTCCGATGGACAGGGCGTCACGCTCACCATCGCCCGCCACGGCGAGACCGACCATAACGAGCAAGGCATCGTGCAGGGGCACGCCGACCGGCCACTGAACGACAAGGGCCGCCAGCAGGCCTTAGACACCGCCAAGACACTCAAGAAGGGGCATTACGATGTGCTCATTTCGTCCGATCTGATCCGCGCCGTCGATACAGCTCAAACCCTCGGCGCGCATCTGGGCCTGGAGATCACCGAGAAGAATCCCCTCTTCCGCGAGCGGATGATGGGTGATTGGCAGGGCAAAGCGAAGAAAGACCTCGACGGCTGCCATCCCGGGAATCCCTGTCTCACCTGGCACACACCACAAGGCGGCGAGAGCATCTCGCAGTTCTTCTCCCGGGCGCAGGAGGCCTATCGGTACATCCAGAAAACCTATCCGGGCAAGCGCGTGCTCCTGGTGGCACACGGCGGCTTTATGGCCATCTTCCGAGCCTTCATGCAGAACGAGAGCTATCGCGAGATGGGCGCCAAGCGCATCGAGAACCTCGCCTGCCACACCTACGAACTCACGCCGCTCATGCAGCGCACGACGGAGGTGCTCGACTGCTGGTTTGAGAGCGGCTCCATGCCCTACGCGCAGGTCGGTTTCCCCAACCGTTACCGCTCCGAGACGGTGCAGGGGAAGCGAACGCTGCCGGTTGGATTTCCTGCTGACTTCATTGCCGAAGGCATCGACCAGACGCGTGGCTGGTTCTATACCCTGACCGTCCTGGGCGCCGCGCTCTATGGGCACTCCCCATTCCGCCACTGCGTGGTGAACGGCACCGTCCTTGCCGAAGACGGCCGCAAGATGAGCAAGAAGCTCAAGAACTATCCCGATCCTCTAGAAGTGGTGGAGAAGCACGGCGCGGATGCGTTGCGCTTCTCGCTTATGAGCTCTCCGGCCGTGCGCGCGGAGGATCTGCGTTTCTCGGAGCGTACCGTTGAGGACGCACTTCGCTCTGTGTTGCTGCCGCTCTGGAACAGCTACTCGTTCTTCATCACCTACGCCAATGAGGCACAGTTCGAGCCAAGTAGCGATCGTCGCCAGTCGGACCACCCGCTCGACCGTTGGATCAGCGCCGAAATCCAAGACCTCGTGAACCGCATGACGGCCCAATTGGAAGCGTATGACCTCTCGGCTTGCTGTGCAGAACTACACGAGACCATCGACGCCCTGACCAACTGGTACATCCGCCTCTCGCGCCGCCGCTTCGCCGGCAAGGGCGATCTTGATGAGCCGCAAGGCGACCCTGTCTTGGAGCGCACGGACGCGCTGCACACGCTGCACGGCGTACTCGTCACGCTCACACAGCTGCTCGCGCCGTTCTGCCCGTTCGTCACCGAGGGCATGTACCTGAATCTCGTCCGCACCCCGCACGCCTCGGTGCACCTGACGAGCTGGCCCGCCGAACGCGCCCTCACCAAGGCCGACAAGGAACTCATCGAGAAGACGCGCCTGCTGCGCACCGTGGTGTCGCTCGGACTGAAGCTCCGCAGCGAAGCAAAAGTACGTGTCCGCCAGCCGCTCAAGTCGGTGACCATTGCCGTGCCGCCTGCCCTCAAGGCCGCCATTGGCCGCGAGGAGATGGTGCTGCTTCGCCAAGAACTGAACGTGAAGGAAGTGGCGCTCACCGACGATCCGGGCTCGCTCGGACGCGCCGTTGCCCAAGTGAACGCCCGCAAGGTCGGCCCGCGCCTGGGCGGCCGCGTGCAGGAGGTGATCATGGCCGGTAAGCGCGGCGACTTCTCGGTGGAAGACGACGGCACCGTACTGGTGCTCGAGGAGCGCCTCTCGCCCGATGAAGTGACGATCGCCTACCAGGCTCAGGAAGGACAGACCGTCGCCGCCGACAAGGGTGTGGTCGTCAGCCTCGAGACCGCCGTGGACCCGGCCCTGGAGCGCGAAGGACTCCTCCGCGACGCCATTCGCGCCGTGCAACAGCTGCGCAAAGACGGGGGCCTCTCCGTCTCTGACCACGTCCTGCTGCAGATCGACGGACTGGGCGAACTCAGTGCTGACGAATCAGCCCTGCTCGCCCGCGAGACGAACTCCACCCTCGGCCTCAATACCGGCACGCCGGAAACCGTCGATCTCGACGGCACCGTGCTCACCATTTCCCTCCAAAAAGCATGAAGCTTCTTTTGCTCCGCCTCTTGGCCACCGCCGGCTTGCTCTGGGTCTTGATGCAGATCTTCCCCGGACGCTTCGAGGTGACCAACGGCCTGACCGGGTTTGTGGTAGTGATGCTCGCCCTCGGCCTGCTCAACGCCGTCGTCCGTCCGGTCCTCTCGCTGCTCACCTTGCCGGTGGCGCTCCTCAGCGGACTCATCGCCTCACTGCTGGTGAACCTGGCGCTGCTCCTCATCTGCGCGCGGCTCCTGGGACAACTGGAACTCAGCACGCGCATCGTGATGGCCGACTGGACCGTCACGTTCGCTGCGGCGGCCGCCATGGGCCTGCTGCACTGGCTCTTGAAGCGCTGATCAGAAATTCTTCTGCGCGAAGTCGTTCATCGCCCACGTCATGCCCTTGATGGCCGCGCCTTTGGGCATCTTGTGGTACGAGGAGACGACGCCGTACTGGCCGTCGCCCTTCTCGAAGCCGAAGATGATGAAGCTCTTCAGGCCGAGCTCCTGCAGGAGTGCTTCGCACTTCTTCTTCATGTCGTTGTTATCCATGCAGCGCATGGTAGCAGACGACTACTGATCACAATTTTTGTTCATAATTTTGCCCACAAAAAAAGCCCCGGATGACCGGGGCTTGAAGACTCACTTGGGCTGGTGATGGTCGTTGATGAGGTAACGGTAGATCCAGGCGGCGATCACGGCGCCGACGATGGGAGCGATGAGGTGCGAGAGCGTGAAGAAGCGGAGCGACACGGCGACGGCCGGGTTCAGGACGCCGGCAGCGCCATCGGAGAGAAGCGACGTGACGAGTGCGCCGAGGGTGAGCGAGCCACCAACGGTGAAGCCCGAGGCTCCGGCCGTTGCACGACCCGACGTAGCGGCGTAGACGCCGAGCGAGAGGAAGCCGGCACCGAGAGCCTCAAGGCCCATGACGGCGAAATCATCCGCGGCGGCAACGGCCGGCAGCGCAGGGAGGATGGCCCAGCTGAGGGCGAGGGCCAGGCCGCCGCCGAGCAGCTGCGCGGCGATGTACGGCACGGCGTTGGCGCTCGAGAGGCGTCCGACGCTCCACTGGGCGATCGTCACGGCGGGGTTCACGTGAGCCCCGCTGATGGGACCGAGGATGTAGACGAGCAACATGAGCGCGAGACCGGCGACCACCGGCGTCATCGGCGCGGAGGCCGGCGACGAGGTCATGGCCAGAACGCAGAAACTGAGGAGGAACGTGCCGAGACATTCGGCGGAATAGGCGCGGGCGTGTGCACTTCGCATAGGGAGATGGGGGAAGCGGTACATCCCTAAGCGTAGCAGAAGCGGGAGGCAGGCAATGCTTGCGACTCCTACATATGGGTGGTATTTTGCATTCCTTTACCTCAATCCTCCCATGAACCGCCGCCTCCTGCTCGGAACTGTCGCCCTCTCCCTGGCCGCCCTGTTGGTACCGGCAGGAGCCGCCGCCGCGACACTCACCCCGTCGCAGCAGGATGCCGTTTCGTACGCCATCGATGCCGGCCTCCTGACGGAGGGCGACGCCGGACTGGATACGGATCACATCGTGACGCGCCGCGAGCTCGTGACGATGACGCTCAAGCGCATCTACCCCAACCGTGATTTCGGCCGCTGTTTCGAGTGGATTGCCCCCTCACTGCCGGTGACGTACACCAAGCTCTTCTCTGATGTCCTCATCACGGATGATTCGGCCGAGTCGTTCTGCGCCGCGATGGTCATGGGCCTCATCTCCGGCCAACCGGACGGCAGCCTGAAGCCCGATACGCAGGTCTCCCTGGCCGAGGCGGCGAAGGTGATCACCCGTGGCTTCGGTATTTACCAGTTCGGACGCGTCGATCCCGCCGATTTCCCCTGGTTTGTGCAGTACATCGATCCGCTCGTGGCCCATGATGCCCTGCCGGCCGGACTTGGCATGGAGAACGCCCGCCAGCGCCTGACGGTGGCCCAGGTGGCCGAGATCTTCTACGTCCTCAAGGACGAGGAGGTCACCCCAGACTTTAAGCCCGCCCGCGCCGCCGCCATGATCCGCGCCGCCAACCCTGCCCCGCGCGTGACAGCCAGCGCTTCCCTTAGCCAAAAGAAGGCCATTATGGCCCAGGTGACGACGTTCTCGCTCGTGCAGGAGTCGGCCCCAGTTGGCACTCCGAGCCGCCGCCAGATTGTGGCTGAGGCATTGCTCCGTCAAATTGAAGCCAGCACGGCCGTGCGCCCGTCTACGCTGTAAGTACGTGGCTCTCCTCGTTTCCACCTTGCTCCTGTTCGCGGAGCATCATTTCCACGTCCTTCTCCCAATCTTCTTTATCACTCCAGGAAGAGAGGCAACGGAGGAGTAGTTCGCGCATGCGCCGACGGCAACATTGAAGATGTTTCCGATCGTCTTCACACAATCCCTGATGAAGTAATAGTCCGAACTCCCAGATATCACGGGTGGGATTGCGATCGTAGGAGATATCATCATACAGCTGATCGATGCGCTCGCGGAGCTCCTGGATTTCGCCCAGGAGGAACCCGGGGTGCATCTGCGCATTGGTGTACTCATCGAGCACGTTATAGGCCCGAGTCCGCAGGGGCTCCGATAATTCTGACGCGACCAGGCGCAATTCCTCGACGAGAGCGATAGACTCCGGCATCCCCGGCATTCAAGCGACCAAGGTGCGTCCGGTCAAACTCCTTTAGAAGATCATTTTCTCTTGTTCTTATTATGTATACATATAATTTTATGTATAGATAAACCATGAGAAACAGGAATATATGTATAATCACCAGCCAATGACAATTCCCCTTCCTACCGTGGCGGTCTCGGAACTCCAACGGAGTACGAAGCGTGTTCTGGAGAATCTCCGGCCCATCGCCTTGGTGCAGAGCCACGGACGGACAAAAGGCGTTCTTCTCTCAGCAGAACTGGGAGAAAAAATTCTCCGCAGTGGACTCATCGACTCATTGCTGGAAATCCCCACTCATGTGGTTGATGAAAAAAGTCTCACGAGCGATGCAGACGCGAGCGTGGTGACGCAGTCGGATGATGCGATGATCGACGCGCTCATCGGTCCGGTCCTCTCCGCCCTCGCCCAGTGACATCACTCGCACTGCCCCACATCGGAAAAATTTTTTCCATGGTTGAGAGTCGGATGACTCCGTCGTTCTTGTTCGCGAGCAATGTCGTGGGTTGCGGACGCATCGAGTCGATCGTGGCAGCCGCCTGTGCACGACTCCCGGTCGATCCAATCAGCGCGGCCGCGACGATCATGGTCGCAGTGGTGAACGAGCGACCGTTCGCGCGCGGCAACGAGGCGCTGGCTGTTGCCCTGGCTACGGACCTACTGCTGGAAAATGGCTTCACACTGCGCGGCGCGAGCATCGAGACTGTGCGTGAGCAGATGACATGGCTCTTCCCGCAGGCACGCTGGGAAGACCACGCCGACATGCTTGAGCCGCACCAGGTTCTCCTCTATCACCTCGCTCGCGTGCTCGCTGACCCCGCACAAAAAGGTGTTCTCACGGTGGCGCAAGAAGAGGCCGCCGCGCGACACTTGCTCTCACTCGTGACCGTCGCGGCTTAAGCCGACTCGATCAGCGCGCGCAGGCTTGGAACCACTGAGGTGAATTCCGGGCGCGCGAGATCGGCCTTGGCGACCCAGACAAAACCGGAAATTTTTTCACCCTCCTGCGCCGGCAGAACAATCTCGGGATTCGGGACCGAACAGAGATAGGTCGTGCAGACCACCTGATCGCCGTCGGCCTTGCGGAAGAACCACCAAACACCGAGCGGCCGTCCAACCTGGAGCTCCTGCCCTAGTTCCTCCCGCCCCTCCCGCTTGAGCCCATCGACGGGCGATTCGCCAAACTGCACCCGACCGCCCGGCAAATCCCAGAAGATCTCCCCGCCCACGTCTTGCTTGAGCAACAGGAACTTCTCCCCGTCCGTGACGAGAGCTTTGACGGCGGCATAGACGATTGGCATGGCTGGATTGTACCCTTTGTGCCTTGCCTGCCGGCAGAGGCTTCTTTAGTGTCCTCCTCCTCATGAGGATCGCCCTCGACACCGCCGGCGGAGAGCATCCAGACGACTGCCTGGAGGGAGCACTCCTCGCCCTGGAACAAGCGCCAGACCTGGACCTGGCCATCGTCGCCTTAACCACTCACGAAACCGCCATGCGCCAGAGGCTCAATCGTGCGCGGAGCGATGTACGAGACCGTATCACGCTGTACACCGCCTCCAAAGTCGTGCCGTCACACATTGAAGAGGGCATGGTCACGAGCGTCCGTCGAAATAGGGAGACGACAATGGCGAGGGCCTTTACCCTCATTGCCGAGCAGAAGGCTGACGGTCTGGTGAGTGCTGGCAACACCGCTGGACTCGTCACGCTTGGTGGCCTGCTCGGTCGCTACAAGGGAACGAAGCACGCGCTCGCCTCGGCCATCCCCTCCACTGCCGGTCACGACGTGGTCTACGTCGACGCCGGTGCGAATCCAGACACCACTGCCGAACAGCTGGCGCAGAACATGCGCTGGGGCGCCTTCATCGCGGAAACGTTGTATGAGCGTCAGAAACCGCAGGGCGCCTTTTTGAACGTTGGCCTGGAGAAGGGCAAGGGCGGCACCCTCATTGCTGAGGCCCACGCGATCATCGCCGATGAAGGTGAGATTCAGCTCGCCGGCTTCGGCAATGCGGAACCGGACCACGTCTTCTCGGGAGAGCTGCCGACAGAGATCGGCGAAGAGGAAGGCATCCGGCTCGATGTTGTCGCCGCCGACGGCAAGAGCGGGAACGTCGGACTGAAGACGCTCAAAGCATCGGCCAAGGCCCTGCTCACCTTTCTGCAGCAGCGGCTCCGGGCCCGATCGCGCCTCTCTCCGATCCGTCTCGCTAAAGAAGCGGCTGCTCTCACCCTGCTCCCGACCTTGCTCAGCATCCTCGACGACTACCAGGACAAAGTTGGCGGCGGCACGCTCATGGGGGTTGATGGTGTCGTAACGAAGGTACACGGCTCATCGAAAGCCCAGCACGTGAAAGGCGGTATCCTCCGCACACACAAGCTCGCCGAAAGTGGTTTTCTGGAGAAGTTGCGCGCCTTCCACCGCAAGTAAGACGGACGTCATCGACCTACCCGGCCACAACCCCGACGAACCTCCTACTGGACCACGAGTACTCGCTCACTGGAACGAGCCGAAAAACTGCACGATCTTGACCGTGAAGGCCTTTGGCCAGGTATGCGGGTAGTACTCGCCACGCTCGTCGGTGTCGATGATGTGCGGGCACCAGACCACCTTGCCGCCGACGCAGTTGGTGTAGGTCACACAATTGAGCGAATCCTGAACGTCGTCGTTCTGGACCGTACCCGGGCAGGCATTCTCTTCGAGTCGTAGGTCGCGGGCGCGCACGGTGGCGTCGTAGGGCGCGAGCGTGTCTTTGGGATTATGCGAGATGAGGGCGGCCGCGGGACCGGGACAATTAGTGAGGATGCTGTCGCCGCCGATGGTGGCCGAGGCCTGCACCACGCCGCCGCGGGCGCAGGCGACGGTGTTGGCCATCCAGGCGCCGAGCGAGTGGCCGACGGTGCGGATCTTATCCATGTCGATGCAGTAATCATTCGCCAGTCGTTCGACGATGGCATCGAAGAGCTTTACGTCGCGAATGTTCACGCCCTGGTCGCCGGGATCGGCCCACGAGAAGGCGCCCTTGCCGTTACTCAGTGCAGCAGGATAGGCGATGAACGAATCGGTGATGTTCCGATCGAGGCCGTAATATGAGCGCACCCGGTCGTTGGGATTGGTGCGGCCATGAAACGCAACGATGAGTGGGTACGGATCGTGGCTCCGGTAATTGCGCGGCACTGTCAGTAGGAACGACCGCTCCACGCCGTTGACGGTGACGGTGGAAGGAACAGCGCTCGGCTCGGCCTTACCGCAGCCCGGCGAGAGATTGGGCACGATGCGATCCTTGTCGTAGCGCAGCACACGCCACAGCAAGTCGGCTGCGCGCTCACGCGTGAGGGGATCCCAGGGAATAAAGGAGATACGCGGCAGCAAGCCGGTGCGATCGAGCTCGGCGACATAGGGCTCGTACCACCGTTCGCCAGGTGCATCTTCCAGGTCGCGACCGTAGGCGAGCAGGAGGATCTTCAATGCTTCGGCGGTGTTCACCGGCGTTTCGGGTTTGAAGGAACCGTCGGCGTAGCCGTTCACCACTTGGCGGTTCTTGGCGGCGCAGACATAGGGCGCATACCACGCATCGGCCGGCACGTCGGTGAAGCAGTTGGCCGCGGGCGCAGGTGTGCCGCTTTTGCCGGCGAAGACGATCTTCAAGAATTCGGCACGGTTGATGGTGTCCTTGGGGCGGAAGGTGCCGTCGGGATACCCGCCGATGGCGCCCGTGTTTTTCAAATAGTCGACCGCCTCGCGCGTGCGGTACCACGTCCATTCCATGTCCGGGAACGGCAGGGGCGCCGCGTGCGCCGTCAGAGGCAGGATAATTGCAGACAGGAGCGCCGAAGCGACGATTCTGTGCATGTACACGAGCCTAGCAGATGTCAGGAAAACCAGACCGCAAGAGCATGAAAAAGACCACCGGAATCTCCGGTGGCCTGGGTGATGCTCACGAGGTGAGCGTCGGGGTTAGTCCTTGTGCAGGTTTGTCACCTGGAACTCGGGGCCGTTTGCCCAGCGCTCGGCGCGGGCCGAGTCGATCGGGCGGCGGTAGTACACGTACGGCTGGTCAGTGCGCGCATCTTTTGCAGGCTGATCCGGCGGCAGGGGCACCTGACGGGCGTCGGTCGTGGCGAAGGCCGGCCAGGCCGTGATAATCCACAGACCCAGATCGTTCTGGTTCAGGGCGCGCGAGGTTTCGCGCGAGATGATGCCGAGATCGAGCAGATTCACTTCCCACGGATCAACCATGAACGCGAACTGGTCGAACCCTTCACCCGAGCGGGCTTGGCGCGTACGAAACAACATGAAACGTCTCCTAAGAGGACAGCGGTGATGCGAAGATCGGAACTAAGTATATTTTTAACGATGTATCTCTATTTTGTCAAGTATGCTTTCCTTCGTCATTTGGGCCAGAAGACAGGTCTCCAATCCTGAAAAGCCGAATTCCCGGGGGTGGACTGTAACCTTGGCCCGCCTGGCCCGTAGTAGTGGGCAGAGGGCCCCTACTTCTGATTCTTTCCCCTTATGGACGCGACCGAACTCGACGCCATCGCGGCGTGCCAGGCCGGAGACCTGAGTCACTTCGACTCCCTCTACCTCAAGCACGTCGATGCCATCTACCGGTTCTTGCACCGCCGCACCTTCGTGCGCGAGGTAGCCGAGGACCTAACGAGCACCACCTTCTTAAAGGCGATGGAATCGATCGGCTCGTACGATCCCGAGCGCGGACCGCTCATCGCCTGGCTGTACCGCATCGCGCGGAACACGCTCATCGACCACACGCGCAGCCCGGCGAGTAAGA
>CAZEVM010000006.1:3089-18952 GCA_964515645.1 uncultured Candidatus Peribacteria bacterium | reverse complement strand
ACCGTCACGCTCGACGAGACGTTAGAGATTGCTGGTGAGGACGACGCCACCATCAAGGCCGTCCGCGCCGTGGACCAAAAACGCGTCCTGGCCGCCCTGCAGAAACTGACCCCGATCCAGCGCGACATCGTGACGTTGCGACTCTGGGAAGGACTCTCCTACCAGGAGATCTCGAGTGTCGTCGGCAAGTCCGAAGGCAACTGCAAAGTCCTCTTCTCCCGGTCGCTCACCGCTCTACGCACTGTCCTGATCGCGCTCCTCCTCTTCCTCTTCCCCCCTTCCCTATGAAGAACGCCAAATCGTTCCTCAACGATCTCTACGAGATCGACCCTTCCCTCCGCGAACACGAAGCTGAACTCTTGCCGCTCATCGAGCAGCTGCTCGCGTCCGATCCGGGCATTGCGCCGGACAAGGACTTCGTGGCCGCACTCCAGGTAAGCCTGCGCGAGCACGCCGCCACGCTCGCCATGGGCAGACGCAAGTCGTCGCTCTGGAATAACCTCCTCTATACGCTCGGCGGCATGGCCACGGCCACCGCGGCGTTCGTGATCGGCTTTGCCGCCTGGCAGAACGCCGTCACGCCGATGAACACGCTGACTACCACCGTCCCAGCCACGTCTAGCTCGTCGCCGCTCTTTGGCTACGCAGTGGACGAGGCCGGCCCGGGCGCGTTCGGCTCCCTCGCGGGTGCCGGTCAGATGGCCCGTAGCCAAAGCGGTGGCGGAGGCGGCGGTGTGGCGATGATGGCGTCGAATCCAGTATCTGAAACCGCGCCAGCCGAGGCTGACGTCGGCATAGACGCCAAGATGATCGCCCCCTGGCCGATCATCCAATACGACTACCAGTACGCTGGCGAGCTGCCGGACCTGCAGGCCAGCATCGACGTGTACAAGCGCACGCCCAAGGCCGGACGCATCCCGGTCTCTGGCCTCATCTCCAGCCTGAACCTGGGCATGATCGACCTCGGCTCGTTCGCCGGCATGAACGTGCAGTCACTGAGCTTCACCCAGGACAAGGACCGCGGCTACCAGTTGTTCGTCGACCTGCAGAACGCCCAGGTGAGCCTGAACGCCCAGTGGGACAAGTGGCCCATGGGCCAGTGCCAGGACCAGGCCTGCTGGGATCGCCTGCGCGTGAAGGAGAGCGACCTGCTCTCCGATGCCCGCCTGATCGAGATCTCGAATGCCTTCCTCACCGAGCACGGCATCGACCTGTCGCACTACGGCGACCCCGTGGTGGATAACGCCTGGCGCCGCGACTACGAACGCATGGCCGACAAGTCCCAGGCCTACATCCCCGACTCGCAGCGCGTGATCTTCCCGCTGATGGTCGACGGTGAGACCGTCTATGACCAGAGCGGCATGGCCACCGGCATGTCCGTGGGCATCAACGTGAAGGAAGAGCGCGTGACCGACGTCTACGGCATCGGCGACCGCACCTACCAGAAGTCCGCCTACGCCGGCGTAACCGACGAAGCCGCCATCAAGAAGGCACTCGACAGCATCGACAACTACCCGGTCGGCATTCTGTACCGCGAAGGCGTGGCCGATGCGCCCAAGCCGGAGACCGTCACGGTCACCCTTGGCGCGCCCACCATCGAGCTGGCCACGTTCTTCACCTACTCGAGCGGTGCTAACGACGAGCTCCTCGTCCCCTCGCTCGTCTTCCCAATCGAGAAGGTCTCGGGCGAGAACACCGTTCTCTACCGCCAGACCGTCGTGATCCCGCTGGCCAAGCAGATCTTCGACGAGCAGAACATCATGGGCCAGCCAATCCCGCTTGAGGATGGTCCGGCCATCATGCCCGCCGTCGAGAATCAGGAGGCTCCGGCACCCACAGAGCCCACGCCCACGCCGAAGGGCTAAGCAACACTCCGACTCCGAACGAAAAACCGCCCCCATCGCTGGAGGCGGTTTTTTATTTTTTGTACGCAAAATAACAAGAGGCGCACCTCTTAAAAATCGCAGGAATAGTCACGCCGCATAGTTCACATTCCCTTGAACCAAACCTCTCAATATCATCAGCAATGCGCTCACGATAACTAATGCGCTTTTTCTCTGGTCCATTTACAAGAAAATGAATAATGGAAATCAGGATCAGAAAAGTAATCTTCAGCGGAAGCCATAAACAAAACCAGATTATTGAAAGGATCCAAATGGCTAATGACAGAATGTCACCCAAGTCAGCCAAAAGAGATTTTGAAATCTTCATTTTTTACAATCATTCGCGCACCGCTTCGAACACGTCCTCCGCTTGGGCTGTTTGGCGCAGTCCTCGCAGATGCGCTTCTGGGTGCCGCAATGGCAAGCGATGAGCTGGTCGCCGGCGTAGCCGCAGTGCGGACAGAGACCGTAGCGAGCAGATGGCTCGAGCTCTTGGCCGACGGCCACGCGCTTGTCGAAGACGAAGCACTCGCCTTCGAAGGAGCGATGCGGGAATTTTTCCAGATACGCGAGAATGCCGCCCTCAAGCTGCCAGACATTCTGATAGCCCTGCGACTGCATCTCCATGATTGCCTTCTCGCAGCGGATGCCGCCGGTACAGTACATCAGCACCTTCTTATCCTTGGGGATGCCGCACGACTGCACGTACTGCGGAAAGTCGTGGAAAGAATTCGTCTCGGCCGGCAATGAGCCCTTAAAGCGGCCGATGCGGTGTTCGTAATCGTTGCGTGCGTCGACCAACACCACGTCGCCTTCATCGAGCACTTTCTGCCATTCCTCTGGGCTCAAGTGGTTGCGAGAGCCCACAGGGACGAACTCTCGCTTCTTGAGGCCCACGATCTCCGGCTTGATGCGCACTGTCCAGCGCTTGAACACCGAGCGCGAGGCGGCGCTATCTTTGAAGACGATGGACCCGAACTTGGATTGCAGCAGGGTCTTCCAGGCATCGATTGCTTCGGCGGTGCCGCCGACGGTTCCGTTGATACCCTCGGGGGCGATGAGCGTATGACCTTCCATGCCGTGCGCCTGACCAAAGGCCAGCAGCTCATCGCGGAGCGCAGGCAGTGCCGCCTCCTCTAAGGGGACGAAAGCGTAGGCGGCGGTGATGGAGAGCGTCGCTGTCACGCTGCTAAGTATACCCCATTTTGACGCCATGTTTTATGATCCACTCCATCTCCTCCCAACATTCTCCATGAAAAACCTCCGCATCATCCTTCGCGTCCTACTCGGACTCCTCTGCCTCCTGCCGATCCTCGGCGGACTCGGCATCTTCCCCGCTCCGACGGCCGATCTCTACACGCCCGCTGGTTGGACATTCATGTCCGCGCTCATCGGTTCGGGCTACATGTTCCCGCTGCTCGCTGTCTCGTTCTTCGCGGCACTCGTGTGCATCGTGACCAACCGCATGGCCCTGGCGGCGCTCATCCTGTTGCCGCTCGTGGTGAACATCGTCCTCTTCCACGCCGTGGTGGATACCGGCCTCTTCAGCGCCCCGGCCTCGATGGGCGTGATGATCTTGCTGCTCGAAGCGTTCTTCCTCTGGGACAACCGCCGGGCGTACCGCACCTTCATCTGAAGACACAAAAAAAGCCGGACGACACCGTCCGGCTTTTTTGTGTCTGCGATCAGAGCGTGCCCTTGAGGCGGGCGAGGAGCTCAGGGTTGCGGAAGTAGGCGCTGACCGTGAGCAGGGCGAGAGCCACAATCAGGGGCGTTCCGTCCTGGCCATGCGTAATCAGCGTCGCAAGGGCACCGCTCAAGTAGCCAACAAGCAGCACGAAGCCGATGGTCGACGTGCGCGGAATGAGGAAGAGGATCGTACTGGCGAGCTCGATCACGCCGAGCGTGTGACTGAGACCTAAGAGACCCATCTGCTGCATCATCGCTTCCTGCTCGGACCCGGCAGGCACGGGCGTGAACTTCATGATGCCAGCAAAGAGATTCAGCGCGGCCACGAGGCCAGCGGCGATCCAGCCGATCACCAGACCAAGGCGAGAGGACTTCATAAAAAAAGAAGGGAGGCAAATACGTCCGATAGTGTAGCAAATGATTTTGAAGGACGACCGTGACGCCTAGAATGACCCCTATGCCCTCCACCTCCACCCAGTACCGAGACCTCAAGAAACCGAGCTGGGCACCACCGTCGTGGTTGTTCGGTCCGGTGTGGACGGTGCTCTATGTGCTCATTGCCATGTCGTTCGGCGCCGTCTTTCTCATGGCCGCCCGCGGAGAACTAGCTTGGGCAGTGACCATCCCCTTTGCCATCAACCTGGCGGCGAACATCGCCTACACGCCGCTGCAGTTCGGCCTCCGCAACCGCTGGCTGGCAAGTCTGGATATTCTCATTGTCCTCACCACGATCATCGTAGCCATGTGGGTGATCGCGCCCCTCGTGCCCTGGGTCGCCTGGCTGCAGATCCCCTACCTGCTCTGGGTCTCATTCGCGACCTGTCTGCAGCTCACGGTGACGTGGCTGAATCGATAAAGAGCGTACATTTGACATTTATATAATAAATTTTACTATGCCCGTCTACGATCGGCTGGTGCTGGCGTAGGAGAGTCCTTTTCTTCACCGGAGGAATACCTATGAACCGTCAGTTTGGTGCCCATTGGCTCGCCTTCTTGGGCGCGCTGAAGAGTGGCGAAGGAAACAGCCTGGAAGAAGCCGTGATCCAGGCCGCGCAAGAAGGCTGCCAGCTGTTCGAGCTGGCCTGCCACCCCGTCAACGACTTAAGCGCCATCCACACCGCCCGGGCCTTGAAGAACGGCGGCATCACCAATGCCTCCTACTGCCGCTTTTTCCCTGGAGACGGCAGCTGCGGCGACCCACTCGCCGCCGACCACGGACCGGCAGTACGGACGATCGAGCGCGACATCGCGTTCATCGACAACCTGCGCAAGAACGGCATCAACGTGGAATTCATGACCGGACCGGCGGCGTACCTGTTAGGGGCCGACTACGGCCTGGCCGCGGACGACGAGGTTGGACGCGACGGCTTACGCAGCCGCGCCAAACAGTTCCTTCAGGTGATCGCGCCGAAGTTGGAAGCGGCGAAGATCACGCTCTGCCTCGAGTACCTGCGCCCCGGCGAAGACTTCGTACTCGGCTCGATGCAACGGTGCGTTGAACTCGTGCAGGCGGTGCGCAGCAAAGCGGTGCGGATCCACTTCGACACCTTCCACGCTCTGGAACGCGATGAGCTGCCGCACGAGAGCATTCTCGTGGCTGGCAACCTGCTCGGCTACGTGCACGCGCACGGCAGCAAGCGGTTGCCGCCCGGCGCCTTCCGGCTCGATGGCAACATCGAGATGACGGACCTCGTGAACTGGCACCTCGTCGGCAAGGCACTCACGGCCGTCGGCTACCACGGACCCATCGTGCCGGAGCCGTTCGGACCGGTCATCCGGCAGCAAGTGCCGGCCCTGGGCGAGGGCTTGCCGCCGCCCATCGCCGGACACAAGTTCTACGATCTGGCCCGACGCCACCTGCAGCAGCAGGGCGTCATCTAACAACCCCGGAGTATCGACTCCACGGCCCGGCGACTCTGTCGCCGGGCTTTTTTCTTGCGCGCGGCGATGACGGGAATAGGCTTCGGCCATGAAGATCACCAAGCACGGCCACTGTTGCCTCCTCATTGAAGACCAGGGTCTCCGGATCCTCACCGATCCCGGCAACTTCACCGCAGGAAAACACGAGACGAAGAACATCGACGTCGTGCTCATCACCCACGAGCACGCCGATCACCTGCACGTGCCGTCTCTCCAGGCAGTGTTGGCGGATAGCCCCAACGCCAAGATCTACACCATCGCCAGCGTCGCCGAGATCCTCCAGAAAGAAGGCAACACGGCTTTCGAGATTCTCGCGCACGGCGAGTCGGTGACGGAGAAGGAGACGCTCATCGAAGCCTTCGGCGACCAGCACGCCGTCATCCACCCCGATATCCCCGTCTCGTTCAATGTCGGCTTCTTCATCGGCAACCGCTTCTGGTATCCGGGCGACGCGCTCACCAACCCCGGCAAGCGACCAGAGCTCATGGCCCTGCCGGTGACCGCACCGTGGCTGAAGCTCTCCGAAGCCGTCGACTACGCCCGCACGCTGCAGCCCAAGCGTCTCTTCGCTGTGCACGACGGCATGATCGTCGAGGGCTTCCGGCCGTTCTTCGCGGCCAGGCTCAAGCCGCTGCTCCCCGGCATCGAAGTATTGGAGCCCAAGCCTGACGAAGCGATGGAGTGCTAAGCCGGGCGCACCCGGAGGAAGTACCGCTCGTACTCGAGTTCGTGCGCGAAGCCCTGGCGATTCAGGATCTCGCGCGCCGCCTGCACGACGTTCGGGTGGCTCTGCGGACCGTTCGCGCGGATCTCGCAGCCCGGCCTGAGGCAGCCAAACGCCTCCATCAGCACTGAAGCGAGGAGCTCCGCCTCACGCGCGTCGGCGGGGAATTCATTGTCCGGCGTTGGCGTGGGACGGCCCTCGCGGTCGATGCGATTGGCGAGGGCGATGCAGAGGCTCTCGGGGAAGACGATGAGATCGAAGGCTCCGAGCTCTGGCCATGGCTCGGTCATGTCGAAGATGATGGTGCGCAATTCTTTCGCGGCTTTGGGCAGGGCTCCATCGTGATCGGCCACCAGCAGGTTTTCGCCCGGCAGACCAAGCTCAACGAGGATCCGCTCGAAGGAGGCGGGGTGTGCCCCGACACTGAGAATCTGCTTCGTAAAATCATTGGGCGTGACAAGGCCCGTCACAGCGTGGTGGCTCGGACGGTAGTGCCAGGAGTAGCCGTCGTGCCTCATGCGCGTCGCATCATTCGGATCGAGCGCGGCGGCGAAGAGCTGTTCTTCGAGAGCCCGAACATGGGTGACAAAGTCGGAGCCGGAGGATGGAAGATTTGGAGTAATAGCAGGAGTGTGCGGATGGAAGCCGAAGAGGAAAAGTATTTCTCATCTTGACCCTCACGTAACGTTAGCCTTTAGGGTACGATCACTTTCCCCTATTCGCCGATGCGTTACACCGTCCAACAGCTGGCCGACCTGGCCGGCGTCACCGTCCGCACCCTCCATCACTACGATGAGATTGGACTCCTCAAGCCCGAGCGGGCCGGCAACAACTACCGCTCCTATGGCGAGGCCGAGCTGCTCCGGCTCCAGCAGATCCTCTTCTACCGCGAGCTCGAGGTGCCGCTCGAGCAGATCGCCGCCATCATCGATGCGCCGGGGTTCGATATGAAGAAGGCCCTCGCCGAGCACCGCGCCGAGCTCTCCAAAAAGCAGCTCCGCTTGGCCGGCCTCCTCGGCACCATCGATAAGACGCTCCTCAAGCTCTCGGGTAAGAAGGATCTCTCCGACGACGAGCTCTTCGAGGCCTTCTGGGAGAAACATGAGACCGAGTACGCGCCCGAGGCGAAAGCCCGCTTCGGCCACACCGATGCCTGGAAGCAATCGCAGGAGCGCACGAAGCATCTCACCAAGGAGGACTTTAAACGCATGGCGAAGGAGGCCGACATCTTCATGAAAGCACTTGCCGCCTTGATCGACCGCGGACCCGAGGACGCCGAGGTACAGGCGATGATCGCCAGGCACTACAAGAGCTTAGAGACCTTCTACGATCCGTCGCCGGAGCTCTACCGGGGCTTAAGCGAGATGTACATGAACGATCCCCGCTTCCGTGCCACCTACGAGAAGTACGACGCCCGAATGCCGGAGTTCATGCGCGACGCGATGCTGGTGTATTGCGATCGAATGAAGAAATAAGGCGAGAAACCGCCGAACGAAGCGGCTGGAGTGGTTGCGGTTATGTTAAAATTAGTATACAACGTACGGCCCTAGTGTTGGCAGGAGCCCACGGGCTTCGGCCGATCTAGGCGTCCCTTCACAGCGACGGCACTGACATACGCACAACACTCTTCCGGTAGCAGCGATGCGCGCATGACGTGCCTGCCTCGCTGCTACTGGGAGGTTCCCAAGCAGTCTCCGCGCCACCTGGCGCGGGGAGAGACACGTAAACATGGAGAACGACATGACAACCCGTATCGAACAGGCCAACCGACTGCGCGACGAACACGTCCGCCGCATGGTGGAGTGGCACTTCAACCCCGAAACCGGCTGCCCCTTCTGGCTCAACCAGGTGGAAAAGCTCGGCTTCAACCCGTTGGAGAAGGTCCACACCTTCGCCGACCTCATCAACCATTTTCCCCTCTTTGATGGAGACCGGCACCTGCGCAGCGTCTCGATCGACCAGTGGAAACCGCGGGGCATCGGCAACCTGCCGTGCTACGCGTGCGTCACCGGTGGTACCACCGGCGCACCGAAGGAGCGTCTCGTCGCGCGCGGCTCGATCCCGGGCCTGAGCGACATCTACGACGACTACACCGAGTTCGCCACCCACTTGCCGGCCGATGGCTTCGCTCAAGGCGGCATCTGGCTGTACTGCGGTCCGCAAGGTCCTCGCCGCCTCAAGCGCGGCGTGGAAGTGCTGGCCGATGTGCACAAAGCGGATTTCGTGGAAATCGACTTCGACGCGCCCTACATGAAGTCCCCCAACAACCCCTCACCGCTCGCGTACAAAAACGAGCTGGTGGAACGGTCGATCGTCGCCCTCAAGCGGCATCGTCCGGACAAGGTGTTCTGTCCGCCCATCCTGATCCAGGCCATCGCGGAGAAGCACTTCGACTGGGCGACCAGCGGGGTGAAAGGGGTCTTCGCCGGCGGCACCGAAATGTCGCCGGAGACGGTCCGCTTCATCAACGACGAACTGTTCGGCAAGAAGATTCGCTTCGTCCCGACCTTCGGCAACGCCTTGGTCGGACTGGCAGTCCCGCGGCCGCTCAGCACGTTCGACAACCCGATCGACGGACAGGATCCGTACCAGGTCATTTACCAGCCCCTCGAACCGAGGACCCTGCTGCGCGTGACCAAGAAAGGCGATCCGCGCTCCGTCGTGGAATACGGGGAGTTCGGATATCTCGAGATCACGACGCTGACCATGACCTGGTTTATGCCCCGCTTCATGGAGCGGGACTGGGCCAAGCGCATCCGGCCGACAGACGCCTTCCCCGGGGACGGCATCGCGGAGGTTCAGGTGCCGCCCGAACTAAAGGGCAAGGTCAACGTCGGCGTGTACTAAATTCCAACCCAACCATCACAGGAGACCGTCATGAATAGGATACCCGCGCTCCGCTTCGGCGAGCGCTATACGAGTCTCACCCAGCACCCGATCATCGATCTGGGTTCTGGGGAGCAGCTTGGCTCGCTGAGCCAAGTGATCGAAGCAATGATCGCAACCGACTGCCAGCGCGGCGGCCGCATGAAACGTGCACTGGATATCCTCCAGCGCATCCCCGTGCGGGAACGCATCAAAATGTCGTGCGACGCGGCGGCGTTCTTCCGGAACGCCACGCTCGACGGCGGGGGCGTCCCACAGACGCCCCTGGAGTACATCGAGACCTTGGCGCGAGTGAGTGGGCTGTCCCACCGCTTGGCGCTCGACAACACTGGGCGGATTTGCGACGCACTGCACCAAACCGAAGCCATCATGAACGGGCTGTCGCGGGGGCTCCCCCTCGACATCTACGACACGGGCTTCGGCGTACAGGGCGGCGCCAACGTCCGCATCAATCCACGCATTCCGGCGTTGGGCTGTCTGATGCCCAACAACTCGCCGGGCGTGAACGTCATCTGGCTCATTGCACTGGCTTTCGGGATTCCCGTCCTGATCCGGCCAGGCAGCAGCGAACCGCTCACCCCCTACCGGCTCATCCAGGCGCACATCGCGGCTGGGTATCCGGAAGAAGTGTTCGGTTTCTATCCCTGCGACCATGCCGCGGCGAACCGGATCCCCACCCTGACGGGCGGGGCAATCGTGTTCGGCTCGGACAAGACCGTGCAGCAGTGGGCCAATAACCCGCTGGTGCACATCCACGGTGCTGGGTACAGCAAGGTCTTCATCGGCGACGATCTCATCGATGACTGGGAATCACTGATACCGGAGCTGGTGATCAACGTCGCCGCAAACTCCGGGCGAAGCTGCTTCGCAGCCTCGCGCATCTGCGTTCCCCGTCACGGTCAGAAGATCGCCGATGCGTTAGCGGTGAAGCTGTCGCAGATGGTCCCTCTGCCGCTTCACCACCGCGAAGCCGTCCTCTCGGCGATGGCGATGCCAACTGTGGCAAAAGCGGTGGATGGTTCCATCAGCGAGCTGTTGCTGACTCCCGGTGCACGCGACGCCAGCGCGCCGTACCGCTGTACGCGCTTGGTGACCTTCGAAGGGAGAACGTACCTCCTGCCGACGGTCATCCAGTGCGATTCCAATTCCCACCCCTTAGCCAACCAGGAGTTCCTGTTCCCGTACGTGGCAGTGGTCGAATGCTCGACAGACGACGCCTTCGCTCAGATGGGCTTCACCCTTTCTCTCGCCGTCTACACCAAAGACGACGCGCTGAAGGAGCGAACCCTCAAGAGCCAGGCCAGGCTCGTCAGCATCAACGTCCCAACTGTCAGCCTCGACCGCAAGCAGCCGCACGAAGAAGAGTTGTTCCCGCTCTGCTGGGAGCGGACCAGCTGCATCGAAGCATAAGCACGTCAGTGTCGTCCCCTTTCCTCTAACCCCCCGCTACGGCGGGGGTATTTTTGCCGTGTTTCGGCCGTAGACAGTGACACTTTTTGAACACATTTTTTGTTCATATCGGCGCCTTTAACCGGAGCCCTCTCCGCGTTCGTGACACACCGCTGGGACGAGCCTAGTCTCCAGGCATGACTCCCCTCTCCACCAAACAGCGCGACGAATTGCCGCACACGCTGCAAGCGCGCTTCGAGAAGCACATGCCGCGCCATGAGGGCGTGACCTGGAAAACCGTCGTAGCCAAACTCGCGAAGCATCCGGCGGCTCTTCAGACGCTCGCGGCGATGGAGGAGACCGGCGGCGAGCCCGACGTGGTGGTGATGGGCAAGGACATCGGCTTCTGGGACTGCGCCGAAGAGAGTCCCAAGGGCCGTCGCAGCTACTGCTACGACCGTCTCGCCTTGAACGCGCGCAAGGAGAATAAGCCGAAGAACGACGCGGTCTCCGCCGCCAAGGACATGGGCATCGAGCTGCTCGACGAGAAGAAGTACCAGCACCTCCAGACACTCGGCGCCTTCGACACCAAAACCTCCAGCTGGCTGCTGACCCCCAAAGAGATCCGGCAGCACGGCGGCGCGATCTTCGGCGATTGCCGCTACAAGCACGTCTTCATCTATCACAACGGCGCCGATTCGTACTACGCCGCCCGCGGCTTCCTCCCCTCTAATGGCCATCAAGCGCATCGATAACATCAGCATCGTGCTCAAAGATCTCGAAGCAGGCATCGCATTCTTCACCGAGCTCGGTCTCACGCTCGACGGCGAGACAACGGTGGAAGGCGAATGGGTGGGAAAAGTGATCGGCCTCGGCGACGTGAAGTCGGACATCGCGATGATGCGCGCGCCCGACGGCGGTTGCGCGCTCGAACTGACACGCTTCCAACGGCCCGACGCGGTCGGCACTGTGCCGGACACGACGCCCGCCAATGCCTACGGTATCCGCCGCATCATGTTCGCAGTCGACGACCTCGACGACACTCTCGCGCGCCTGCAGAAGCTCGGCGCCACGCTCGTCGATGAAGTAGTACAGTACGGCGATGCGTACCGCCTCTGCTACATCCGCGGCCCCGAAGGGATCATGCTCGCGCTGGCGGAGGAACTGAAGTGAGCTATTACTTCTCGTACGAGAGGATATCGGCCGCTGCAATTTGCACAAACCAGGCGCGGCAGAGCCGAGAGCCCTGCTCAAGGGAACAATAATATTTGACATAATATAAATTTAATTTATTATAATACTAAGAAAACTCCGATTGCGGAGCGTCCTTTCACCCTGGAGTACAGACGATGAAAACGTTACGCATCACGATTACAGCCGAAAGTGACTCTAGTTGGCAGATTCCGTTTCTGCTTCTGGTAGGTGTCAAATTACAAACGTCGGAAGTGCTGTCTCGCTACCAGCCCTCCGTCTCCTGCAATGAGACAGTCGGGAAGCCCTACGAATTATCCCTCGTCGTGGATGTCGAAGAAGGCCAAGTGGAGAATATAAAAAATGTTTTCGGCGGCCAGGCGGTCATTGTCGATTAGGCCAGGCGCGCCACGTTGTACAAACATCCAGCCGGAGCAATATGCTCCGGCCTTTTTATTCTTCTCAAATAATTAGTGGAGATGCCGTAACTGATTATCACATTTATTGCACCGAAATCTCATTCCTGAACATTTCACATTCTTAAAAATACCCTCCCGTTGCCGGGAGGGTTGTCGAGGATTTCGACCAGCCTGCTCAGAATTTCTCGAGCACAGCGTACTGCTCTTTCATGTGACCCTTGCCCTCGGTGGGCAGCGGCTTCGGTTCCTTTTTTTGTAGTTCGGCGTGCAAGTGTTTCTGGATCTGCCCGAGCCTGTCCATGAGCAGTGCCACCTCGGCCGGCCCCACGTCGTTGTCATTGTGGGAGTAATCATCCGTTCGGAAGAGAACCTCAGGAGCGTCGATCGACGCATGTCCGTCCGAGAAGTTGAGCGTGAACCAGCAGTCGCCATTCTTCACGGATAATCGAGCAACATATGCCGCGAAGTGCCGCAGCCTACCCTCACATGGAACATTCTCGTAGATGGTCCGGTGGACGAGGACCTTGTATGTTCGCCCTTTGGAGTCGGGGCAGAGATCGCACTCCTTGCCCCTAGTACTGATATCCCGGCTCACGCAGCGATCGTCTTCGTGCACTAACTCTTTAAGTAGACCGTAGATGGTCCAGCACAGCATCCTAATATCTCGCCGAGTCATGATGAACTCTCCTGGGACTGGTCTTGGGTTTCGCCTCGCTCAGGGCACCATAATGCGTTGGGCGAGGCGAAAAAGCGTGATTTTAAAGATATATTCATCATATATTCAAAATATATTAAGTCAACAATGTCAAATATGGTGGAGATGTCGTAACTGGCTACTACATCTATAGCCTCGACGCATAGCGCTATCGCGCTTTGATTTCTGCGTGCGAAGCTCTCAGACTACGTCGAACCTCGCTTTATTGTCAGCCATCCACTTCTGTTTGTCCTCTTCTGTATGAGTGGAATCGCTCATGATCTCGGCGTGAGCCTGCATGTAGTGGGGCATGAGATTCGCCATCCATGCCTCGAACGTTTCGCCTTCAGCCGTTGCATCACAGAGGTCGCATTTGAGGGTTTTCATAGGCTTTGGGGAAGTTTCTTATAGAAAACGAACTATGCCGTAGGTACAAAGACCGAAAAACAGGAACTGAAAAAACAGATACACGGTCTCAAGCATCAGGAAGGAGATAGCTCGAGACTCTGCATGTTTTGCCATGGCCGCAATCACATGGGAGCTCCAGAGAAAAATCCCACAGAGGAACACGTAGACCATGATGGCCGAAAACGACGACTGATACTGAGGTAGCAAAGACAGTCCTGTCGAAAGCACCACACCTTGAACAACCATCGACAGAAGTCCCAGCTGAGGCTTTGGATTGCCGCCGAAATACTCCCACTTCTGATAGAGGTTCTTAAAAAGAACCATGTGCCACACGATGGCATAGGGAAATGTGACAAGACAGTATGCGAGTGTGCTAACGAGAATGAAAATCATCATTCAGTACTGTATCGCGCACAGGCACGGCAAACAATGCGACTGCACTGGTCGGTGAGTGGTTGTGAAAACAATGGTGGAGATGCCGGGAATTGAACCCGGGTCCAATGCGTCGGACGGTGGCCAGTACTACCATGCTCCATTCCAATTCTTCATCACCGTCAGGAAGGAGCAAAGATAGGTGAGAAGGGATGACGCGAAGTACGGAACTCCGCTCGCGTCACGGCGGAGCCAGCCTCGCTAATGACGCCTGACGTAGCTAGCGAGAATCGCTACGGGACGTGTTCGCGCAGAGGGCGAACGGCTTAGGCGAAGGCAAGAGCCGGGGTGCCCACGCCCAGACGGGCGAGAACATCATCGGCGATCTTGTTGGCCTTGCTGACGAGTGAATCGGCAGGTATTGGTTGCAAAAGTGGGTATCGGGAACTGATGCGATCCCGGGTAGAGGCACAACCGCGCGATAGGTCGCACTGTCGAAGCCTGTCATCCCCAGTGGTGCCAAGAAACTGCCTACAGCATAGCAAAGAACCTTTTTTCCTCCCAGGAAAAGACCAAAAAAAGCTCCTCGTACCGAGTGTGGTACGAGGAGCGGGATTGTCAGGAACCGGTGGCGGCGTTGTTGACTAGGTTGGTAAGAGTGACCGACCGTTCCGATGCGCGGAAGTCCGTCAGACGACCATCGCGACTATGCCCGGCCGCAGCGTTGAGGAACGCTACGACCATACTGCCGAGTTTCTCCTTGGCCGGCAGCACGCTGCGACTGGTGGTTTGGCCACCCATCGGAGCGATGGACAGAACGTCGCCCTCAGGAGTGTCGAACAGGATCTGCGCCTTGTGGGTCGGCTTCCCATTGAATCCTCCGAGCAAAACCTCGATTCGTCGGTCTTGATCAAACCCGACGAACGAGCTTTGGAGGAACAAACGAACGGAACCGCGACTCTCTTGATCCACCTTCAGAACCACCATCGCATTTGAAGGCGGCTTGGCGGGAAACGACCCGTCCTTGGCGTGGGCGGCGACTTGCACCTCTTCGTTCACATACGGGATGTGATCGACGGACGCCCGCACGCTGACGGCTTTCACGCCACCGCGTTGCCGCAGGAGCATGAGAAGCGCTTCGGCGGGATGCACCAACTCGTCCTCCACGTCCCCGGCCGTCGGCCGGCTGTCGGCACTGCGGTCCTTCTGCCAGCGAGCGCTGCCCTGATGCAGGTAGAGTTGCTCGTTGTTCATGAAGTCGAGCAACTCTTGCAGCGCCGGGCTGAAGTTGATGACGAAGCCTGTCGCGAAGGTCTTGAAGACCCCGAACAGCGCCTTGAACTCTTGGCGCTGGCACGCCAGGACCGTCGGCTTCTCCACCAACACATGCTTCACGGTCGTGTTACACAAAGACTGAAGGATGCCCAGATGCGTCGGACTGTTGGTCAGCACGAACGCAGTCTGTGGACTCATACTTAGCGCATCCCTGAGAAGCGGCGTTACTCTGACGTCGGGGTGCCGCCGCATCAGTTCCAGCAGCACTTCAGGATTACTGTCAACGACCACAATCTGGTCGGCAGGAATCCCTGCCTTGAGCATCAATGGTAGATACCACTTGCCCATCTGGCCGTAGCCAATTTGCAACACCGGGAACAACGACTCATACAAGAATCACCTCTCAAAAATTTTGTTCTCCCCAGAGAAATACGGAAACCATCCGATTATGGGAAGGAACTGACAATTAATGATATTAAAGATTATTATGTTTAATATGTCAAATACTCATAACATCAGTAATACTGCTTAAAAGCTGTTTTTATTTCGAATCGCGCGGCAGCGTGAAGCTGAAGGTGGAACCGCTGCCCTCGACACTCTGCAGCTCCATCTGACCGCCGGCGCGCTCGACGATGCCCTTGGCGATGTAGAGGGCGAGGCCGGAACCGCCCGGGTGTACTTTGCCGGCGTTGCTCGCGCGGCCGAACTCGGCGAAGACGCGATCGAACTCATCCTTGGGAATGCCGATGCCACGGTCCGTCACGGAGACCTCGACGAAGCGGCCCTTGCGCACGAGTTTCACCAGGATGTCGGCACCCTCGGGCGAATACACCAGGGCGTTGTCGATGAGTTCGCGCAGCACGGCGCTGATGAGACGCTGGTCGTAGGAGAGGACGATGTTGGGCATGAGCTCAAGCACCAGCTTCTGCTTGGCGCGCTCGGCGCGGGCTGCGAACTCGGCGGCCACCACGCGCACCGTGAAATGTCCGCCTTCGCGCGCGCCTGCATGGCCG
>CAZEVM010000006.1:0-3079 GCA_964515645.1 uncultured Candidatus Peribacteria bacterium | reverse complement strand
AGCTCTGGGGAGTAATCGACATGCCCAGCGTGCACGCGGTCGGCGCGCTCGAGGTCATTCACCAGGTGCGACATGAAGGCGATGCCCTCTTCCATCACGTGGATGTGCTCCTCGATCACTTGGTCGGGCACCTGCCCCTTCTCATGGTCCTTCAGCATCTCCAGCGACCACTTGAAGGCGGTGAGCGGCGAGCCAAGCTGGTGGAACGTCAGCTGCAAGATGCCGGTGCGGATGTCGTGCAGGCGGCGCATCAGATCGTTGCGACGTTCGTAGAAGAGGTACACGAAGTAGAACGAGAAGGCGCAGCCCATCAGGATGAAGAGCAGCATGGCCACCGGCGAGAACACCTGGGTGCTCAGGCGCTGGTAATCACCGGCCTCGATGTCGATGCCGAGCACGGCCGCCACCGAGCCATCCGGACGGCGGATGGGTGCATAACCAGAGAGGAAGACGCCCCATTGGTCCTTCACCACATCGGCGTCTACCGCCGGTCCACTAAAGGCGTCGTCACGCAACGCCGGAATATCGGTGACGTCATAAGGATCGCCGGGCCAGGAGGGCTGCTCGTTCTCTTGCAGCACACCGTCCTGATTTTCATCGAGAATCTGGGTCGGCTTAAGCGTGTCGTTGTCGGCGATGAACTGCAGCACGTTGAGATCTGGCGTACGGCGCATGAGGTACACATAGCGTGCATTGGGCACCGCTTCCTTGATGTGCTCCAAGCGGGTCACGATGGTGCGCAACTTCGTGCTCTTGATATCCTCGCGACCACCGATGCTATCAAGCTCGCTCGACGCAAACTGGCCCGCCGCCACCGCCGCGGTCGTCTGGAGATGTCCTTGGATGGCTGACTTCATCAGACTCTGGCTCTGCTGATAGAACGCGAAGCCAAGCACGACGAACGCCACCATCAGTCCCGCCGACGGCAGGACGTACCGGAAGGCAGGCATGAGGGGGGCCGTGCGATTGGTCAGGGCGGACATGGTTTTTGTTTCTCCTCATTATAGCAGACCATAGCTCTGTCTGCACGCCTTTTTAGCGCCTACGAATCAGCGACGGCGCAATCCAGGCGACGGCGACGATCACTACAACAAACGTAGTCCGAAGTGTCCTTCCGGCCGGGAATCCATGACCAAAATGAGTCCAGAGCGACCAGTCAGAGAAAGCCAGCGGGTAGGCCAGACTGGCCAAGAAGACGGCGCCACAGACGGTAGTAACGGCAGTCAGCAGCCATTCGGGATGGATCTTCTGGCGCACGACCGGGGCGGCTAGGCGGCGCACGACCGGCTCGGAGACCATGATGCAAATGAGGAGCAGGGCCAGCACCACCGTCTGGGCTACAGCGAAGCTGCGCACGAAGACGGCGGCAATACCAAGGCTCAGCGTCCAAAGAACGGCGCGGAAGGCGTGAGGGTCGCCACGTTCCAGGCGCGGCGCGAGTAGCAGCAGCCGCAGCCCCGCCAAGCTGGCACCCAAGTGGGCCAATTCCAAAAACGGGAGAGGGACCAGCTCGAAGAAGATATTCGCCGAACGCGCCGGCGGCAGCGAACCGCCCAGTACCAAGAGCGCGCCACCCGCCGAGGCGGTGAGGGCGATGAGTTGTGGCACTAACTGGTCGGAGACGAAGTGCACCTGGCGGAGCGCGGCGCGGAACCACCCCTTCTCGTGGAAGAGCTCGTAGAGGCCGAGCAGAGCGATGGCCAAGACGAGCGGCAGGAAGTTATAGATGAAGCGGAAGAGGACGAGCACGCCCAAAATTGTGGCGCGTGAGGCATCGCTGCTGAGCATCACCAGCATCGTCGTCTCCATCACGCCGATGCCGCCGGGCACCTGGCTCATGTGGCCCAGCGTGGTGCTCAGGAGGAACGCCGCCACCACCAGCGGCAGCGACACGCCGAACTCGGGCGGGATGAGGAAGTACACCGCGCTCGCTTCCATGCAGATGGTGAGAGCGCCGAGTGCGATCTGCAGCAGGGCCAGCCGCGTACCAGGAAGCTCAATCGTTCGTCTGAAGATGCGCACCGACGACGGGCCGTACTTGTTAAGCAGCACGTAGCCGACCAGCGTCGCCAGCAGCAAGAAGCCGAAGCCATGCACGGCCAGCGGACTCAGGGGAATAGGGAGAAAGGCGGGCGGACTCAAGAGGAACGTGAGCCCCAGCATGAAGAAGCAGCCGAGGATGTACGTCCACATGCCGAAGATCACCACCGCCGTCACTTCAGCCGCGGTGAGACCCCACGACGAGTAGAGGCGATAGCGGACTGAACCGCCTGAGACGAGCGGCATGCCAAGTGTGTTGCCGAACGCGTACCCGATGAACGATGCCGGCGCGAGGTGCCAGTACGGACTCGACTTTTTGATCCAGCGACAGCCAAGCAGATCGTAGACCGTATTGAGCAGGTAACTCCCGCCAATGAGTAAGAACGCCAAGATGACCGAACGATTCGGCAGCGAGATGAGGGAATCCACCACATCGCGCAGGCGGAAATCGTGCAACATGTGCCGCAGCGCCCACAGCGAGAAGATCAGGAGCAAGAAGCTCACGATTGAGGGGAGCCATTCGATGAGGCGCCGGCCTCCGGAACTAGGGGCAGATGACACCGCAACATTCTACCGGACTTCGACCGTGCCAGAGCGACGCCGACTTGATAGACTGGCCGGGTCATGGCCCCCCGCACTACCGACCAAATCCGGCAAGCCTACCTTGAATTCTTCAAGGAACGAGGCCACGCCATCATCCCAGGCGCCCCCCTAGTGCCCGAGAACGACCCGACCGTGCTCTTCACGACCGCGGGCATGCACCCGCTCGTCCCCTATTTGCTGGGCGAGCCCCACCCGGCCGGCAAGCGCTTGGCCGACGTACAGCGCTGTGTGCGCACCGGCGACATCGACGAGGTGGGCGACGCGTCACACCTCACGATGTTCGAGATGATGGGCAACTGGAGCTTGGGCGACTACTTCAAGAAAGAAGCCATCACCTGGAGCTTTGAGTTCCTCACTAAGGTCCTCGAGATCCCTGTCTCGCAGCTGGCGGTGACGTGCTTCGAGGGCGATCAAGACGCCCCCAAGGACACCGAAT
>CAZEVM010000005.1:45991-46217 GCA_964515645.1 uncultured Candidatus Peribacteria bacterium | reverse complement strand
CATCCGCGCCGACCTCGGTGTCGACCAGATGGTCAACGTTGCGCACGCTTCTGACTCGCCGGAAACGGCTAAGAAGGAGGTGAAGCGCTTCTTCGCTGAGGCGGAGCTCTTCGAGTACTGAACCATGCTCAACCTCGCACCCTACGGCGAGGAGGACAAGCAGGCGGCTCTGGCGGCCGTGGGTGCCTTCGCCCAAGAAGAAGGATTCACCATCGTCTCACATGAT
>CAZEVM010000005.1:0-45981 GCA_964515645.1 uncultured Candidatus Peribacteria bacterium | reverse complement strand
GGACCCGCCCTTGGGGCGGGTTCTTCGTCATCGACGAAACGCAAGCACCAGCCTTTGCCGAGCGGTACTTCCCGGGTGAGGTAGTCGGACAGGGGAAGCTCAGCCCCAAGTTCCTCGTCGTTGCTCCCGGCAAGCGTCTCTCCTGGCAGTACCATCATCGCCGCGCCGAACTCTGGCGTGCGCTGGCGGGTGATCCGGCCCTTGCTTCCGGTCCCACGGATGACCTGCCAGAAGCGCATCCGTTGCCTGAGGGTGTCGTGTGCCTGGCGCAGGGCGAACGCCATCGCCTCATCGGCGGCCAGGGCTGGGGCGCCGTCGCGGAGATCTGGCAGCACACTGATCCCGACGCTCCGAGCGACGAACAAGACATCGTGCGGCTGCAGGACGACTTCGGACGGACGGCTTAAACGCGGTCGGCGCAGCTGCACCGCCCTCCACCGCATCCACAGGCAGGACGGGCGGCGGCTTCCGGCAGGTCTAGCTTGAAGCGACCCTCGCGCTTGTCGATGGTGGCGCCGCCGATCTTGGCAAGCGTCTCTTCGAGTGCAGCCACGATGACGTCCGGCACCTCGCGCTGCGTGAAGACTTTGGCACCGGCGGGTGTCTTTTCAGCGAATTCTAGGCAAAAAGTACCACCCTCATCGAGGCCAACCACGAGGATGTGGCCGAGTTTTCCCTCTCCTTCCAGTACTTCGCGCAGCCCCAGCGCTGCTTCGCGCGTGACGGTGAGTGTCTGCGGGCGCGGCGGTCGCTCGACGTACAGGCGGTTCAGTTCGACCACTAATTCATCAATCTCATCATCGCCGAAACCGTGGCTGGCGCAACCGTCGCGCAGCGTCTCCCTGTCGTTATGGTCACAGCTGAAGCAGTGCAGGCCATATTCGCCTAGGAGTGGCCCCGCTTCTGGTAGCAATCCGATAATCTGCGATACCAGCATTCCGGCGCTGATAGGCGCGGTATTGTGTGAGTGCTTCGCTGGCTGTTTCTTCGCGGCAGGCATATTCTCATTCTACCAGTTTGGCCTATGTCGTTCGTCAAACACCCTCTCGTCTTTCTCGGCGTTATTGTCCTCACGCTGCTGCTCGGTTGGCAGCTGGGACGCGATTCAGCGCCTCCAACGACGGGCGGGCAGTGGATGGAGGGTGGCGCCATGTCCGGCGCAGCCGCTCTGGAGCGCGACACCGACATGTCGCTCTTCTGGCTGGCCCGACAGGCTTTGGGCGAGAGTTACATCCATCCGGAAAAGCTCGACGACGAGAAGCTCCTCTATGGCGCCATCAGCGGCCTCGTCGAGAGTGTGGACGATCCGTACACGGTCTTCATGCCCCCGCAGGAAAATGCTGATTTCCGCAGTGCGCTCTTTGGTCAGCTGCAAGGTATTGGCGCCGAGCTTGATCTCGAGAATGGTCTTATTCTCGTGATTTCTCCGCTGCGCGGTTCACCAGCCGAGAAAGCTGGCCTACTGCCCGGTGACAACATCACAGCCGTGGATGGCAACTCAGTCGACGGCAAGACTCTGAACGAGGTTGTGCATTCCATTCGCGGTCCGAAGGGCACAACCGTAGCGCTCACCATCGTACGCGGCGAGGAACGTACAGAGCAGGTTCTCCCGATCGTGCGAGATGATATCAAGATCCCGAGTGTGGAGGCATCGCTCGAGCAGACGGCGCATGGCTCGGTTGGCCTCATTACCCTCAATCAATTCGGCGACAGTACGACGGCCGAATTTGCCGATGCGTTGGGTGCTCTCCTTCCGCAAAAGCCCATTGGCCTCGTCATTGACTTGCGCGGTAACGGTGGCGGATACCTGGAGGGGGCCACGGACATTGCCCAGTTCTTCGTGCCGAAGAACACGCTCGTGGTGTCGGTACAGCGCCGCACTGGCGACAGTGAAGAGCATCGCACGGCCAGCGCTCCGCTGGTGCCCAAACTCCCAGTTGTCGTGCTGGTGAACCAGGGCACGGCCAGTGCCGCTGAGATCCTGGCCGGCGCGCTTCAAGATCATCACCGCGCGACGATCGTTGGCACCCTGACCTTCGGCAAGGGGACTGTCCAGGATGTGATCGACCTGCCCGGCGGCAGTAGTATCAAGGTGACGACAGCCCGCTGGGTGACACCGAGCGGTCGTGACATCGGTACTGAGAAGATTGCGCCCGACATCGTCGTCGATCGCACGACCGAGGATTTTCTGGCTGAGCGCGATCCCCAGCTTGAGGCGGCCTACGCCCTCTTCGGTTCCAAGGCTCCGCCTCTGGAGCGAGACGATGAGCTAACTCAGTGATTGCTCATTGGCTTTTGCTATACTCCCGTCGTGGTCCGCCTCCCTCCCTCCCTCGAGCGGCGCCTCGCGCTCCTCTTTCCGGCCCCTGCCGACCGGGACCGTTTCATCGCGGAAGCCGTCGAGCGCGCGGTGGAAGATCTACAGCCGACGAGTATTTCCGCCGCTGCCCCTAGCCAAGAAGCACCCCCGTCCATCGGCGGCACGCTGCATCTCTTTACCGATGGCGGCAGCCGCGGCAATCCCGGTCAGTCGGCCATCGCGTGCGTGCTGGAGGACCCCCTGCGCGGTACGGTTCTGAAGGAGTATGCCGCCCGCATCGGCATCGAGACGAACAACGTGGCCGAGTACCGCGCCCTCATCGAGGGGCTCAAGCTGGCCGAGCAGTTCCACCCTAATCGTCTCATCTGCCACCTCGATTCCGAGCTTGTGGTGCGCCAATTGAACGGCCAATACCAAGTGAAGGTGCAGAGCCTGAAGGCCTTCGTGGATGAGATTAAGCAGCTGGCCCTGCGCTTCTCCGACATCGTCTTCGTCCACATCCCGCGCGAGGATAACCACCGTGCTGATGCCCTGGTGAATCGCGCTTTGGATGAAGCGAAGCTGACGGCATCGCCCGCCCGTCCAGTTTCCCGGCCTTCCCTCTTCCGTTGAGGCGGATCGCTGGCACAATGCGCAGGTGAACCGATCGGCTGTCATCCTCATCGGGGCTTTTTTTCTCCTCCTCGCTCGCGCCCACTCGGCCGAAGCAGCCACGCTGACGTACCACGACCGTCATTTCCTCTACACGCTCACCTCAAGTACGGCGTGGCAGGGTTCTGAAACGCACTACGAATACGAGGGTTTTCCTATTGAACTGCCGGTTGGAGTCCTGTCAGGTACTGGCACCTTGCCGCCAGGCATTCAACGCGTCACAACGGGCAACTGGGATCGGGAGGCGATTGCGTTTTCCATTCGGGACAACATCGCCGCTGTTCACGACCGTGAGCCGGGCTCAGTGACCATTTCCAAGAACGGCTCGGGTGTCATTCTTTTCGAGGGCGTGGGCATGCCTGGTCAGAAGGTTGATATCGACGCGGCTGTCGACCTGACCATCGCCGCTCTCGAGGCTGGTGTGAACCGCGTGACGTTGCCGCTCATCCACACGCCACCCTCTGTCACTGTGACCGATCCAGGACTGCGCGCTCAGGGTATTCAGGAGCTTGTGACCATTGGTGAATCCGATTTCAGCAATTCGCCCGTGAATCGCGTCCACAACATCGGCGTGGGATTGCGGAAATTTAACGGCCATATCATTCCCAAGGATTCCGTTTTTTCGTTCGTGGGCACGCTCGGTCCGGTTGATGCGTCCACCGGCTACCGCGAAGAGCTCGTGATTAAGGGCGATAAGACCATTCCCGACTACGGCGGCGGTCTCTGCCAGATTAGCTCCACGGCCTATCGCGGCGTGTGGGAGTACGGCTTCCCGATCGTACAGCGCAAGAATCACAGCTACTCGGTGAGCCACTACTTCCCACAGGGAACCGATGCCACGATTTATCCGCCGAACGTGGACATGAAGTTTAAGAATGACAGTCCTGGCGATCTGCTGATTCAGACGTATCAGGAGAATGAATTGGCATACTTCTTGTTTTACGGCACCAAGGATGATCGCCGTTCTGAGGTCATCGGGCCCTTTACGTGGGGCCGCACCAATCCGCCGCCCGACCGCGTCGAGAAGACCGCGGATCTTCCGCCGGGCGAGACGCGCAAGGTTGGCAAGGCCGTACCGGGAGTGAAAGCGATGTGGTTCCGCCTACTCCAGAAGCCGGGGCAAGAGCCGGTGGTCGAGTCGGTGTTCTCCAATTATGAAGCACGCCCCAACTACACCCAGGTGGGAGTCGATGCGGCCGAACTCATACCCGCTGGTAGTGGCGGTGCCTTAGACGTTGAAGTGCCGACGTGGTTCGGCGGCGATTGAGAGGCGGACTTCCTGAGCCTTGAGCGGACGAGCCAAGAGCGGTTCGATGACGCGTTGGAGCAGAGCGCCGATTTCGCGTGTGGTGGAAGCGGGAGCCGCTGCTTGAACGTCGCTTTCGGCCAAGCTCTCAAAGAGGAGTGACTGGCTCTCGAGCGACATGCCCTGCAGCTCGGGTGCCCCGGGTTCCACTGGTAGGTGTCCAAGCAGGTGGAGCAGGCGCGCGGCGTAGAGCGGCTGGCGGGCCTGCCATTCGCCGCCTTCGATGTACTGTTTGAAGAGCTCGAAGAGTCCAGGGAGGGGAGTCTGTTCCTCTGTTAATCGCAGCAGAAGTTCCACCATCTCGCTGGCGGCGCAGAGCTCGTCAGCAGTGGGGCGCACGGGCGGCATGGGTTCAGAAAGGGCTGAGGTCAGACGGAAGCCGCCGATCGTCTCTGTGCACTGGATACGCACGTGCGAGAGCGCGGCCAAGTGGCCGCCAAGCCTCGAGAGCGGCTTGCGGGCGCCGCCGGCACGCATGGCGATGCGCCCGTGGTGGGCCGTGAGCAGCACATAGAGCCGGTCGGCTTCGCCCAGATCGAAGGCGCGCAGGACCAGGGCCTCATCGGAAAATGTCTTGCCCATCTCAGGCGTGTGAGCGATGCAAGAAACCGAACTTCGACTGACTGGTGAGGCCAAGCAGTGTGGCGAAGGCCGCCACCACCGGCGTAATGCCTACGGCGATGCCGAGTGCGATCGGGCCGAGGTTGAGCAGGGCAGGGAGGAGCGACTCACTCACCGACAGCATGAAGGCGCTCTGGCCGGCGCTCGGCAGGAGCGAGGGTAGGGCGAAGGATAGGCCAGCTAAGGCGGTTGCGGCCAAGAGTAGGCCGCCGAGCAGGAGGATGGTGGTCTCGGTCCAGAGCGGCACGAAGAGATCGCTGGGGCCGGCGCCCAGCAGTAGTTGCGTCTGCGTGTCGGCGTTGCGCTGGAGGATGCGGCGATGAAGGAGCGAGATGAGCGCCAGGAGCAGCGTGGCGGCGGTGACGGTGAGGATGACGGTGGTAGCCTGGCTGCCTGTTTCGGTGACGCGCAGCACTTCGGTTAGTTGCTCTTCTTGGCTGGCGGCGCGGTCGAGAAATTCTGGGGCGACGATGCCCTGCCAGCGCGGCTGTTGCAGGAAGGTGAGTAGGTCGGCGTAGACGTCCACGGAAGAGAGCGTGACGGTAATCGTGTCAGGGAAGGGGTTTTGCAGGCCGAAGGCGTCGATGAATGAGACCACCGACGGATCGCGCTCACGAACAGCTTGGTAGGCCTGGTCCTTGGTCGTGAGTTCGGTCTGGGTTACGCCAGGCACATCCTCCAGGGCGCGATACAGATCTTGGGTCTGTTCGGTGCTGGCCGTGCGTTGAATTTCCAGGCGCAGCGTTGAGTTGGAGCGCAGCACATCGCTGCCCATCTGAATGCCGAGGAAGGTGAGCAATAGCAATCCCAACAGCAGGAGAAGTGCCGCCACGGTGAGGAGACTGCTGAAGATGCGTCCTTCGCGGGCGAGCGTGCGGAGTCCCCGGTGGACGCCGCGTTGGAATTGCAGAGAGGAGGAAACGCGGTCGCTCATGGCGACGATTCTATACCCGCCAGCACCCTCCTGCAGCGCGATTGGCCACCAACTGGTATATTGGGTCCATGCGATTCCGCCGCGTCCTCCCCGCCTCTCTCCTCGCGTTCGTCCCTGCGATCGCCGCCGCTCAGCGCACGCTCACGGTGGAACTCGGCACGCGCCAGTCTATTTTAGAGATTGGCGAGAATGTTGTGACCTTCCTGGCTCGCTCGATTGGTATCGTCTGTGCCGCACTGGTCATTTTGGGCGCGCTTTTCATCGTCGCGTCGCGTGGTGAGGACCCGCTCAAGAGCCGTGGAAAAGACTTGGTTCTGTATTCGCTCATCGGCCTGGCTGTGGTATTAGGTTCAGCAGGCATTCTGCAGATGGTGTTCTACATCCTCTACACCACGTAATCACCCATGACCGACGGAACTCCTCAGCCGCCAGCGGACGCTTCGATCGAGGAGCGTATCCAGGCCGCCGCCGATGCGGCGGAAGAGGGGCGTTTCGACGATGCCCTTCTCCTGTTGGAGCAGATCCTCATCGAGGACCCGGCCCACGTGGCTGCGCTGGAGCAGGTGGCGGAGCACGAGTTGGAATTAGAGCGGTATGACCGCGCCGAAGTAGCCGCCGCCCAGGCGGTGGAGTTGGATCCGACGAGTGCGAGCGGACTCTCCACATTGGGGCAGATCCGGGTGGAGAAAGAGATCTGGCCCGAGGCGATCGATCTGTTACAGCGCGCCAACAAGCTGCGCGGCAACGATCCCGATATCCTGCGTCGCCTGGGCTGGGCGCTCTTCCGCGGCGGCCAGAAGCCACAGGGCGTTGTCACCATGGAGCGTGCACTCAACCTCGATCCCGACAATACCTTCGTCCTCTGCGACTTGGGTGTGCTCTATCTAGAGCTTCGTAATTTCGCCAAGTCCAAAGCACTTTTTACCCGTGTGCAGCAGCTTGATCCTCAAAACCCACGCGCGGCCGAATGCTTGGAAGCCGTCGATCGGCTCGAAAAATTAGGCGGAGAATCCGTGCGGATAAAGCCGGACTGAGCCGAGGATCGGTGCTACACTCCATTGCCCGTGGCTGGATTCACCCATTCAACACTGTCGAGTCCTCCTCCCCGCCGTCATCAGCGGCGGCAGAAGATGGACGTCGAATCGCTCAAGGCGCATGCCTTGGAGGCCTACATGTGGGTGCGCAAGCATCCCTGGAAGGTGTGCGGCGGCGCGGTCGGCCTCGGCGTGCTCTATTTCTTGTTCCTCTGGGTCACTCTGCCCGACGTGACGAAGACGCTCTTTGCCGCGCAGAGCACTGTCATCACCGATCGCAACGGCACCGAGCTCTATCGTCTCTTCAGCGAGGAGGATCGCACCTACATTCCGGCTGACACGATTCCGGACTCGATGAAACAGGCCATCATTGCCATCGAGGACCAACGCTTCGCTACTCGCGGCTGTCTCGACATCCGCGCCCTTGGCCGCGTGGTGCTCACCTTCGGTTCCCGTGGCGGTGCGTCCACGATTACTCGCCAGCTGGCTCGCAACGCTCTGGACCTGCAGAACGAGAACATTGTTAGTCGCAAGCTGAAGGAGCTCTTCCTCGGCTGCGAGCTCGAATGGAAGTACGGCAAAGACAAGGTGCTCGAGCTTTATCTCAACTGGATTCCGTTCGGCGCCAACGCGTACGGCATCGAGCAGGCCAGCCATCGGTTCTTTGGTCAGTCGGCCTCGGGTCTCACCTTGGCCCAGTCGGTGACGCTGGCCTCGCTGCCACAGCGCCCGTCGTACTTCGCACCGTTTGGTAAGCATCGTTACACCACGGTCTCCGAGAGTGTGTTGGCGGACATTGCCTCGGGCGTCATTACCGACTCCGACGATATTCCCGATGATGAGATTACCATCGGTCTGCTCGGCCAGAAGGTCGGCACCGGCTCACGCCTAGTCTACATCGGCGGCCGTGCTGATCAGGTGTTGCAGAACATGGTTGATCTCGGCTTCATCAAGGAGTCCGAGATGCGCGCGGCGCAGGAGGAGTTTGCCACGCTGAAGTTCGAGTCCACTCGCGAAGATATTCGTGCCCCACACTTTGTGCTCTGGGTGAGGCAGCAGGTGGAGCAGATGCTTGCTGGCTCCGATGAAGAGCGCCTCATTGCCGAAGGCGGCCTGACAGTGGAAACGACGCTTGATTGGAATCTGCAGCAGCTTGCTGAGGAGGCAGTGGCCGACCGCACCGAGACCAACGTGAAGCTCTACGGCGCCCATAATGCTGCCTTAGTCGCTCTCAACCCCTACACGCGCGAGGTGATGGCCTACGTGGGCAACGCCGACTACAACGACGACGAGCACGACGGCAAGGTGGATATGGCCCGCGCCGCCCTGCAGCCGGGTTCCAGCTTTAAGCCCATCGTCTATGCCGCCGCCTTCCGCGCCGGTTACGGCCCGGGCACGGTCTTGCATGACCTCCCAATCACGCTCGGCGCCTACCGTCCGCAGAACTTCGACGGCGGCTTTTGGGGCGTGATGACCGCCCGTCAGGCACTTGGTTCGTCACGCAACATCCCTGCCATCAAGGCCTACTATCTAGCCGGCGAAGAGGATCCCATCCTGGCCTTGGCCGCTAGCTTGGGCGCGCCCACGGCACGCGAGAAGAAGCCGGAGAAGGGCTACGGTCCGGCCCTGGCCATTGGCGCGGCTGAGGTGCCGCTGACGGAAATGACGCAGGCATTCGCCTCCATCGCCGACGCCGGCCAGTACCGCCCGCTCGTCTCGATCCGCCGCATCACCGATCGTAATGGGAACATTCTGCCGTGCCCCATCTGTCAGACGGAGGCACAGGAGGGTGAACAGGTGCTCGATCCGCGTATTGCCTACCAGGTCACCTCCATCTTGAGCGATGAGGGTGCCCGTCCGACGGACTTCTGGAAGGCCGCGCTCTCCGTGGCCGGTTCGCCCGCTGCTGCCAAGACCGGCACTAGTAACCAGTGTCTCAAGGCCGACGACGACGGCAACTGCCAGGAGCGTCGTCCGGGCAATGTTTGGACGATCGGCTACACGCCCAAGCTTGTGGCCGGCGTGTGGGTGGGCAATGCTGACTACACCGCCCTCTCGCCCAGCGCCGACGGTCTCAACGTGGCTGCGCCGATCTGGCAGCAGTTCCTCTCCTCGGCCAACGCCAAGGTGGAAGGTCCGGCCACCTTCACGCAGCCTGAGGGCCTCGTGACGGTGCTGGCCTCCGGCCTCTCCGGCCAGCTGCCGAGCGACTGCACGCCGCTCGATTTGCGCAGGCCTGAGCTCTTCTTGGCTGAACGCGCCCCGACTGAGATCGATCCGGGCTGCGTCTCGGTGATGGTCGACCGCGTGACTAATACCCTCGCTTCGTCACTCTGTCCGCCTGAGGCGGCCCAGTCGGGCAGCTACCTGGTGCCGCAGTCGGTCTTGTCCGACCGATTTCCGCAGTGGGTGCAGGGCGTGGCTGAGTGGGCCACTAGCTCCGGTGCAGTGTTGCCGCTCGTGCCCACCGAGTCATGCGATGCCAGTAAGACGCCTGGCCGCTTGGACAAGCCCACGGTCAACATCCTCTCGCCTGGTGGCATGCAGCTCGCCACGGCGCCGACCTTCCGCATGAAGCTCGATATTACAACGGGTTCTTCAGTGCGCGAGGTGCACGCCACGATCGACGATAAGCCGGTGATGGATGAGCTGAACCCGCCCTTCACCTACACGGTGCGCGTGCCCAAGTCGATGTCGCTGACCGGCGAGCACAAGCTGAAGGTGCGCATTCTTGATCGGTTCTACAACGAGGCCACTGACGAGGTGACCATCCGCTTTGGTGAGGATAGTGGCGCGCCGATGGTGCGTATTACGTCACCAGAGCCCGAGGCCGTCTTTATGACTACTGACACGCTGACCGTCACGGCCGAAGCGAGCGAGAGCGAAGGTGCCCTCAAGAGCGTGAAGTTCTACGTTGACCAGCAGCTCATCACTTCGCGTCCGCGCGAGCCGTACGAGGCGATCATTCCTTTGGCCGACTACTCCGGTCGTCGCCGCCTTCGCGTGACGGCTGAGGACAGCGCGGGCAACCTCTCGGAGGATGTGATCAGCATCATGATCATCCCACCGAGCACCTCGAGCGTGCCGGACATCAATCTGCCGGAGGGGGAGTAAAAGCGAGCATTTTGCGATTATTTGATAAAATAATAATAATATTTTATAATACGATTATTCGCCCGCTCTTTATATTACAGGGAGAAGTTTCATGAATATTTTGCAGGAACAGGCGTTGGGTTTTTTGGAGGAATTTAAAACAGCTCTGTATGAAGAACGCTGGGTATTTAGTTTTGCTGAAGCGTGCCAACTGCAGTTGGTAGTTCCGGCCGGGGAAGGAAGGCCAGAAATGATCTACCCGGGCACATTGGCTCATCTCAGTCTTGAGACCGCTCTGGCCCAACGTCTCGGCAACCTTGTTCCGTATCGCCGTGTTTTTACAGAAATTGCTGCCCTGCCTGCCGACAGTACGGAAAGGGTGTATTTAGAGCTTGCGTTCTCACACATGGTGGCCAATACAATCTTTCATGCGTGCAGCCTGATCTCCTGCACACGCATCCTGCAGGCTGTAGTGCAATGGCGGGAGGTACATGAGCCTGCATCATTGGCTTTAGCTAGATTTGTGCGACATTGGCTACAGCAAATGTAGTGGGGCCGCATCATCGTATGACATTGTTTGCTCTTCTCATTAAAAAAGTCAGCCTGAGTGGCTGCTCGCCACTCCGACCATCAGCCACGCCCCAGCGTGGCTTTTTATTGTACTTCCGGAAAACTCGAGCGTGCCGGATATCAACCTGCCGGAGGGGGAGTGATTGATTTAGGTGTTATTGACAATTAATAATTATGTGATAAATATTTTATTCAGTGTTTTTTCACAGAACTGTAAACAGTAGGAAGTGCCGAAATGGCGAATCACGAATTCCGATATATGGAGTCTCTGTGGCCGAAGATTCGTAGCACTGTTCCCCCTCTTAATTTGGAAGAAGTGCTGCAGTCTTATGTCTCTATGAAGCAGTCGTCTACTCCTCCGCCTCAAATCAAGCGAGGAGTCGAGAGGGATCTTAAAAAAATCATCCGTGTGTTGCGCATGGCAATACGTGTCGTCGGACCGACTCCTACATTCAGTGGGTTCATTGATTTTCTACGGAACATCTCGAACAAGGAAGATCGCGACATATTAGCGGATGAGGCAGGTTCTGCGCTGACAGACATGCTCTGGGAAAAGCCAAGTCCACTGCGCCGGTGTCTTTGTCGGGCTGGCGTGACATATGTGTATCGCTTAATGAAGAAGCTCACCAAGGAAATCGGTCGTGAGCCGGAGCCTTTCTCATCTCATAAAGGGGATTTGCTTCAACAGGAAATAGATGTTGATCTCTACGTCAGGCATTGGCTCAGATATGTCATGCTCTCCTCATAAACCTCTTCTGTTCCGAAGGCCGCACCCCCATGGGGGTGCGGTTTTTTTATGCCTCCAATCCTCTCACTGCCTCCTCCGAGAACTCGGCGTTGTGGAACACCTCCGAGACGTCGTCGTCGGCCTCCACGGCCTCGATGAAGGCGGCGAGCTTCTTGGCGCCCTCGGCATCTGCTACGGCCTGGCGCTGGTTCGGCACGAGGCGCAGGCCCGAGCCCGAGACGGTGAAGCCGTTCTTGGTCAGGAAGTCGCGGATGGCCGGCCAGTCGGAGAGGCCGGTGGTGACGGTGAGCACCTCGCCCTGCAGGTCGAGGTCCTCGGCGCCGAAGTCGATGAGTTCCAGTTCCATCTCTTCCAGAGCTGCGGGGGAGAGACCGGCTTTCTCGGCGGTCACGAAGCCCTTTCGTTCGAACATCCAGGCCACGGCGTTGCTCTCGGCCCAGGTGCCGCCGCCCTTGCTGATGGCGAGCTTAAGGTTACTGAGCGTGCGGTTCTTGTTGTCGGTCAGGCACTCCACTAGGCAGGCCACGCCGCCCGGACCGTAGGCCGCGTAGGTCACCTCCTCGATGGCGGCTGCGCCCTTGAGCGCGCCTGTGCCCTTCTGGATGGCGCGGTCAATGTTGGCATTGGGAACGTTATCCGCCTTCGCGCTGTCGATGGCCGTACGAAGGCCCGGGTTCATATCCGGGTCGCCGCCGCTGCGCGCCGCCATTTCGATGAGCTTGGCGTGACGCGTGTAGACCTTGCCGCGCTTCGCGTCCTCGGCGGTCTTCTTCACCCGGATGTTGTGCCACTTACTATGACCTGACATGTGAGGTAGGGGAGATGTTGCTTGCCCCGGCGTAGCTCCGAAGGAGTGAAGCAGGGTGCCATTTACTATGTCCAGACATGCCGGGAGCATAGCAAAGTTTTTCTTGCGCCACCGCCTCAGGGTGTTATTCTCCGCGTCCCATGCATCAACTTCCCGAAGAAGACCCTCCCCCTGCCGGGGAAACCCTCGAGGCCGCCACGCCTGTCGTCGCTGAGACAGCGGATGCCGTCGTCCAGGAGCGCATCTATCGCTACCAGGATGTCGTCGACGGATTTTATCGTGGCCTCATCGCTCGTGCAGCCATGGATTACTGGGAGAAGCGCCAACCGACTGGCATTTACATGGAGCGTGATCAAGCTCTTCGCTTTGCTGAGACCGTGCGTCGGCACATGGAAGTGAATGCCGAGACGTACGGCGCGATCCCGATCACAACCGCTGTCTTCCACGAAGCGTTCGAGCGTGTGGTGACGAGCTGGATCACCAGTAAGCCGGAGTCACAAAAGGCCTAAGATCGCCATTTCCACGATCGTCTCGGCTGAGGCGTACTTCGTGGTACTCTCCGTCCATGCGCGAGATTTTCGTCATCGACGACGTGCCGCCGGAGGCCAACGCCATGTTGCAGGCGCTCTATTCGCGCAGCCCCAAGAGTGTCGTGGAGCACCTCGAGCAGGTGCGCACCGTGGGCGCGGAGAAGTTCATGGCCAACTACTACGTCGGCTACGGCCATAAGTCGATCGGCGACTGCGGCTCGGTCTCCATCTTCGTGGAGAACGTGAGCATGCTCGTGGCCAAGGCGGTGCAGGATTGGCCGCTCTACAGCGGCCAGGAGGCGTCCACGCGCTATCTCGACATGGCTAAGCAGGAAATGCTCAATCCGCTCGGCACGCCCGAGGGCGCTGAGATCCAGGAGAAGTGGCGGGCGTTCTACGTGCACGCCCTCGAGACCCTCGTGCCTGCTCTCAAGCTGCGTTTCCCGATTGAAGAAGGGCAGAAGGAGTCTCTCTACGAGAAGGCGATCAAGGCCCGCGCCTTCGATATCGCTCGCGGCTTCCTGCCGGCCGGTGCCACCACCTTCGCCAGCTGGCACACCAACCTGCGCCAGGCGCATGACCACCTGAAGGAGATGCGCCACCACCCGCTGCCCGAGGTGCGCGAGACGGCCGCCGCCATCCTTGGCGCGCTGCAGGCCAAGTACCAGTCGAGCTTCCTCCATAAAGCGTACGAGGCTGAAGAGGCCTACGTGGAGCAATCCATGGCTGCCTTCGCCTACTGCACCGAGGCGCCGTCCAAAGAGTTCTCCTATGCGGTCCGCCTCGATCTACAGGGACTCAAAAAGCACCAGGACCTGCTCTCCGCTCGTCCGCCCAAGGCCGAGCTTCATAATCGCCTGCGCCAGTACGGCGACATTGTCTTCCGCTTTCCGCTCGACTTCGGTTCCTACCGCGATCTGCAGCGCCAGCGCAGCGCCGTGCAGGAGATGCCGCTGCTCACCACCAAGCACGGCTTCGAGGGGTGGTACCTGGAGCAACTCACGCCCGAATTGCGCACCGAGGCTGAAAATTTCCTGAAAGAGCAGGAGGCGCGCATTGCCGCCCTGTCGTGCAGCGAGGAGATCCGCCAGTACTACATCGGCATGGGCTACACCGTGGCCGTGGTCATGACCTGTTCGCTGCCCTCGGCCGTGTACATCGCCGAGCTGCGCGCCGCCGATACCGTGCACCCCACCCTGCGTGTGCAGGCCCAGCGCATGGGCGACGCGCTCGCGCAGGCCGTGCCTGGTCTTGTGATGCATCACGACACCTCGCCGGGCACGTGGAACATTAAGCGCGGCAATCAGGACATCGTCCGCAAGGACGCCTGAGACACAAAAACGCCCGGTTGCCCGGGCGTTTGATTCCGAATCGACGAGCAGGATTACTCTTGGTCGGCGCCATCGCGCATGGCGTTGCTGTCATCGGTCGTCATGGCGCCCTCGCGGGTGACCATGTCGCCGTCGACCATCATCTGGGTTTTACCACCCACGAGCACGACGTTACCGTCCTTCTTCACGACGGTGCCGTTGCTGAGGACCATGTCCTCGGTGAGCTCCTGGATCGAGCTGTCGCTCCAGAGGGTGTACATGACGCCGCCACGCATCGTGACGCCGATCATGTTGGCCTTGGCGGCCATCTCCGACGACGAGGACAGGGCAGAAGAGTTGTCGGCGGACATCACGGCGCCCGAGGCGGACATCGTGGCGCCGCTACCGGTCGTAGTGGTTCCATTCATGCTGCAAGCGCTCAGAAGAGCGGCGGCGAGGACGGCAGGGAAAAGCATCTTTTGCATAGAAAAAAGGGGAAAGAAATGCCGGACGTCGACCCTAAAGCCCGGGTCGCCCATCGACAAGTCCTTACTCTTGCCATAGTTCAATAAATGTTTTCTCGATATGACGAGAAATGAGAGGTTTAGCGGCCTAAAATCGCGCTGGATTCGAACTCGCCTGGTGCGTAGAGTCTGGGCCGACATGCTCCCGAGTTTCACTGTCTTCGACGTCGAGACGACCGGTCTCGATCCCAAGCGCGGCCACCGTATTACAGAGCTCGGCGCCGTGCGCATTGAGAATGGCCAAGTGCAGCGGGAGAAAACCTTCTGCACGTTCGTGAATCCCGAGCGCGACATCCCCGCGGAGGTGAAGCAGATCACGCACATCAGCGACGAAGACGTGGCCGGCGCGCCCACCATCATGGCGGTACTGCCGCAATTCCTCGAATTCGCCCAGGGAACCTATCTGGTGGCCCACAACGCCAATTTCGACATGTCCTTCTTGGAGACGGAAAAGGAGTTCTGCTGGGGCTACCTGGAGCTGCCTGAGGCCTTCTGCACCATGAAGCTCTCGCAGCACATCTGGCCGACCGCCTTCCGCCACACGCTCGACCAGGTGGGTACGCGGCTCAACTTGGAGATTCCGAAGGATCGCCACCGCGCGTTGCCCGACGTGCTGCTCACCGCCGATGCGCTCGTGGCCATGCTGCCGCAGGCGAAGGTCTCGACCATCGAGCAGCTGCGACGCGTCGCTGGATTGGCCCTAGCGGCTGCCAAAGCCCCTGTGGCCGCTCGTCGCTGACATTGAGGCGACCCATCGTCGTCGCGTACACTAGCCCAGTTCGACATGCCCAAGCGCGAGATCGTCACCGGCGAAAATACTCCTGTCCTGCGGGCGAAAGCCAAGCCGGTGGCCAAGGTGACCAAGGAGGTCCAGGAGTTGCTCAAGGACATGGCTGAGACCTGCATCATGGCCGATGGCCAGGGGTTGGCTGCGCCGCAGATCGGCGTCTCGGAGCGTGTGATCGTGGCCGTGCTCAATGATCGCCTGGTGGGCCTGGTGAATCCGGAGATCACCTGGCGCTCCGGCGAGATGGTGCGCGATGAAGAGGGCTGCCTGAGTCTGCCGCATGAATACGTGATGGTGCAGCGCGACAAGGCGATCGGTGTGAAGTTCCTCGACGTGAACGGTAAGCAGCAGGAGCTGCGCCTCTCGGACATGAACGCCCGCGTCATCCAGCACGAGGTGGATCATTTGGATGGCGTCCTGATCGTCGATTATTCCACCAAGAAAAAGAAGGAGCCCAAGCACGGGGGAGAGGAGATGTGATTTGACAAAAAACAAAAATAATTTACTATAACCAATGTCCTTTCACACCGCTCCGAGGCAAGCGCTTTGGGAATTCTCGCGTTCCTAAGCCGCTTGCCTCTCAGAAACTGAGGCAAGACCGTGCCGACGGTACCTGTCGGTGTCCCGCACTGGGGACGGTCATGATGTATGTGTATTCCGAACGGATCGTGAAACAGATTTGGGAAACCGGTGGACTTCAGCCGCCGTACGAAGTGGTCATGCTCCAAGGTGGTGATGATGAGTTAGTGTTCAATCATCCCGGACAGAATGTTGAGTATTTTCTCCGGCATGAGCACGGCCGCCGCTGGCACGACATCGATCCGGCGCACATCACCCCCGAGCGCTATGTCACGTCCGGCGGTTCGTACAGCCTCCGCCTGGTAGACGAACCCGATCTGCGGAATGACTGGGTCCTGGCGCCGCTGCCCCTGGTCATCGTTGCCGCGATGATCCACATGATGGGCACGGGCGAGAGCCTGTTGCCCCGCCCCAAGGGTGTCACGAACCAGATCGTCTTCTGCAGGCATTCCGACCTCGCCGTGACGATCGGCATCGACCGCCGCCTGCAGTTGGTGAAGCGGTTCGGAAATTCGCCCCAGAAGTATTGCCTCTCGCGGTACATTCGTAGCTCGTGAAAGAGACTGACCCGCCGGACTTCCGGCGGGTTTTTTTTATGCGCCCACCACCGTCTTCAAGATCTCCTGCACCTTGGCCGGGTTGGCCTGGCCCTTGGAGGCTTTCATCACCGCGCCGACAATGGCGCCCAGCGCCGCGGCCTTGCCCGCCTTGAAGTCTTCGAGAGCCTTGGGATTGGCGGCCAGCGCGTCCTCCACCATCTTCTTGAGCGCGCCATCGTCACTGATCTGTCCCATGCCCTGCTCGGCGATGATCGCGCGCGGGAGCTTGCCGGTCTGGACCATGAGTTCGAGTACCTGCTTGGCGGTGTTGCCGCTGATGGTGCCGTCGTCGATGGCGGCTACCAGCTCTAGGAGTCCCTGGATTTCCGGGGCCTCGGCCGTCGTCTTGTTCTGGGCATTCAGGAAGCCGAGCATCTGCGTCAACACGAGGCTCGAGGCGCGGCGGCCATCTTTGGTGACGAAGTACACGGCGTCGTAACGCTCGCGGAGCTTGGCATCATCGAGCACCAGGCGCTGTTCGGCTGGGTTCAGGCCTAGCTCGCCGTAGCGCTTTTGCAGGGCGCGGGGGAGCAGGGGGAGCTCTTCGAGGGCCTTCTTGAGCGATTCTTCGGAGAACGACAGCGGCGGGATGTCCGGCTCGGGGAAGTAGCGGTAGTCCTGGGCCGATTCCTTATCGCGGAGCATGCGCGTGACGCCCTCGTCGTCCTGCCAGCCGACGGTGATATCGCCCTTGAGCGGGCCGCCGGTCTCTTCCCAGAGGTCGCGCAGGCGGCGCTCCTCGTAGGCGAGCGCGCGCTCGAGTGCCTTGAAGGAGTTCAGGTTCTTGATCTCGCTGCGGGGGTTGAGCTTCTCTGTTCCCTTTTCCCGCAAGGAGATGGAGGCATCGAAGCGCATCATGCCTTTGAACATGTCGGCCTCGGAGGCGCCGACCGCGATGAGAATGCGGCGAAGCTCCTGGGCGAAAGCGCTGGCCTCGTCGGCCGAGCGGAGGTCGGGCTTGGTGACGATCTCCATCAGCGGCGTGCCGGCGCGGTTGTAATCGCAGAGGGTCTGCAATCCGCGGTGCGTCAGCTTGCCGGCGTCGTTCTCCAGGTGCAGACGGTGGATGCGGCAGGTCTTCGTCTCCGTCGTCGCCCCGTCGGCGGCCACCTGGTCGTATTCCACGGCGCCTTCGGTGGCCAGCGGGAAGTCGTACTGCGAAATCTGGAAGCCCGAGGGCAGGTCCGGATAGAAGTAGTGCTTGCGGTCAAAGTGGCAGTCGGGATGCACGGTGCAACCGAGCGCCAGCGAGGCGCGCACGGCCAGGCGCACGGCCTCGGCGTTGGGGACGGGGAGCGTGCCGGGGTGGCCCATGCAGATGGGGCAGACGGTCGTGTTCGGTTCCTTCTCAAAAGCGTCATTGTCGCAGCCGCAGAACATCTTTGTCTTGGTGGCGACTTGGGCGTGCACTTCCAGGCCGATGATCACTTCGAGTTCCTTTGCCATGGGCAGGCAAAGACTACCAGGCGCTGAGGCGCCTCCCAAGGGGTTATGCAGCGGTAAAACGACTCAAAATTAGTCGTTCACGCGGCTCATGTACTCCTGCGTCTCCGTGTTCACCTTCACCTTTTCGCCGACGTTGATGAAGAGGGGCACGTTTACGACGAGGCCGCTCTCGAGGGTGGCAGGCTTGGAGCCGCCGGTGGCGGTGTCGCCCTTCACGCCCGGGATAGTGTCGATGACCTTCATTTCCACCGTCGCCTTCAGCTGGATACCGATCGGCAGGTCGTTGTACATCACAGCATCCACCTCTCCGCCTTCAATGAGGAAGGGGATGATGTCCTCCAGCGCGTCAGCGCGCAGTACGAACTGGTCGTAGCTCTCCTGGTCCATGAAGGTGAACTCGTCACCGGCCTTGAAGAGGAACTGCACGCGGCGGTAGCCCACGTCGGCGGGCTCGATCTTCTCCGATCCCTGGAAGTTCTTAGCCAGGACGGCGCCCGTCTTGAGGTGCTTCAGTTTGCACTGCATGTTCGCCTTGCTCTGGCTCTTGCGGCCAAACTGGGAGCTGACGACGAGGTAAGGCTCACCATCAACGGTGATAGCGCGGCCGGGCTTGAGATCGGTGATGGTGTACATAGCGTTGAGAGGAAGTGCAGGGTGGCAAAAGAGCCTGCCCTGGCTGAAGGATTGGCTACGGTCCATGACCGTGACCGTGATGATGACAGTCTGCTCATCCTTTCAAACCCCGTCAACCCTGCCTTTAGTCGGCTTTCTGGCTATTTTCCGCTGCACGCTGCTCCTTGAGCTGGCGCATGCGGGCCTGGATGCGAGCGGTCAGACCGGGTTCGTCGGTGATGGCGGCGTCGAGGCGGCGGAGCACCTGTCCCTCGTCGGGCGTACCCTCGATGGCGCGCAGTTCGGCCACCAGCTGATTGAAGCGCGAGGCGGGCAAACGGTAGATCTCGATGTTGGCGATGATGTGGGCCACGAGGTTCTCGATCTCCAGCTCGGAGAGGCGAGGCAGCGGGTTCGGCGTGGTCGGGCCACGGCGGGAAGCGGTCTCCACCGGCGTTTCGTCGCGGCGCTGACGGGTGAGCGAAGCGATGGTCTGTTCCAGGGCCGTGGCCTCGCGCTGGATCTCGGCCGAGTTTTCCTCGATGTCGGAGCGCAGTTCACCAAGCAGCGGCGTGAGGTCAGCCAGATCGGAGAGGTCGGTCTCGGGTTCGGCCTGCAGCGAGGTGCGCAGCGAGACGAGAGCATCGAGGAGTACGGTCTCACGCTCGATCTGCGGTTCGTTGGCCGTCTCCGGCAGGGCGGCAGTGGTGGCTAACACGGCTTGCTTGAGCGGATAGGCGGCGTCACTCGGCAGGGCGGCAGCGAGCTCGACAGTGCTCGAGGCGAGCTCGTTGGTCACGATGGCGGCAGTGGTGGCACCCGAGCTGGTGACATCGGCAGTGCGTTCGGCCAGAGTGAGGATAGTGCTGCGGTACTCGTCAAGGAGTGAGCGGACCATAGCGCCGCTGCCCGTAGCATCATCGGTGACGGACGGCATGGTGGCGCCGCTGGCGGCCAGGCGGAGTACTTCGGACGTCGTGGCGACGGGGTTAGTGGGCTGTTCGGCCAATAGGGCGACGGCTTCGTTCAGGCGCGTCTCAGCTAGGGCGAGCGTCTTCTGGGCGCGGGCTTCGCCGCTGAAGGTGAGCAGTAGGTCCACAGCTTCGGCTGCGCGCTTCACGGGGTAGAGCGGCGAGGTGGGTAAGATGCCGGCATTGGCCACGCGGATCTCGCGCTGCCACTGGGCCAGTTCGCGGCGGTGGGCGGCGTCACGCGTGAAGTTCTCGGCCACCCAAGCGTCATCCGAGGACGGGTCCAAGGTGGAGATGCGAGGTGCGGCATCGGCGGCGGCCACCAGGCGCTGGGCGTTCTGGAGAATGTACTCTTCGCCGTTGATGGCCACACGCACGGCGCGGTCCCAGGCGTCGACCGTGAGCGTCGAGCCGCGAACTGTCAGGTTGGCACTGCCTTCGTTGACGGTGACAATGCCGACGGGTGTCTCGATGCTGATACCGGCGATACTGTTGGGGACGAGGCCGTAGACCCAGGCCGTGCCTTCGGCGAGGGAGCCGGTGACTGGCAGGGTGGGATGGTGGGCAAGGTCCTCGATGGTAATGACGGTGTTCGGTGCCAGGCGCACGACGCCATAGGTGTGCAAGATGAGCGTGGCCTCGCCGTCGCCAGTGGTGACGCGGCCGGCGGCCTCAAGCGTCACTTCGCCAGTGACCGGCTGGAGGAGGCCCTCATCGCCGATCGAAACGGTGCCGCGCGTAGCCGAGACCGAGACCGAGGTGGCGGCAATGGTGCGGGGGGCGATGAACAGGAGCGGACTGCTCTTGATGACGAGGGCGAAGATGAGGAAGGCCACTGTCCACTTGGCAAAGCCCAGTCCGCCAGCTGGGGCCGGCGCCGGTGCCAGTCGGGATGTCATCAGGGTGCGGACGCGGGTCTGCAGGGCGCTATCGGGCTCGAGCCAGCGGCTTACTTGGGTGAGCAGATCGTTGGCGCGCTGAGGTTCCATGTTGGCCTGAATCTGCTGCCAAACGCGGGCCTTGGCGGCAGCACTCGGTTCTAGGTTTTGGCGGAGATTGGCCAGTTTTTTTGGCTCCAGGATGTCATTTTCTGTCTTTTCCTTGCACGCCGCAAGACGCTCCTGCCATGAAGGCAGAACGTCGCGGAGCCGGTGGAGGAGATGAAGGATGTTCACGGTTGTCGCTGATACAAACGGCAAAAAGGAGCGGATGTTACGTTCGCGGGTCGATTTCTGGGGGCAAAAGGCCCTCAAGTTTCCGCAGGGCCCGCATCTTCAGTACGCGCACGCCGCCCTCGGTGGTGTGCAGAATCTGGGCGACAGCGCTGCCGGGTAGGTTGCCGACATACGACAGCAGCAGCACGTCGCGGTAGCGGGTGGGCAGCTGGTCGACGGCCGTACGTACCGTCTGGATGGTGGCCTTGCGCTGAAGGGCGGTGTCGGCGCGGTTGAGTTCGTCCTCGTCGGGAACGTCTTCGGGCATTTCTTCAAAATGGCGGTCGCGGCGGTAGACGTCGATCACCGAACGGCGTGCAATCTGGAAGAGCCACGCCAAGAACGGCACGTGTGGCTGGGGCTTGTAGCTGTTTAGCTTCTCCCAGGCTTTCACGAAGATGTCGGCCGTTACGTCCTCGGCTACCTCCTGCGGCAAGCGGAATGCGGCGTAGCGGTAGACGGCGCTGAAGCAGAGGTCGTACACCTCGCCGAAGGCGGCGGTGTCGCCTTGCTGTGCCTGCCGGACGAGGGCTTTGAGCCGCCCGTCATCGATGGCCTGGTTTTCCATACGCGGGGCCGCAGTATAGCCCCTTTTCTCCCTTAAGAGTGGACTTTTGATCCAGAATGCTCGTCTTTTTGGAGGGCAATCGCGGTCAGGATCCAGATGGTGAAGGCGACGGCGGCATCTTCCCAGGCATGAAGGAAGAGACTGGCTACCGCCATGGCGAGCTGGGCCACGGCGGCTGCGGTGCCGACAGGCTCACGCGAGAGGGTGAGTGGCAGGAGGCGGCGGAGCGTGAGACCGATGATGGCCACCCAGAGGAGGAGGCCGAGCCAACCGAGTTCGACGCCGAGTTGCAGGTACCAGTTCTCCGGATGGAACGGGCAGTGGCAGAGGCGGTCCTCCGGTTGTACCTGCTTGTCGCCTAAGAAGACGCAGAGTTCGGGCTGGGCCTTGGCCCACGACGGATCGTCCTCGGGGCGCAGGACTACGCACGCATCGGCGAAGCGACTGCTGGCTGGGCCGGCGCTGGCGAGGCCTTCACCCCACGGGTGCTCGGTCATGCGTGCGATGGCCTCGAGCGGCTTCTCAAAGTGTCCGCGCGACGAGGAGATGCGGACGATGGCCTTGGGGGCGGCCAGGATGGCGATGAGGGAGAAGACGGCGATGCTGGCGGCCACCGGTACGAACCAGCGGCGGATGGTCTTGCTGCTCAACTGCACCGCCGCGGCGCCGAGCAGGCTGGCCGTGACGGCGATCCAGGCCGTGCGCGAGAAAGTGGCGAATAGCGCGGCAATGAAGAGGATGCCAGCGACGCCGGTACTGCGGCGCACTGAGCGGCGGTGCGTGGCGCGGGCCCGCAGGATGGCGATGGGGATGGCTAGCCAGATGCCGAGTTGGTTTGGGCCACTCATGCTCGACTGCGCGCGGCGGATCATCGTCTCACCGATCTGGCTGAAGGGTGCCAGCGGCGAATCGGGCAGGTAGAGCGAGTGGAAGTTGGTGGCATAGCCGAGCGCGCCGAAGGCCGAGAGTGGAAGTATTAGGCCGATGAGGCCAAAGGCCGCCACGCCGATGGCTACCCAAAGGATGGCGCGGATGAGGCGGGCGCAACCGCCGGCCGACCATGGCACTTTGCGGAGAATGACGAACGAGAGCGGGGCGAGGATGTCGTAGCGCAGGCCAAGTGCCAGCTTCATGAGCGGCGTGCCGAGGAGCGCGGCTGAGAGCACGGCCAAGCCGAAGAGCGACACCACCAGGGCGTCGAGCAGGTCGGAGCGCGGCACGTGTCGCTCGCGGCGGTAGGTTTGCGTTATCTCCGTCACGGCGATCGCCAAGATGCCCACGAGAAGTGCTTCCTTCCAAAAGGCGAGCCAAGCGAGCGGGGCGTGGTTGGGTCCCACGATCAGGCGCGTGAACACCGTCACCAAGAGCGCGTGCAGCGGTAACAGCGCCACTAGTACCACGGCGAGGTTTTCGCGCAGTCTTTGGAGGGCAGGGAGGCCGGTCGGCGTGGCGGTTACCATAAGGAGGGCAGAATAGCAGATCACGCTCCGCGGCGCTGCTCTCCTTGGCGATAGCGAATGAGATCGGCTCTGAACATTTCGGGTGTTACATCAGGGAAGAATTCGGTATGGAAGCAGAGGCGCGTTTCGCTGCGGTAGCCGTGGAGGAACTCATTGTCGTGCACGATCTCGTTGCCGCCCTCGCCAGTGCGGATAATCAAGTCGATCGGCTGCCACGGCACGCCTTGGCGGGGGAGATCGAGGTGGTCTTTCCAGTTACCGTGTTGGCCGCTTAGCTTCCAGGCGGTGAGTGCTCGTTCCTGTTCATCGAGTCCGCTGTAGCCCAAGCAGAGCGCCACCACCATGCCGGTGCGGTGTTTGGTTGCCTCCGTGATCTCAACAATGAGTGCTCTCTCGGTGTTGTTCAAGAGTTCAGCGCGGCCCATGTGCACGAAGCGCGAGTTTGCATTCTCGGTTTGGTCCATCCACTCGTCGCGGACCTGGCGCAGGAATTTCTCGTAGACCTGGTGCAGCACGAGTAGTTCTTCTGCCGGGCGCTCCTTCAGGTTTTCCACCGAGCCGCCCCAAACGAAGAAGAGCTGAGCCCCCTCGTCGCGGGCTATGCCGATGATCTGGCGAATGTTCTCGGCGCCAATCTCGTAGGCTTCGCGAAAAGATTTCCCATGTGCACGGGCCCAGCGGCGTTGCCCGTCGGGAACGACGGCGATCGCGCGGGGCGAGGCGGGGGCGGGGGTAGTGGCCATGTCAGCGCATGTCGGGCGGCACCGGCAGGCCCATGATGGTGAGGCAGAGCGGGGCGATGTCCTTGAGGCCGGTCTTGTCCTTCAAACTCTCGCTGGTCGGGAACACGGATGAGTGCACGAAGGTCTGGATGGGGTTGCCGCTGTGACTGGGGCTGATGGTCTCGGTGCCCGGTACGATCATCTCTTCGGCGTTGCCATGATCAGCGGTGATCACCCAGTCGTAGCCGTGCTTCTCCAGGACCGGCAACAGTTTGGCGAGATTGCGATCAACAGTCTCGCAGCCTTCGACGACAGCCGAGATCTTGCCGCCGTGGCCGACTAGGTCGGGGTTGGCGTAGTTCATGATGATAATGTCGTATGTCTCCTGCTCCACGTTCTTGATCACCTCGTCGGTCAGCTGATTGGCACTCATCTGTGGCGCCTCAGCGAAGTTAGGAACCTTCGGTGATTCCACGAGTAGGCGCTCCTCGCCGGGGTAGGGCTCCTGCTGCTGAGCATTGAAGAAGAACGTGACGTGGGCAAACTTGTCCGTCTCGGCCACGCGCAGCTGCTTGAGACCTGCCTTGGAGATGACCTCACCGAGCGTGTTCTTCACTTCGGCGGGTGGGAAGGCGATTGGCAGATGGTTGGAGTACGGACCCATGCAGACCACGTCGGTGACGCGGATGGGGCGCGGGAACTCCGTGAAGTCCTCGCCCTCTAGGGCGGCCACCATCTGCAGCATGCGGTCGCTGCGAAAGTTCACGCAGACGCAGACGTCGTCGGCACCGATGGCATGGAAAGCGGGCGTCTTGAGGGGGCGGAGGTAATAGTCGGTCTTCTGGCCGTCGGGGGCTTCGAGATACCAGTTCTTCACGCTCTTCAGCACGTCGTCCGTCTCGGTGCCGGTGCCCTGGGTGATCAGGTCGTAGGCCACTTTGGTGCGGTCGGCGTACTGCTTGTCGCGGTCCATACCGAAGTAGCGGCCGACGAGCGAGGCGACGGCGCCGATCTTCTGGGTGTCGATCTCTTTCTGGAGCAATTGGAAGTCGGTGGAGAACTGCTGCTCGCCTACGTCGCGGCCGTCGCCGAAGAGGTGAAGGAAGACCTGCGTCACGCCCTTGGTCTTGGCTAGGCGGAGCATGGCGTGAAAGTGCTCGGCCGAACTGTGCACGCCGCCCACCGAGTAGAGGCCGACGAGGTGGAGCGGTACGCCCTTCTTGGCGGCGCGCTCGCAGGCGGAGGCGAGGACGGTGTTCTTCTCAAATTCTCCTAAGCGGATGGCACGGTCGATCTCGGCGAGCGGCTGCCAGACGATGCGTCCGGCACCGATGGTGAGGTGGCCTGGTTCGCTGGCGCCCTGTTGTCCGGGCGGCAGTCCGACGGCCTCACCGGAGGCTTGCATGATGACACTCGGCACCTCCCTTTCAAGGCGCGAGATCGTGGGGAGCGTGGCGAGGGTGCGGGCGTTTCCCGGGCTGGCCGGGGCCACTCCAAAGCCATCGATAATGATGAGACACAAACGGGGCATGCGGGCATCCTAGCGTCCAGACTCGCTTCCAACCACTGGAACGGCGGGGGGTTTTTCTGCTATAATGGGGGGAATGCAGCACTACAACTTCGATGAGCCGGAGCCGCGCACCAGCATCGTGCTGGGCCTGATCACGTGCATTCTCATCGTGGCCGCCGCCGCCCTACTCGGGAAGGCGATGGTGAACATTCAGGCTGCACTCATCAACAAGCCTGACGTCGGCATCTACCTACTCCTTCCAGAGTTGGAATTGGGGCAGACCGAGTTGCTGCGCGACATGGGTGACGAGCGCGACTACTGGGCTGACAGCAACAAGGGCGAACTGCTCGTGCACCTTGAGAAGAAGGGCAACGAGTGGGTCGTCGGTTCGTACGAGGAGCTCCATCCGACGGCGTCAGGCGCGACGCTCTGAGCGGACGAGGCGTGGGAACGTGACGACGGCTTTCCAGATGCGTGGGAAGCGCGACGGCTCTTGGATGAGCCGCCAGAGCCATTCGAGCTTGAGTGACTGCACCAGTCGGGGCGCGCGCTTGATGCGTCCGGCGATGAAGTCGAAGGTGCCGCCGATGCCCATGGCCACGCGCACACCGGGCATTTGCGTGAGGTAGTGGTCGATCCATTCGTCTTGCTTCGGCGCGCCGTAGGCAACGAGTAAGAGCTTGGCCCCGCTCGCGTTCACGGCGGCGATGATGGCTGGGGCGTCTTCAGGGCGGGGGCTGCCTTCGTGCGTGCCGGCGATGGCGAAGTGGGGGTTGCGACGACGGAGCATGTTCGCGGCCTCGTTGGCGACGCCGTCACGGCCGCCGAGGAAAAACACGGGCGTGTTCTCGTCGAGCTCGGCACAGAGGCGCTGCACTGTGTCCACACCCGTCACGCGCTCTTGAGGCGGCGCGCCCGCGCGGCGCATGGCCCACACCACGCCCGTGCTGTCGGGAATGTTCAGAGCGGTGCGGTTCAAGAGCGCGAGAAAATCGCGATGGCTTGCGGCATACACGAGCATCTCGTTGTTCGGCGTCATGACGTGGTTCTGCGCGTTCCCGGCTAACATCTCGCGCAGGCGCGCGACCGCCTCGGCCGGGGTGACGGCATCGATCGGGGCGCCGAGGACGGGGATGCGCTGGGTCATGCGAGCGTGAGTCGGACGGTCTTCCGTCGCGAGGTCTGACCAGAGAGTAGGACGGCCTCCGCGCCGGCGAAAGCCTCGGCGAGCAGGGCGAGCAGCTCATCGTTGGCGCGGCCGTCTTCGGCCTTGGCGCGCACGGAAATTTTCAGGCTGTCGTCGGCCATCAGTTCGTCATTGATCTTGGCGGCTTTTGCGCCCGGATGGCAGCGCACGACGAGCGTGAGCTGCCGGTCGCTCACGAGCCGGCGGCGGAGATCGTCCAGCGTCATCAGCGTGCGTTCTTGAGGCGCCACTCGGCGATCTTCTTGTGATCGCCCGAGAGCAGGATGTCAGGCACTTTGAGGCCCCGGAACACCTCCGGTCGGGTGTAGTGTGGGTATTCGCGCTTGCGGCCGAGGGATGCGGAAAAGCTTTCTTCGTGGGCGGAGTCCTCGTGCCCGAGCACGCCGGGCAGGTGGCGGGCGACGGCGTCGATGAGCACCATCGCGGGCAACTCGCCGCCCGTGAGGACGTAGTCGCCGATGGAGATCTCCTCGTCGATGTACCCCAGGTCCTTCACGCGCTGGTCGATGCCTTCGTAGTGTCCACAGAGGAGCATGAGCCACGGCTTCTTCGCGAGACGTTCCACGCGCGATTGCGTCAGGCGCTTGCCGCCCGGCGTGAGGAAAATGCGGTGGGGTTTCTTCTTTGTGTCGGTATTGGCGGCTGTCGCCGCTTCGATGGCGGCCACGACCGGTTCGGCCATGAGCAGCATGCCGGCGCCGCCGCCGTACGGACGGTCATCCACTTGGCGGTGCGTGCCCTTACCTTGGTCGCGGATGTCGTGGAGCGCGAGCGTGAAGTGGCCGGCCTCGCGGGCACGCTTGAGAATGCTCTCCGACAGCGGGCCTTGGAACATGCCGGGAAAGAGACTTAAGACGTCGATGCGCACCGAGGAAGTATGGCCTAAATCCGTTTTTCTTTCAAGATGAAGCCATCTTTCGTCAAATTTGCCATAATGTCAGTTCTATTGATTGACTCTCATTTTCGACGGCCTACAATGACCGCGATCCCACGCCCGCGTGGGAACAATATTGGTGAGGGTTAGGTGCCCTTGGCGTGGTGTGCGCCTTGGGGATGGGTGCCTTCCTCACCGCCCCTCCTCTCCCAGCCGCCGCTGGTCGAGAGGAGGGGATTCTTTTTGGTGTGTTCTTAAGCGACCAACTCCGGTTCCATTTCCATGGGCTGCGCCTGACGCCTGGCGGCGCGATGGGCGCTGTCGCGGCCGGTCTGCATCTCTTTGTAGCGCTTAATCTGTGGCTCGAGTTTCTCAATGCAGCGGTCCACCGCTTCGATGGCGCGAGCACGGCGAGACTCGGCGCGTAGCACCATACGGGGCAGGGTCACGTTGATCATCACCTTTACACTGTCGCGCTCCTTCTCGGTGGGGCGGTGTTCGGCTTCAACTCGGATGCCTGAAGCTTCGTCTTTCAATCGCTCACAGTATGTGGCCAATTTGCCGATCTTCCGCGTGAGGAGCAGAAGCTCCGCGTTGCTGTAGACGATCCCTTTCTCGAAGTGTTGGACGTTCATAGAAGAGGGGGAAAAGAAGCAATTTGTCACTCTACCAGCCGTTCTTTGCCTTGGCACGCACTCTGGGCTGCCCGTTGCCCCGGAGGGTGCTCTCGTGGTATAATGGTGAGAAATTTCCACACAAAACCCACCCTATGAACGTTGTCTCCCCCAATGTTGGTCCGGATGGTTTGCCGCAGAGTCGGCCGGATAGTCTGAGTGTCACGCCGCGCACTCGCCCTGATGTGCTCCGCGGTACGAACCTGCAGCTGAACAACTTTGGTGAGCAGGTGAACCGTGCGACGGAGGCCTTTACCCGTCTGCTCGGCGAAGTGTCAAAAGCAGTGGGTCGTTATGGTTCGCTGCAGCTGGAGAGTCTCGGCCAGATGCCGATGTTCCCGGAGCCGATTCGCGCTCTGATGGGCATGCTCTCCAAGAGTCCCGAGGCGCTCGCCACGCAGCTGAACCGCATGGTCCCGAACCACGCGAATAATCGCATGCTGCCCGGCAACCTGACGGGTTGGGTCGACGCCACGCGTAGCGAGGATCGCGCCCTGCTCACGCAGCTGGCGGGTGAGATTGACCGCGTGCGCCAGACGGCCGGCAACGGTCCGGTGATGAGTCGCTTCTTCGCGCAGCTCGGCGCCGCCATCGGTACGAACACGAACATCACGCTGGCCGAAGTGGTGAATAAGGCGAAGACCATCGCCCTCACGGTCGCTCCGCAGGCCCCTGCCACGGAAACAACGCCCAACACACCTCCCCCGGCCGTGCCGGAGGTGCGTGCGCTCGGCGAGAACGAAGAACTTAACCGTAATGACAAGCGCACCGTAAACGTGCCCTTCTCGGCCGACGTCTCGGTGGAAGGCCAGGCCGGCAAGCTGGCTGGCAGCACGGCTGGTTCGGTGATCATCAACGGCCTCAAGCTCACGCGTGCCGCGGGCGAGGAGAAGATCACCGTCGAGGTGACGGCCAACGCCACCGCGGGCGAGCGCAAATTGAAGTTCAACGGCGAGACCAAGATCCTCCGCGTCCGCGCTTCCAACTAAGTCATGCCCAGTGAAACCACTCCCGATCGGCCTAATCCCGTCGACGTCCGCTGCAGCCTGGAAGCCGTGCGGTACGACATCCAGCAGGCTCGCGCCTCGGCCGACCGCGCCGAGCGCGTCCGCGTGGCTCGTGATGTTCGCTCGCGTCTGACGACGTTGCGCACCCAGGTACAGCAACTCGACGCCGCCGATCGTCCAGCCATCCAGACCGAACTCGATACCGTTGTCGATCAGCATAGCCAATTTGCGGAGAGTCTCCTCAGCGAAGAGCCGGCCGCGCCGGTAGAACCGACGCCGACCCCTGAGCCTGAACCTGAGCCGGCTCCCATTGAGGCCGTGCCGGTGACGCCGCAGGGTCCGACGCCCGCTCCGACGTTCGTGCCGCCGTTCCCGAATCCCACTTCTACGTCGCAGCGCATCGATAACCTCATCGCTCGCGCGTCGTTCTACGCCGGCCGTGCTGGCAACTGGATTCGCGAGCGCTTTGCCCAAAATCCGGCCGCCGCGCCGATCATGAGTGCCGTCGGCACTACGGCCGTGCTTGGCCTCTTCCGCAACTTTATGGGAGGCGGAGCGGTCTCTTCTGTGGTGGAGACCCAGCTGACACAGAGCGTGAGTGCCATGGCTGGCGCCAGCGATATTCTTGGGCCGCTCCAGAATCAGTTCTCGGTGGTGAATTTGCGCATCGTCCGCGTCCGTGGTGACGAGGCGCTGCTTACTACGCTCAAGACGCTTCAGCAGAACGCCGTGAGCGCCGGTACCGACGCCAACCTCTACCTGCAGCAGCTCGCCCAGCGCGCCCAGACGCGCCTGCGTGCCACCAACGGCACTGTCACGCTCCAGCAGATCGTGAGCTTGGCCCAAGAGACGGCTGGCGTCGGCCCGCGCGCCGCGGTCGCGTCCATTAACGTGCCGGCCGCCGGCCTCAACGTGACGCGCAACTTCAGTCAGGACTTCATCCTCACGCCTCCCAGCGCTCCGGTGAGCTTGAACGGCCAGGCGGTGACTACAGCGCGAGCTGTCACTGTGGGCGCTGTGACGATCTCCCGCACACCGACCGGCATCCGCATTCAGCGCGGTGCCACAGCTTCTCCCGCCGCTACCCTCACGCTCGCCGTCGGCGCCCCGCCGACGTCGCTGACGCGCACTCTCCGTGTCTCCTAATCTTATGGCTAACTTCAACTTCGCCGATCACCCCGTCATCGAGAGCCTGCGACAGAATCAGGAGGTGAATATCGCAGACCTGAACCGCCTGCAACAGTCGGTGGCGAATGCTGTTCGGGACAATCGCATTTCTCGCCAGCAGCGCAACGAACTACGGGGACTCATCCAACGTTGGCTTTCTGCTCGCCAGAATGTCGAGGTGAATACCCGTAACAGCCTTGATGCCATGCATCGCGCTCTTGAGCGCGGCTGGGGCGAGGCCACTCAGGACGCGGCGATGAGTACGGTGGATACCATCGCGAGTGGCGCTACGGTATTGGCCGGCGGCGCTCGTCGCGGCGTCAGTACTGCCTTTGAAAGTACGTCATCGTTTCTGGCGCGAAACCTTGATGCAGAGGGTAATTCGACGATCAAGCGCGTCGGAGTGTTTGCCCTGGCCGCGGCTGGCGGTGCAGCGTTGGTCGCTGGTTTGCGTCGTTTGTGGCGCGGCATTTCGTCGGCTCCCAAGCGAGCGATCGCCGCGATCCTCGGCGGTGGCGTTATTCTTTCGGGCTTTGCCGGCCTGACGCCGTGGGCGCGTGCTCGCGAGGGTGCTCCTACAGACAGCGGCAATGATGAGGCGAGCCGTCTCACGCAGTTGCAGAGTGTGTCCGGCGCTATTCCGGTTGCTCAGATCGAGAACCTGAACCTCCTCGCCTCCCAACTTCAGGGCCGCACCATCACCCTGGCACCGGGTTTGGACATCGGCTTTGTGAACGGCACCGAAGGCACGACGAATACCACCAACCTGCGTGTTGGCACGCGCACCTTCAGCCTCACGGCCGATGGTACGCTCGGCAACTTGAGCACGCGCTTCCGCAACGAACCCACCACGCTGCGCCTCAGTGGCGCCGAGGCCACGCTGAGCGTGAACAATGGTGCGGAGGTGCGCTACATCGCTCGCGCCGACCTGGTGGCCGCCCTGACCCGCGTGCAGAACTCGCCCGTCGGCACGGCCGACGTGGTTGTGGATGTGCCGACCCGTCGCCAGGCCGGCGGCGCCGGTGCGGTCGAGAACGTCCGCCTGACCTTCAAGTCTCAGGCGTAAGAGGCGCTGGTGCCGGTTTACTGCTATTCTTCCGCCATGGAACGCCTCCTCTCGACGTACATCTTCCTGATCCCCGTCGTCGTGCTCGTGCTGACGGAGTTCACGAAGTTCTTCGTGCATTACCTGCGCGCCGGTAACTGGGAGGAGAAGCTCTTCCATCCTGGTGGGTTCCCCAGCTCGCACTCGGCCTTCGTCACGTCGCTCATGCTCGTGGTGTGGAAGCGCCAGGGGATCGAGTCCACCGAGTTCGCGATTGCCTTCATCCTGGCCTGCATCGTCTGGTACGACGCCGTGGCCGTGCGCCGCCAGCTGGGCCAACAGGCGCAGATCTTGAATCGCCTGCAGCACTGGCAGCACCTCAAGGAGCGCTTGGGGCACTCGTTCACCGAAGTGCTCGGCGGCATCGCCTTCGGCGCCCTGGTGACGTTCCTGGGCATCATCTTCATCAACCGCTGAGCGGCCTCAGTAGGCCTTCGCGAAGAGCGCCATCGTCACGGCCGGAGCGCCGCTGAGGACGTCCTTTTTGCCGTCCATCTTCTGCTCGCCTTCCGGCAACAGGCGGATGGTGGCCTTCGTCTTATCCTTGATCTTGTTGGCCGTCTCAAGCGTGCCGTCCCACGGGGCCCAGGCAAAGCCGCCGGCCTCCATCTTCTCCTCCAACTCGGCGAACGTCTCGACGGTGAAGGTACGCTCCTTCAGGAAACTCTCCGCTTCCTTGAGCATGCGGTCGTGCACGTCATCGAGGTGCGCCTTGAAGGCGGCCTCAGTGCAGGCGGCGATGTCCATTTGACTCTTCTCGCCGGTGCTGCGGTCCACGACGGTGACCTTCTTCTCCTGCAGGTCGCGCGGGCCCACCTCGATGCGGACGGGCACGCCCTTGATTTCCCACTCGTTAAACTTGAAGCCGGGGGACTTGTTGTCGCGGTCGTCGATCTTGGTGCGCACCGAACCGAGCGCCTTCTTGATGGCGTCACAGCTGGCCAGCACGGCTGCGCGCTCCTCGTCGGCCTTGTAGATGGGCACGATCACCACCTGCACCGGCGCCACGCGGGGCGGTAGGCGCAGGCCCTTGGCGTCGCCGTGCACCACGATCATGGTGCCGATGATGCGTGTGGAGAGACCCCAGCTGGTGGTCCAGGGGGACTGCTGCTGGCCGGCCTCGTCGAGGTAGCTGATGCCGTAGGCGGCCGAGAACTCGTTGCCCAGGTTATGCGAGGTGCCGGCCTGGATGGCCTTGCCGTCGCGGGCGAGGGCCTCGGTGGTCAGCGTGTAGAGCGCGCCGGCGAACTTCTCGTGCTCGGGCTTGCGGCCGCGGAGCACCGGCAGGGCCAGCATCTCGCGGTCGAAGTCGGCGTACATCTTGAGGGCGTTCTCCACCATCTCGTCGGCCTCGGCCTTGGTGGCGTGGGCGGTGTGGCCCTCCTGCCAGAGGAACTCGAGCGTGCGCAGGAACGGGCGCGTACGCATCTCCCAGCGCACGACGTTGCACCACTGGTTCACGCGCATGGGCAGGTCACGGTGGCTCTGAATCCACTTGGCGAACGTGGAGTAAATGATCGTCTCGCTGGTGGGTCGGACGTAGAGCTTCTCGGTCAGTTCCTTGCCGCCGCCGTGGGTGACCACCGCGCACTCGGGTGCGAATCCCTCGATGTGGTCCTTTTCCTTGTTCATCACCGATTCCGGGATGAAGAGCGGGAAGTAGGCGTTTTGCACCTCCAGCGCCTTGATGCGCCGGTCGAGGTCGGCCTGGATGGCTTCCCAGATAGCGTAACCGTAGGGCTTGAAGATGATGCAACCCTTCACGTCGGCATGCTCCGCCAAGTCGGCGTGGGCAATGACGTCGAGGTACCACTGGGGGAAATCCTGGGCGGGATCAGCAAGGCGGGGAGGCATGTGATTACGCTAGCACATGCCGAGCCTTCCGGTCACGGCCGTCAAATGTTGATCTGTGGCTCGAGGGAGTCGTGCACGTGGACGTTGGGCGCCTTCACGGCGCGGCGGCCCTGGAAGTCCATGACGATGTTGGCGATGGTGGAGGCCACGGCCCGGGCGCGGGGCACGTAGGGCAAGATCATGCGCTGGCCGGTGCCTTCCTTGAGGTCGAAGCAGAGGCGGCCAAAGGGGAAGAGATCACCAAACTGGGTGTGGGCGGTGACGCTGGCGATGTTCTCGATGTTCATCTGCTGGATGGACGAGCGGACGATCGACGATTGGTCGACGACGATGATCTTGTCGGTGGTCACCAGCAAGACGTCGTAGCGCCAATCGATCCAAGCGGTGAGCATCCGCCAGCCAACCCACGGAATCCAGATGATGATCGACAGGAGAATGGCCCAGAAGGGTTCGACTCCGGCGAGAATTTCCCCGATCGTGACGCCCGTGAGAACCAACGTCCAAAAGATGCTCCTGATCAAACGGGCGCCAAAGAGGAAGCCCGAGAAATGTATCGCCAGGAGCAGCTGCTCGTTGGCAGTGATCAGGTCTTCCTTGAGCCGGTCCTCGTTCGTCTCGAGGGCGAGGATCTTCATGGACCCAGTATAGCGCGCTTTATTGGAGGCCTAAGCGCTTTTTGCGAGCTTCTATCTCGCGCAGGATCTGTTCGGGCTTGATCTCGGTCTTCAACTCGGCCAATTCAGGGTCCTTGCCTTCGTGCAGGCCCATCTTATGAGCCATGGCATCGACGATCGTCAGGATCTTCGTGATCTCGTATTCGGCGAGTAGGTCGATCTGCAGATCTAAATCGGCGCGGTCATCCTGCACCTCCGAGAGGCGCTGCTGACTGATGAGAACAAAGGTGGAGAGGAAGATCGCCTCGAGCGAGACAATCATCGTCAGTAGTCCGTAGGGGAACGGATCGAAGGCGGGCAGCCCAAGTTTCTCAAGAGAACCGGTGTTGATGATGATCCACGTACCAAACCACAGGATGTGGAGGTAGAGGAAGAGCGTCGAGCCCGAGAAGTTTGTGATCATATCCGCGATACGATCTTGGATGGTGCGGCTACGTTCCATCTGATTGCGGATCTCGGACAGCGTTTTAATGTTCCGCTCCACGGCGGCTGCCAGATGTTCCTTATTCAGCAGGGCAGAGGGGCGGTGGCGGGCAGTCTTCTTGGGCTTGGTTGGCATTAGGCGAACTGTACTCCCGAGGGGCGCTCTTTCACCTTTCTCGCCAGACCGTTCCGTTGTCTGTATCGTTTGGCCATCTCCTATGGCCTCCCCCCTCTTTCTCGACGTCGCGCCTGACGAGCAGTCGCTCGTGCTGGGCAATTTTCCCGATGCCACCTTTGCCCCGGCTGATGCGCCGGTTGCGGAGATGGTTCACGCCGACGTTATCGTCACGTTCGTCACCTCGCGCTTCACGGCCGAGACCATCGCCGCGTTGCCCAATCTAAAACTGCTCTGCACACGTTCCGCCGGGACTGATCACATCGACCTGGCCGCTTGCAAGGCGCGCGGCATCGTCGTCTGCTCCGTGCCCGACTACGGCGCGCACGTCATCGCCGAGCACGCCTTCGCGCTGCTGCTCTCGGCCGTGCGTCATGTGCCGGAAGGGGACAAGCGAGTGAAGGCGGGTGATTTCTCGTGGCAGGGGCTTAAGGGCATGGCGCTGCGGGGCAAGACGATGGGCGTGGCGGGCACGGGCCGCATTGGCCGCAATCTCATCCAGATCGCGCAAGGATTCGGTATGCGCGTGATCGCCTACGACGTCTTCAGGGTGCAGGGCGTCGATTACGTGGAATGGGATGAGCTCTGGAAGCAGAGCGACGTGGTGTCACTCCACATGCCGCTACTGCCGGAGACGAAGAACATGGTGAATGAGAAGACCCTCTCCGCCTGTAAGCCCGGACTGGTCTTGGTGAACACGGCCCGCGGCGCTCTCATCGATGCTGAAGCCTTAGTGGCCGCGCTCAAGAGCGGTCGCGTCGGCAAGGCGCTGCTCGACGTTCTGCCCGACGAGCATGATCTCAGCGCGGAGCACGGCCTCATCGATCATCCCAACGTGGTGGTAACGCCGCACGTGGCCTTCTACACCGATGACAGCGTGAAAGAGCTCTATGGCCAGACGGCGGTCTCCATCCGCGAGTGGCTCGAGGGTAAGCGGCCGGCGTTGGCGTTGGCATAAAAAATCCCGCCGGCCGAGGTGGCAGACGGGATGGGTGTGGCCCGAGGTTACGTCGTGGGCCGTGAGGTGGAGATGCCCTGTAGGGCGATGAGGATGAGCGCCAGGGTCAGGTAGACCCCGGCCCCGATGTAGTTGTACGGGGAACCGATGTGCGGTGCCCAGTGCGTGCCATACAGCCTGTCGATGATGCTGAGATCGGCGATCAGTCCGATGAATGACTGAGCCGTCATCAGCGCCATCCAGACGATCGACTCATCGTCCGTGCGCCGGCGAACGGCCAGGGACACGTAGAGCAGGCCGGCCGTGACGCCGAGGCTGACGGCGATGATGAGATCGATCAACATCCGATCGATCGTCACCACGTGCTGGATCCCGCTGCTCTTGATGAGCAATCCCGTCCCGAACATGAGGGTCAGGGTGCAAATCTGCGTGGCCAACATGATCGCCATCGTCTTGAGCGCGGCGACCAACCAGTGAATCAACATGCTGCCTCCAGTGAAAGGGCGCTCTCGGCCGCAGACGCCTGCGTTACCGATAATCATATTAAACAATATAAAAAATATATTGTCAAATACTGTGAATTAACCAATATGGCTTACATTCCGTAGTATTCCCGGTACCAGGCCACAAACTTCGGCACACCGATGCTGATGGGCGTCTGGGGGTCGAAGCCGAGCATGGCCTTGGCTTTGGTGAGGTCGGCAGCGCTGCGTGAGGTGTCACCAGTCTGCATGGGCAGCATCTCCTTCTTCGCCTCCTTACCGACGGCCTTCTCCACGGCGCCGATGTAATCCATCAGTTCCTCCGTGCGGCCGCAGCCGAGGTTGAAGAGTTCGCAGTCGTAGTTCTTGTCGGTGGCGGCGACGATGCCCGAGACAATGTCGTCCACGTATGTGAAGTCGCGCTGCATTTTGCCGGCGTTGAAGACCTTGATCGGCTGGTCCTTGAGGATGGCGTCGGTGAAGAGGAAGAGCGCCATGTCCGGTCGGCCGAGCGGGCCGTAGACGGTGAAGAACCGCAGTCCCGTCGACTTCACCTTGAACATGTTCCAGTACGTGCGAGCCATGAGCTCGTTGTCCTTCTTGTTCTGCCCGTAGAGCGAGAGTTGGTTCTCCGTTTGGTCGCTCTCTTTCGACGGAAAGCTCGTGTTGCCGCCGTAGATGGAGCTGGAACTGGCGTAGATGAGGCCCGGGATCTGCTGCTTTTTCACTTCGTCGATCACGTGGAAGAAGCCGCGGATGTTGATCTCGATGTACTCCTCGGGATGCTCGAGCGAGTACCGTACACCGGCGATGGCGGCCAAGTGGATGACGCGGTCGACGCCGGTCATGGCCTTGGCCAGAGACGGGCGGTCGAGAATGTCTGCCTCAGTGAAGGTGAAGTTTGAGTACTTCGAGAGCTTCTCCAGGCGGGCGCGCTTCAGCTCGGGATCGTAGTAGGGACTGACGTTGTCGTAGCCGATTACTTCGTCACCACGCTCGAGCAAACGGACGGCGGTGTGATAGCCGATGAATCCAGCGGCGCCAGTGAGGAGAATCTTCATGCCCCGAGTGTATCAGATACCGAGCCCTCGATAGACGAAGCCAGCGCCTTCGGCTGCCTCGTGTCCGTAGATGTTTCGACCGTCAAATAGCAGGTTTCCGGCCATCGCTTTGCGGACGGCGGGCAGATCGGCGCCGCGGAACTCGGCCCATTCGGTCATGAGCACCAGGGCGCCCGCTCCCGTCACGGCCTCTATGGCGTCCTTGGCGATGGTGACATTCTGGAGCTGTGGTTTAGCGGCCGGGTCGTAGGCGCGTACATGGTGGCCAGCGGCGTTGAGGGCGGCGATGAGTTCCAAACTGGGCGACTCGCGCACGTCGTCGGTCTCGGGCTTGAAGGCGAGTCCCCATACCGCCACCTCGGAGGCGGCGGGCAGAGTGGAGAGGATGATCTGGAAGAAGCGCTGGCGCTGGTGCGTATTGATCTGCTGGGTGGCGGCGATGAGCGACAGGTCGAGGCCGTACTCCTCACCTGTGGCAAGCAGGGCGCGCACATCCTTAGGGAAACAGCTGCCGCCGTAGCCTACGCCAGCGTTGAGGAACGCTTTGCCGATGCGCGGGTCTTGGCCCATGGCGGCGGCCACGGCGCGCACATCGGCGCCCACCTTCTCGCAGAGTTCGCTCATCATGTTGATGAAGCTGATCTTCGTGGCGAGGAAGGAGTTGCTGGCGTACTTCACCACCTCGGCGCTCGGCAGATCCATCAGGGCTACCGGCACACCCTCGCCAATGAACGGGCGATACAGCGCGGCCATGCGTTCGGCGGCCATCATCTTGGCTGGTCCGTCGTCGATACCGATGACGATGCGGTGGGGCTGGAGCGAGTTCTGCACGGCCGAGCCTTCTTGGAGGAACTCCGGGTTGCTCACCACCACCACGCGCGCCTTCGCCCCGCGGGCGGCGAGCGCCTTGTCCAGGCGCGCCTGGCAGACGCGGCCGGTGCCCACAGGCACGGTCGATTTGTTGATGAACACGAGATCGTCCTGCACATGCTCGCCGACCGCGTCGATGACGGCCAGAACGGCGCTTAGGTCGGCCTTGGCCCCGTCGGCGCTGGTGGGCGTGGGCACAGCCGAGAGGACGATGTGCGCGTCCTTGATCGCCTCCTTGAGGTCGGTGGAGAACGATAGGCAGTCGTTGGCCAAGCCTTCCTTCATCAGCTCCTCCAGGCCGGGCTCGTGGATGGGGGATTCGCCGCGGCGCAGGCGCTCTACTTTGGCGGCATCGATATCGACGCCCACCACGTCACAGCCCGTCTTGGCGAACGTCGCCGCGCAGACGAGACCCACATAGCCGGTGCCGACCACAACCAATTTCATTGGGGGCCAGTGTAGGCGCCCAGGCGACCAACAAAAAGACCCCTTTCGGGGCCTTTTTGGATCGTTCGCAATGGAACGGATCAGAGGTCGTTCTCGCGGACCGTCTTGCGGTCGTTGGCCTTGGCGCGCTCCATAGCCTTAGCGAGGAGCCACTCGGCGAGGCCGCTGACGTACTCCGGCAGGTCGCCAGAGGCCATCATGTCCTTACCGTTGATGAACTCCTTCACCTTCGAGGCGACGACGAGCTGAGCCTTGCCCGGGTTGAAGGCGAGGATGTCAGCGCCGCGGACCGTCTTGCGGTCGTTAGCCTGGGCAGCCTTCACACCGAGGCCGAGCCACATCTCGACGTGCTTGCTGAGAGCTTCAGCGAGGTCACCGGCAGCCATCATATCCTTGGCGTTGACGGTCTCCTTCACCTTGGAAGCAACAACGTAACTCATAAGAAGGGGGAAGAAAGAAATAAGAGTAAAGCGGGCCTGATTGTTCCAGGCCCGTCCTTTGGCCGCAAGGGCCAATTCTCGACTTCGCGGACCCTCAGAGGAGGGAGAAGCAATTGACGGGGGTTTCCCTTCAGCGCGCCATCGCTACAATACGCGGCGGTGGGATGGCCGAGTGGTCGAAGGCGCACGACTCGAAATCGTGTAGGCCCCTAAAGGGTCTCGAGGGTTCGAATCCCTCTCCCACCGCCATTTTTTGGCGTGAAAGAGGGATTCGGTAGTTAGCGGGGAAGCGAGCGGATGAAGTCCAGGTTGGCCTGGGTGGGCGACTGGCCGCGCCAACGGCCGTTGCTCACGGTTTCCGTGTCGACATTCATCCAATGGCGGTCTCCACCCTCGTGCGGAGTCCATTGCCAGCCCTGGCCAAAGATGAAGCGGTAGCCAATCGGCGTGGCCCGGGGATCCTTACGAATCCACCAGATGCCGTACTCGTTGGGCTGGTCGTTGCCCATCAGGCCGAGGCCTTGTGAAAGTAAGTCACGGTCCCTGGCGCCGCGGCCCTCGGCGTTGAACATGTTCATGTTGTCCCGGAACAACCTCACGATGCGGTTGTCGTTATCGCCGAACAGCGGGTTGATGACGGTGCCACGCGTGAAGCCGCCGCGGGCACCGGCCAGCATGATGAGGTAGTAGAGGAAGCCTTCTTTGTCTTTTGCCTCGTTGTAGAGGTTGCGGAGGTTACCGCGCACGTCGTACTTGAGCGTGTCGTAGTGCGGGATCATCGACATGATGCGCTCGAACGGCATGGCCTCTTCGCCGGGGTGCGGCGTGGTGAGGATGCGCAGGTAGAAGCGCGCGTCGCCCCAGCTGACATCGCGGTTATTCATGAAGTTCCACGGGATGTTCAGGCTGCGGCCGTCGATGGTCACGCTAGCGGTGAGCTCAGGGTCCTTCATCACGCCGGACGGCAGAGCCTCGAAGCGTGCGCCGCCATCTTGGGCGTACGGGGCGATCGACACGATCTGGTCGCGACCCTGATCGGTGTAGCGCATCACGAAGCGGCTGCCGTTGCCGTTGGCGTTCTCCACCGAGACGTAGGTGTTGGGGTTGGCACGGACGCGTTCCATGGCCACCCGGATACGCTCGTTGCGGGCATCGATGATGGCGCGCTCGCGCGCTTCACGTGCCGGACGTTCACGCGCTTCCTGTTCCAGACGTACACGCTCACGCTCGGCTGCTTCCTGATTGGCATGCTGGCGCTCGAAGGCTTGCTGCTGGAGGCCTGTGATCGTTTGGTTGAAGATGCGGTCGCCGCCTGCCTGCTGACGCAAGCCGGCCTCCGTCAGGCCAACAGCGCGTCCGACGATAATGTTCTGACCACGAGTGCGGCTGCTTGCGGCTGATTGCTGTACCACGTAGACGCGCGTGTTACGAAGGCCGATGGCTTCCACGTCGCCGAAGATGAATGTGAAGTGAACGATATCGTGGCCGCTCGGCAAGGTCTCGCTCTCGATGAAGACGGCGCGGACCTGATTGAAGGCAAACGCTGCTCCGCCTCCGTTGATGTTCGGCATGCGGGCATTGCCCATCAGCAGACGTTGCGTATCGATATTGCCTTGAAGTCGTGGATTGAGATTGGTGAAGACGAGCGGAAGGTGCTGCTCGCGGCCATACAGAGTGTTCGCCAGGTCATTATTACGTGTGAAGCTCCGGTTATTCCTGTTGAAAAGCTTCATGCCTGCTTCGGTGATGCGGTCACGTGCGGCTTCGAAACTGGCGTTCTCCGCTACGTTCGGCAAGCCGGCGCCCTGGGCGGCGTTGTTCGCGGCCGTGCGGGCGGCATGCACGCCGTCCGCTTCGTCGATGCCGGTCGGCATCTGCAGTAGGCGTCGGCCATGGCCGGCCCAATCGTTCCAAGCGGGGAACACGCGGCCTTCAGGTTCGTCGGTGGTGAGCGGGCCGATGCGGCGCAGGTTTGCCATCTCGACGGGATTCGTGACCGAGGTGGTGAGGATGGCGTCAGCACTCGTGAAGTCCACGCCGTTGGCCATGGAGGCGGGCAGGCCTTGGATGTTGGCCACGGCCGCCTGATTCAAGCGGAAGTTCGGCGCGCCGGGGTTGCCATTCACCTGGCCGTAGATCGTCTCCATGAGGAGTTGGGCGCGCGTCTTGCCGTTATTGCCATCGATTTGGGCCTGGGTGAGCGTTGAAAGCGGCTGGCCAAAGACTGTTTCAGTGGCCATGAGCTCGAGCATGTGATTGGTGTCTGCAAGGCGCTCGCGTTTCTGTTGGTCGGCGGGGGCGGCGGCCACCTCGGCCTCTTGGGCGCGGCGGCGGGCGAGTAGATCGATGAGGCGCTTCTCGCGCAGGTGCTGCACGTAGAGTACGCCGAGTTCGCGCATGGCCTCGCGAATCTCCAAGTTGGTGATGTCCGGCGGAATGACCACCATGCCGCGATCCATCTTGCCGTCCTTCACGGCGTCCCAGCCGATGCCGCTGTTGCGGGCGCGGGCCTTCTGGAAGAGGCGTACGTACAGGTACGGCAGAAGCATGGTCTTGAAGTCGCCAGCGAAGATGGCGTCCATTTCCTGAATATTGCGGGTGCCAGCGGTGATCTCGCGCAGGAGATCTGGTGAGGCAGCGCCGAGCTCTTGGCCGAAGATGGTGAAGTACATCTTCTCGCGGACGGTCCTCTTAACCTCTTCGGTAGAGCCGAAGCCGATCGTGTTCCAGCTGCTGCTATTGAGCAGCATGTCGTACTCGCTGCGGTTGACGAGCTGCGAGGTGCCAAGCGCCATGATGAGCCATGGCGGCGTGTTGGGATTGGCAATAAGCTCGCGGGCAGCGCGGTTTTCCCAGGCGGAGATACCGGCTTCAACGACGACTTGAATACCAATGAGTGCCCAACCGACCGGGCCCATGGCGATACGCGGACCCATGAGCAACATCGAGCCAAGGCCGAGGGCGCGCGTGCCGAAGCGGGTGTAGGCGGCGTAGCGCTGCTGGTCGAGGTTCATATTCAACTCGTCCAGGCGAATGCGCGAGCCGCAGGCGTGCTCGTACACGTTCGTCGTGCCTTGTTTAAGGGTGAATCCGGCAAGAACCAGCTGTCGCGCGATTTCCGCTTTGACATCATTCAGGCGCACATTCTCTCGCTGGACGTCCTGGTAGGCCTCGTAGGTGGCGTACGCCTCAACGGCCATACCTGCGCCCCAGCCGACCCGCTGGAAGCCTGTGGCACTGCGGAATTGTCGCACTTCATGGCGTGCGAGGGCGATGCCGCCTCGGACGGGTGCGGTGGCTGTTGCCCACAGTGCCCGACGGCCGGAGCGAGTGAGGAATGCCAAGCCGGCAGCTGTGCTGGCGCCCCACGTTAAGATCGGCGACGTGCCGACGGCAATGAGGATGGCCTTGGCCGCAAGGAACATGCGGTCCTTCATCTGGAAGCAGGCGCCGGCGACATCGAGCTGCACGTTGATCATGCGTTCGATCTCGGTGAGCATGGTCGCGTACTGACCAATGAAGCCCGTGCCCGATCTATTGTCAGGATTCAGCGTGCCCCACAAGCCGTTCAGCTGCTGCAAGAGTGCGGCCTGTAGTGTAGCCACGGCGTCCTGACGATTGCCGTACTGCTGCTGGAGCTCAGCCAGTTTGGCTGGCACCTGCGCGGCTGTGATGGGGCCGGCGGGGAGCGGCTCGCGCACCTGACCCACGCGCTCGTTGCTGACCGCTTCCGTCGGGTCGATGGCCTTGATGGCGGTGATGGTGTCGCGGATCTGAGCGCCGTTGTTATTGCGGTTGAAGTTCTGGACGAGCTGGTTCAAACGGCCGAGGCGGTCGGAGATGGCGTCGGCTTCAGCCTGCGTGAGACGCGTCTTGAAGGTGCCGTCGGGATTTTTTGGCCACTGGAGGGCCTCACAGATGGGGCCAGTGAGGAAGCCCTGCAGGCGGTTGCCCACGTCGGCATAGCCGCCGAGCGTGAGGATGCGGGAGATCCAGTTTGAAATATTGGCCGCGGTGACCACTTGGTTCACCAGCGCGTCGCGGAGCTGCTCACGGCTCAACACGCCGCCGCGGAATTCCACGTTGGCCTGGTTCGTCACAGCTTCGAGGCGGCCCAGGTGGAAGTCGCGCTGTGCGGTGACCGAGCGGTTGATGTCGGCGCGCACCTCGGGTGGCGTGGGGCCCGGGCTTGGCTGGGCATCTTCCACGTTCCAGCGGGTGAAGAGGTTCTGCGTCGAGTTCAGCCGGGCCATGTTCTGCTGATAGCCCGAGAGATCGTGCGTGTAGGCGATCATCTGGCCCATCACGGCTTCGCGTTCGCGGTTCAAGAGTTCCATCGCGCGGCCGCCGCCTTCTTCGAGCTGGCGATTGGCAAGGATGAATGCTTTCTGTTCGTCTTGAATTTGCGTGTAGCGCGCCTCGAGAACGTCGAGGTAGAGATAGGTCGGCAGCCAGCCAGCGTCCACGCCGGGTACACGCTCCGTGCCGGCGGCAATGCCGATGATCTTGCGTTCGAGGGTGGTGGCCTGGGTGCGGATGGCGTTGGCCTGGTCTGGTCCGGCATTCAAGAAGACCGCGCGGCTGGCCGGCGACAGCTTGTCCATGGCCGTGTCGCGCACGGTCGTGAACTGGAGGATGCGGGCATTATCACGCTGGCCTTCGGGCTTGGCGCGTTCGGCGGCTAATACTTGGTAGGCGTTGCGGACGTTGGCAAAGGCCACGCGTTCTTCGGTAGCGGCGCGCAGCGCACGGAGAAAGAGCACCGACTGGGCGCGCTTGGTTTCAAGCTGAGTGCGCTTCGCGGCTGGTAGGGTGACGATGATGTCCTGGCACAGCTCGTAGTTCCGCATCGAGTGTGCAATGAAATCGGTGATATTCGACAGGTCCTCGCAGTAGGTCGCGGCCTGGGCGGAGACGATGTACGACTCACGATTGAAGCGGTTGCGGTTCTGAGGGTCTTCCATGTCCGCCGCGTGGCGGATGGCCGTGGAGCGGAAGAGAATCTCGCGGCCACGGTTGAGCTCGTTAAAGCTTGTGATGGTGGCGCGATTGCGAGACTCGTTCAACAACCCCTGCAACTGGAGATCGCTCGGATTTTCCGGCAACGGCGGACGCGGTCCGAGCGCGCGGCCAAAGGCCGCGACCTCCTGGCGGAATTCCGTCCACTGGGGGGTTTCACGGTTCTCGGCGGGGGCCTGCGGTTGCTGGGGCTGTTCCTGTGGGGGCATAGGCGGTGTTTGTGTGGATGTTCGTGTGCGTTCTTCTTAGAGGTCTTCAATTCCCAGTCGGCTGCCCGACGGGTTGGGTTGCATGGGGACGATACGAGGAGTGGGGACCACTGGTACCGGCGGAAGCTGCGGAGTGGCAAACACGCCGCGCTGCGGGATGGGGTACGTGGGCGAATTCGGGATTACCGGCTCGATGCGCGGCGTCACTTCCACGCCGCCGACGCCCACGCCATTCAGGGCAGCATCGGGTGTGGTGGGAATGGCGGCCTGGCGGCCGACGCGATTCACGGCGCCGGAGTAGTTTGGCAGGTAGTCGAGGAGCTTCTTGCCCAGGTAGCCGTAGTACCAGCCCAGAATGGCGGCGCCGATACCGAGGCCGATCAGACCGGTCAGGATGGGGTGTTTCTTCATCTTGGTCCAGGTCCAATCGAGCGGCTTGCCGATGAGCGGGATGCGGCGGAGCCACGATTCCTTACGGTCGAATTCCTGCTGGTAGCGCATCAGGTGCTCGCCCACGCGCTCCGACTGACCATTAAGGCCGGCCTGCTGCAGTTGGGTGATGACGCCGCGGCGGCCGTCCACTGACGTGCGACCGGCACGTAGAGAGTCGCGGTTGAGGCCGTACGTGCGGGCATACTGGTCCAGGTCTTCCGCACGGCGGAAGTGTGGCAGGGCCTCGGGGGCGGTGTTGCTATTACGGATCATAGGGGCGAAGGGGGGTTCTCGGAGACGGACTCGTTGGTCATGAGTACTTCATGACGGAGTGTCGTCAGGGCGGAGAGCATGGCGATATCGTCCAAGTCGGCAGCGTTCTCAAGTAGGCCACCGATCATGCCGGTGAGGCCGCGGGCACCGATGGTGAAATACACCTCGGGCAGTACGTCGGCCGGAATGTCCGGCCACTCCTGCGGCGCCTTGCCGGCCTTGAGCGCCTCAACCAGCGCCAGCACGGCGGGGTTGTCCTTGAAGGATGCGATCTGGGCGCGGATCTCCAACTGCTCGTCCGTTTCGTAGGCGGACGACGCCTCGTCGGTCACGGCCCAGTCGGCCGGAACCTTCACGGAGAGTTGGTCGAGCTGACTGCGCTCGTGGGGGGTGAGGAAGAGGGTGTCGTTCATATAATCCCTATAGTATAGCCTTTTCTACGGATTTTCTCAACCATGCCTTGCTGTGTCTGGTGACATCTTGTCCTGAAGGTATTCGGCCAGGTTGCTGCTGTGCCGCTATGATGAGTTAGGCGGTCTTTTCGCGCGCGGCGCGCTTGAGCTCCGCATCGATGAAGGCCTGGATGTCGCCGTCGAGCACATCTTGGGTGCGCGAGGTTTCCACGTCGGTGCGAAGGTCCTTCACCATCTGGTACGGGTGCAGCACATAGCTGCGGATCTGCTGGCCGAAGTCGGCCGATGCACTGGCACCCTTGAGTTCGCTCTTCTGGGCTTCTTCTTCCTCTCGCTTCAAGGCGAGGAGCTTGCTCTGCAGCATCTGCATCGCGCGTTCGCGATTCTGCAATTGGTTGCGCTCCGTCTGGCAGCTCACCACGGTATTCGTCGGCAAGTGCGTAATGCGGATGGCCGACTCGGTCTTGTTCACGTGCTGGCCACCGGCGCCGCCGCTGCGGTAGGTGTCGACACGCAGGTCCTTCGCGTCGATCTGGATCTCCGTGGCGCCCTCGATGACAGGCAGCACCTCTACTAGGGCGAAACTGGTTTGTCGCAAAGCCTTAGCGCCGAACGGCGAGATACGTACCAAGCGGTGCGTGCCCTTCTCACACTTCAGGTAGCCGTAGGCGGGACTGCCCTCAATGAGGAACGTGGCAGTTTTAATACCGGCTTCCTGGCCGTCGGTCTTATCGAGGAGTGACATCTTAAAACCGCTGCGCTCGCAGTAGCGCATGTACATGCGCACCAGGATGGCGGCCCAGTCTTGCGCTTCGGTGCCGCCGGCGCCGCCGCTAATCGTGAGGTAGCAGTCGCTCTGGTCGAATTCGCCGGAAAGATAGAGCTGCGCTTCCAGTGTGGCCCAAGCGGCAAAGAGCTTATCGGCTTCCGCTTGAATCTCGGCCAAGTCGCCTTCGCCGCTGGACTTTGCTAGTTCAAGCACGGTCTCGGCGTCTCCTAAGAGCGCCATGAGCGGTTCCCACTGCTTCTTTAAGCCGCGGAGTTCGGCAAAGAGGGTCTTGGCTGCTTTCTGATCGGCGTAAATAGCCGGATCGGCCGCTTTAGCATCCAGTTCGGCTATGCGTTCGGGGACTTTCCGGGCCTCAAAGAGAGTCCTTTCCCGTGTTCAGGGCAGACATCAGCTCGGTGAGTTTGGAGATGAGCTCTTCCACGGGTCAGGGGGTAAAAAGTACAGAAATAGTATCAGGCCTTCGGCCATAACGGGTATCCACTTTCTTTGGCGCAAAGAAAGTGGAGAAAG
>CAZEVM010000004.1:35885-47703 GCA_964515645.1 uncultured Candidatus Peribacteria bacterium | reverse complement strand
GTCACAGGAAACAAAAAAGAGGGCCGAAGCCCTCTTTTTTAGAAGCGATGGAGGGGCTTAGATCAGCTTGTCGTAATCGTGGGCCAACATCTGGGCATTCACCTGGCGGATGAGATCCATGACCACACCGACGATGATGATGAGACCGGAGCCGGAGATGAGCAGGTCGGCGTTGGTGAGCGAGGTGTAGGCCGTGAAGAGCAGCGGCACGATGGCGATGCAGCCGAGGAAGATGCCACCCCAGAGGTTGAGCAAGTTCGACGTGCGCTGCAGCACGGCAGCCGTAGCAGCGCCGGGGCGGACGCCCGGGATGAAGCCACCGCGCTTCTGGATCTGCTCAGCCACGTCCGTGGGGCGGAAGGTGACCGACACGTAGAAGAACGTGAAGATGACCGTCAGCAGGAAGTAGAAGATGAGGTACCAGATGCTTGGGGCCTGCGGGTTGAGGTAGGCGTTGATGAAGGCCACAACACCCTGGAGGCTGTCGGAGGTCTGCATGAACTGGGCCAGGATCATCGGGAAGGTCAGCAGCGAGATCGCGAAGATGATCGGGATCATGCCGGCCTGGTTGAGACGAATCGGCAGGCCACCCTGCACGCCGCGACCGGCGCCCTGGTTGGCGTACGTGATCGGCACTAGGCGGTGCGCATCCGTGAACAGCACGATGAAGACGAGCATCGCGATCGAGATCAGCAAGAACAGATAGAAGACCGTCAGCGTGTCCGGATCACCAAGGAAGAGGGCGGCGATGCGACCTGGGACATCGGTAATGATGCCCACGAAGATGATGAGCGACGAACCGTTGCCGATGCCCTTCTCGTTCACAAGTTCTCCGATCCACATCAAGAAGATGGAGCCGGCCGTGACGAAGAGCATGGGCAGCAGGACCTGCGGGAAGGCGAGGCCGTCGGTACCCAGGAGGTTCACGCCCGACTGACCAAGGAGCACCAGGAAGCCGTAGCTCTGGATGATGGCGAGGGGGAAGGTCAACCAACGAGTGTAGCGGTTGATCTGCTGCTGGCCGGACTGGCCCTCCTTCTGCATCGCCTCCAACTTGGGGAAGATCACCGTGCAGAGCTGCATGATGATCGAGGCATTGATGTACGGCGCGAGACCGAGCATCAAGATGGAGAAGTTGTCGATGGAACCGCCGGTCAGGGCGGAGAAGATGCCGAGTGCACCACCCGAGCCGCCGCGGCTATCAAGGAAGAACTTCAGCTGGTCCGGATCGGCGCCCGGGATCGTGATGTGGGCGAGGACGCGGTAGAGGAAGAGGATGCCGAGCGTGAAGAGGATGCGCTTGCGCAGGTCCTCAGAACGCCAAAGCTGGCGGAGGAAGGTGAGCATTGATTTAGGCGGGGACGACGGTGACCGAGCCGCCTGCCTTCTCGATGGCCTTCTTGGCGGTCTTGGAAGCAGCCTGGACGGTGAGCTTGAAGGACTTCTTCAGCTCGCCTTCGCCGAGGATCTTCACCGGGAGGTTCTTGGTGATGAGCTTGGCGGCCTTGAGAGCCTTGCGGTCGTAGGAACCGGCCGGGAGCATCTCCTCGAGGGTGCCGATGTTCAGCACCTCGTACTTCACCTGGCGCGGCGGGACGAAGCCGTTGAGCTTCGGCTGGCGGCGGAGGAGCGGGGTCTGTCCACCTTCAAAGCCGAACTTGCGGCCCTTGCCGGTGCGGGACTGCTGTCCCTTGGTACCGCGGCCGGCAGTGGTGCCTTGGCCGGAGCTGGCACCGCGGCCAACGCGCTTCTTCTTTTGGCGGGAGCCGTGGGCGGGACGAAGCTTATGGAGCATAAGGAAGAGGGTGGAGGTCGGATTCTGCCAGAGGTGGCATTGGAATCCAAACCCCCCGAGGCCGATGTACCTTAGCATTTTCTTGCCGGGGCGCAACTCCAACCTGGCTTTTCTCTCGGTCTGAATCTTGTGAGTCGAGGCAGAAAATGATACTATGGAGAGTCAACTTCGACGCAACAAACACACCCCACATCCACATGACCATCGAGACCTCCATCGCCCGTGCGATCCAGCGCGACCTCGACATCGTCGAGGCCCTCCCCGAGCTCCACGACATCCCTGTGGAACAGGTGGAGACGTTTGTGGAGGGCTACGTGCTGCAGATGCACGAGCGCCTGAGCGACATTATCAACCAGAAGGGCCAGACCTACCTGAAGTCGCATGATGCCGCCGGTCTCTGCGCTACCTGCCTGAACAGCGGTGTGTCACTCCCGCCCCGCATGATGCTGAAGATGTGCCAGACGATCATCGAGCTGGCCGAGCTGCAGGCCAAGTTCATCCTCGACACCGACGACGGCAAGGCTCTCTATTACTTTAAGATGACGGTCGACGTGGCCTGACGGAGACGGCGTACGACGGGGAAGCTGAAGTGTTCAATTATTGACTTATAATATATTTTGTTTATTTTAACATAAGAGTTCGTTCACCCATCTTGTCGCTTTCTCGCGTTCACGCGAGAGAAGGAGGAGTCATGTTTGTACCGTTGGTGCTGGCGTCGTTGGCGGCCGCCCTACTCCCGGGCCTCGTCGGATTCCTCGTCCTCTGGCTGGCCAGTGGATCCCTGGAGAAAATTCCCTGGGCCCGGCCATTCGCAGCAGCATTCGCCGTCGCCCTCACGATCGGACTGCATCCGGGGTCTGTCGTTCTGTCGCAGGCGGAATCTCTGGTGCCCTTTGCCTTCCTCTGCAGCCTGGCCACGACGGCCTTCTTGGCTGGGCTCGACTACTTCGGGGGAGAGTTCCAGGAAACGCGATTCGGGCTGAAGGAGCTCACCTCTGTGCTCTGCACCTTCGTCGCCGGATTGGCCGGGGGCGTGCTGTTCCCCATCGTCCTCGCGTATCTGAAGGGGGCGGCCTGAGACGACGGACGATCGAACGGACCGAAGGGGGTCCTCCACCAAAACGAGCTGCTACGGCAGCTCTTTTTTTAGGTGCGCTTGCTGGCCGCTCCGGCCAGGCGTACATGTACTCCATGGAAGCCCACATCAAGTCATCGCGCGTCTCGCTGACCGAGCTGCACTGCCACCTCGGCCAATCCGTCGAACCCCACGTGCTCTGGGCCATCGCCCACGAGCAGGGCATCAAGCTGCCCACGAAGGATTACTGGGAGTTTGTCGACTTGGTCACACTCAATTACCCCGAGACGACCTGGGAGCACTACCACCGCCTCTTTCATCTGACGGAATTGGTACAGAGTTCTCCAGCGGCCATGGAGCGGGCCGCCTACGAAGCGATCACCGGCGCCTACCGCGTGAGCAACGTCACGCTCCTGGAGCCCGGCTTCAATCCTTTGAACCGCAACCGCGAGGGCGAACGCGACCTCGACTACATCATCCTGGCGGCCCTGCGCGGCATGGAGCGCGCGCTGCTGGAGTTCCCGCACATCCGCGCCGGCCTCCACCTCATGCTCGATCGCCGCTTCTCCTATGAGAAGAACGCCATCATCGTGAAGAAGGCGATCAAGTACCGGAGCCGCGGCATCGTGGGCATCGACATCGTCGGTCCCAAGGGTGACGTGCCATTTAAGTACGAGGAGTACACGCGCCTCTATGAAGAGGCGATCGACGGCGGCCTCAAGACCACGGTCCATACCGGTGAAGACGGCACTGCCGAAGAGATGGCGCACGTGGTCTCGGTATTGCCCCTGAGTCGCATCAACCATGGTTTCCGCTGCTATACCGATCCGGCCCTCATGGAGACGGTCCGCAAAAAAGACATCACGCTCTGCCTCTGCCCCACCAGCAACCTGAGCGTGAAGTTCATCCGCGATATGGCGCACATGAAGGAGATCGTTCGTACCCTTTGGGACCACGGGGTGAAGCTCTGCTTCAACACTGATAACCCCTCGATGCTTCGCACGACGCTCCCGCGCGAGATTGGGATGATGCGCGAGCACGGCATCCTCTCCGAGGACGAGATCGCCCAGACGCTGCGCTGGGCCGAGGCCGCTTCGTTCGTGCCCACCGAGCCGGGGAAGAACCTCTATCTCTAAAGAGGTATACTCGGATCCATGAACAACCAGGAGATCGCGGCCGTCTTCACGCAGATCGGGGAGCTTCTGGAACTGACCGGTGCCAATCCGTTCCGGGTACGAGCCTATTCGCGGGCGGCGCAGATGATTGAGTCGCTCAGCGAAAATCTGGCCGACATCCACGCCAGCGGCGGCACGCAGGCGTTGAAGGAGCTGCCCGGCATCGGTGAGGACCTGGCTGAGAAGATTGCTGAGATGGTGGAGATGGACGATCTCCACTACCTGCGAGACCTTCAGAAGAAGGTGCCCGCGGGCCTGGTGGCGATGCTGAAGTTTGAAGGTCTCGGTCCCAAGAAAGTTCTCCAACTCTGGAAGAAATTCAACGTGACGGATACCGCCGGCCTCGAGAAACTCATCGCTTCGGGAAAGCTGAAAGAAGAGAAAGGCTGGGGTGAGAAATCTGTCGCGAACCTCGAGCGCTCCATGCGTGAGCGCACCGATCTCATTGCCCGCGTGCCGCTTTTCCAGGCACTGCCGCTGGCTGAGTCGATCGTCGCCTCCTTACAGAAGACGACACTCTGCGACCAGGTGGAGATCGCCGGCAGTGCCCGTCGCCGCAAAGAGACCGTTGGGGATATTGATATCCTAGTGACGAGCGATGATCCCGATGCTGTCATCGACAAGTTCTGCTCCCTGCCACAAGTGGAACGCATCATGCAGCGCGGTCCTACTAAGGCGAGTGTGCGCTTGGCGCTCGGGCTCCAAGCTGATCTGCGCGTGGTGGAAGAAGAATCATTCGGCGCCGCCCTTCACTATTTCACCGGTAGCAAGGAGCACAACGTGGCCCTTCGCAGCTTGGCCCAGCAGCACGGCTTCACCATCAACGAGTACGGTGCTTTCAAGGGCACGGCGGAGAAGAAGGGGAAGCTCCTGGCCTCGCGCACCGAGGCCGATATTTACGGACTCTTGAAGATGCAGGAAGTGCCGCCGGAGATCCGCGAGAACCGCGGTGAAGTGGAAGCGGCGCTTGCGGGGGCGTTGCCGAAGCTGATTGAAGAGAAAGACCTGAAGGGTGATCTCCATATGCACTCCTCGCACAGCGATGGTTCGGCAACCATGGCCGAGATGGCCGCCGCCGCGCGCGATCACGGTCTCGAATACATCGCCATTACCGACCACGCTTCGGTCATGGGTATGGTTGGCGGCATCAAAGAGGCCAACTTGGCCGACTATCTCCGCGAGGTGGAGGCGACCCGCAACAAGGTTCCGGGTATCCACATTCTCGCTGGTGCCGAAGTGGACATCTTGGAAGACGGCGTCCTCTGCCTCTCCGACGATGCGCTCGCGCAGCTTGATTGGGTGGTGGCCTCGCCTCACCAACACCTGCGCCAAGAGCCTGCCGCTGCCACCGCCCGTCTGGTGCGGGTAGCGAGTCATCCGCTCGTCGACGTCATCGGCCATCCGAGCGGACGCGTGCTGGGCCGACGCGGCGGACTTGAGCCGGATTGGTCCCAGGTCTTCGCGGCCGCCGCCAAGCACGGCACGGCGCTTGAGCTCAACTGTTCAGCTGATCGCGTCGATCTTTCTGACGTGCTTGCGATGCAGGCACACAAAGCCGGAGCGGGAATTGTGCTCGATAGTGATTCACATGGTGTCGATGGTCTTGGTCGCCGCTTCGGAGTTTTTCAGGCGCGCCGTGCCTGGCTGACGGCGAAGGATGTGCTGAACGCTCTGCCGTGGAAAAAGTTCGAAAAAGAGGTGCTTCGAAAGAAGACTTCGAAGTAAGCCGGAGCCCTGTCTGAAGCGCTTGCTGTAAGGCGTATTTTACTTGTCATTGCACGAATGTGGAAAAATTAGTCCAGTATAGTTGACACTTCTTTTGTGGGGATTACAGTACGGCGCCCTTCGGGGAATTGATCCTTCTAGAGAACGTACCTAGAGACCCTCTTTCAGCGCTTTGCAGCCTCCTGTCTCCCCGGTTTTGGCCGGGAGGGAGGGGCGGGAGGACGCACTGCCGAGAAAGGGGATCCTTGGGTACCAACTCCGAGAGGCCGCCGTACAGGCGGCCTTTTTTGTGCCCGTATAGGCCAATGAAGCACACAATTGCCATAAAAGGCTTGCTCCGTCAGGTCCCCCTGACTACACTCGCGGAACTATGGGTTCTGGAACACGCGCCACCGAAATCAAGCAGCGCCGCCACCGCCGCGCCAAGCTGAAGGCTCTTCGCACCAAGTTCGCCGATGCCAAGTCGGCAGGCGATAAGGAAAAGGTGCTCGCCAAGGCTTCTCGCATCACCCCTTGGATCAGCGACGAGCAGTTCAAGGAGTTGATGAAGGCCTAAGCGTTAGGCCTGGCCGTTATCGCAGCATGTCTCGCAGAGCGATCCGCAGGTTTCGCAATGCTTCTTGAGACGTCGCTCAATCAATCGCCCGCCGCAGACCGGGCAGTTCTCCGTGACCAAGCAGGAATCGGCGGCGTTCTCCATGCGTCGATGGTAGCACCGGCGTAGACTCCGGCCATGTCCGAGCTCGTTGTCTCCCTGCCCATCGGCATCGTGCGGCTCAAGGCCGAGCAGGGGAAGCTCGCCGCCATTGAACGGGTGACGACCAAGACGGGTCCAACCAAGACCGATGATCCGGTTTTGAAAAACGCTGCCGCACAGCTCGCCGAGTATTTCGCCGGGAAGCGGTCGTCCTTCGACATGCCACTCGCTCCCGCGGCGACGCCGTTCCAGGCCAAGGTCCGCCAGGCGATGCTAGCGATTCCGTTTGGGCAGACGGCGACCTACGGTGAGATCGCGAAGACGGTCGGCACGAAGAGCGCGCAAGCCGTCGGCCAAGCCGTGGGTGCCAACCCCTTCTGTGTTGTGGTTCCCTGCCACCGCGTGGTGGCAGCCGAGGGTCTCGGCGGCTTCGCCTGGGGTCTTCCGACAAAGAAGAAATTGCTACGAGTCGAGCGGGGCTGATCCGGTTCCTTTCGGCTATTTCCGGCTGGCAAGAGGACCTCACATCGGGTACTCTGGCGCGGCTTCGAGGCCTACTCGGGCGTTCTTCAACAACCTTATGAACCTGCGCAACATCGCCATCATCGCCCACGTCGACCACGGCAAGACGACGCTCGTGGACGCTCTCCTCAAGCAAGGCGGAGCCTTTGAAGCCCACGAACAGGGCAAGATGGGCGAGCTCATCATGGATAGCAACGACCAGGAGCGCGAGCGCGGCATCACCATCTACGCCAAGAACTGCGCCATCAAATACAAGGACTGCCGCATCAACATTGTCGATACCCCCGGCCACGCCGACTTCGGCTCCGAGGTGGAGCGCATCCTGCGCACCGTCGACTGTGTGCTTTTACTCGTCGACGCCCAGGAGGGTCCGATGCCGCAGACGAAGTTCGTGTTGAAGAAGTCGCTTCAGCTCGGACTGCGCCCCATCGTCGTCATCAACAAGATCGACAAGCCGGCCGCCCGCCCCATGGCGGTGGTCGACATGGTCTTCGATCTCTTCGTCGCGCTTGGCGCCAATGACGAGCAGGTCGACTTCCCTTATGTGTTCGCCATCGCCCGCGACGGCATCGCCAAGCGCAAGCTGGAGGACGCCTCCACCGATCTCTCGCCGCTCTTCGACCTCATCCTCGAGCACGTGCCCGAGGCTAAGCAGAATGTCGACGTGCCGTTCCGCATGCAGCCGTCGTCGCTCGGCTTCGACAGCTACGTGGGACGCCTCGGCATCGGCCGCGTCTACGAGGGTATCGCCAAGGTCGGCGACACCGTCTTCGTGAAGCAGCCCACCGGTGAGACGCGCCGCAGTAAGATCACGAAGATCTACGAGTACCAGGGCCTCAACCGCGTGGAAGTGGCCGAGGCGCGCGCCGGCAACATTGTCACCATCGCCGGTATCGAGGACATCTACGTGGGCGAGACGATCACTACGTCCGAGACGGCCGAGCCGCTGCCTGCCATCAACATCGATCCGCCGACCGTGAGCGTGACGTTCCTCGTCAACGACTCACCGTTCGCCGGCAAGGAAGGCAAGCTCGTCACCACCCGCCACATCAAGGCCCGCCTCGAGAAAGAGAAGGAAACCAACGTTGGTCTGAAGGTGGAAGAGATCCCAAATTCCGACAGCTATAAGGTCTCCGGCCGCGGCGAGCTCCACATCTCGGTGCTCATCGAGACGATGCGTCGCGAGGGCTTCGAGCTGCAGGTGTCGCGCCCCGAGGTGATCATGCGCGACGTCGGCGGCGGCAACAAAGAAGAGCCGATCGAGCAGGTCATCATCGACGTGCCCGAGACGAGCAGCGGCACCATCATCAACATGCTGGCCCAGCGCAAGGGCGAGATGGTCGACATGCGCACCACCGACGGCCAGACCCGCATGGAGTTCAAGGTCCCGACGCGCGGCCTGCTCGGCTTCCGCGGCGAGTTTATTATCGAGACCCGCGGCGAAGGAATCCTGACCCACGCGTTCATCGGTTACGAGCCCTACAAGGGCGACCTACCGGGCCGCATGCGCGGCTCCATGATCTCGATGATCGCCGGCGAGGCCACGGCCTACGACCTCTGGAAGATCCAGGAGCGCGGCTTCCTCTTCATTGGTCCGCAGACCATGATCTACGAGGGCATGATCATCGGCGAATCTGCCAAGGATCAGGACCTCGCGGTGAACGTGACGCGCGGCAAGAAGCTGACGAACACCCGCTCCTCCGGCGCCGACGAGGCCATCACACTCGTGCCGATCAAGCCGATGACGCTCGAGCAGGCCCTCGAGTACATCGCCGACGACGAGCTTGTGGAAGTCACGCCGGTCAACATCCGCCTGCGCAAGAAGCTCCTGACGGAGAACGAGCGCAAGCGCGGCAAGAAGAACGAGTGACGCTTACGCGCCAATCGCACCCGTAACGTCAGAACTCGCTGCCAAGGTGCGGCCGATCTGCGCGCGCGTGACCGTCTGTTGGTTCACAATCTCGCGCGCCCTCTTCAGTAGGATGAGATCGCGGGCACGGATGAACTTGCCGAGATAACTTGGCGGATTGTCGCGCTCCATGGTGGCGATCGCCTCATCGAGGCTCATCCACTCCAGTGTCAGGCCGGCTTTCTGTTCGTCTTCCGTCAGTTCGATCGGCTGTTGTTCGCCGACGACATCGGCGATGTAGCACTCGGAGAGCTGCAGGATTTTTTGGCCGTCCTTGGCTTCGACAATCTTACCGACGCCGTCGCGGACGAAGGCTTCGTACCCTGTTTCCTCTAAGAGCTCACGGCGCAGCGTCGCCATGTTCTCTTCCTGTTGGTATCCGTTACCCACACGCTCTACGCCGCCGCCCGCCAGTTTATGGTAGCCGTCGTTGGTGGCATGCAGCAGGCCAGTTTGGCCCTTTTCATTGAAGAGCACGGCACGCACTGCCCGGCGGAACTGGTACGCCGTTTCGGGGGGATTCTCGGTGATCGGCACGCCGACTTCGGCCTCATGCAATTCGGCGAGGAGGGGCAATTCGTGCGTTTGCATTAGTTTATAATATAATATTTTAAATAATAAGTCAATGTAGGGAAAGAATGCCGCCTCTCTGTCATTCAGGCTAAAAATATGGCATCTTTTGGCCATGATCTTCTGCCCCCTTCCCGGCACCCCGACGGTCACCCAGGGCTTCGGCCAGAACCCCGATATCTACAAAGCCTTTGGTTGGCAGGGGCATGAGGGTATCGACTTCGGCGTGCCCGTCGGCACCACCGTCTACGCCCCGCACGACGGTATGGTGACGGTGAAGGACAGTGGCCCCCAGGGCTTCGGGCTCCACGTGATCGTCCAGGACAGCAAGCGCCAGAGCCTGCTCGCGCACCTCTCTGAGACCACGCTCAAGAGCGGAGACAATGTCAGCCAAGGCGATCCCATCGGCAAGAGCGGCCAGAGCGGCATGGCCACTGGACCGCACCTGCACTGGGCGTTCCGCCTGCTCGTGAACGGCGTCATTCAGAACAAGGACAACGGCTATGGCGGTGCGCTCGACGTCTCACAGTACGTGCGCCTCTGGCAGCCGCAGAACCTCTTCGACCACGCCACCTATACGGCCGAAGCGTTGCCGTATAAAACTCTGCAGTTAGCCAATAATCAGCAGCTGAAGAATCCTAATCGTATCGCCTGACCATGCCCGTCGTTCGACTATCCACCGCGCTTTCCACGAACCGCATCGAAGGCTTGCAGGATGCTTTCTTCGCCATCGTCATGACCTTGCTCATCCTCGAGTTGAAGGTGCCTGAGGTGGATACCGCCGAAGGGCTCACTTGGGCGATGATCGACGTGATCCCACACTTCTTCAGTTATTTCCTGAGCTTCCTCATGCTCGCGGTGTACTGGGTGGGGCACCACAACCAGTTCCACTACATCGAGCGCACCGACCGCCTGCTCCTCTGGTTGAACCTGTTCTTCCTCTTTACGGTCTCGCTCATCCCGTTCTCGACGGCCCTGATGAACGCCTATAGCGATGCCTACATCCCGCATGCACTCTACGGCGCCAATATCGCCCTTATCGGTCTGCTCTCTCTTTTGCACTGGACCTACGCCTCGCACCACCATCGCCTCACTAGCCACGACTTAAGTGCTGTCATGGTGCGCGCTGTTCGTCAGCGCATCCTCGTGGCGCCAGTATTGTCCCTAACTGCGACCGTCGCCTGGTTCATTCATCCGGCAATCAGCTTTGCGATCTTCCTCCTCATCCCGGTCTACTACATCTGGCCGGGAAAGATGGACCAAGAGTGGCGCCAGCCGGCAGTCCCACATGATGATGAGGAATTCCACCAGGTGCATGACGAGCACTGATTTCGCCGCCACCCTCGAGGCGTACGATTTCTCATTTCCGCCGTCGGCCATCGCCAATGAGCCAGCGAGCCCTAGAGATAGCGCCAAATTGCTCATCTTCAATCGTGCCGACCAATCGGTGTATTGGTCGACCGTGGCCCAGATTGGCGACTTCTTGCCGGAAGGCGCGGTGCTCGTGAGGAATATCACCAAGGTGATCCCAGCCAAGCTGATTCTCATCCGCCAGACCGGAGGCAAGGTGGAAGCGCTCGTCACATCGGTGGGCACTCACCACCTCATTGCCATGGCCAACCGCAAGCTGCAGGTGGGCGAGGAGCTCACCTTCGCCGGCAGCCGCGACCGCATCCGCGTGGAGGAGTCGCTCGGGAACGGTTGGCGCCTGGTGCCCGTGGGCCGCTCGCCCGCGGCTACGCTGGAGAAGCACGGCCACACGCCGCTCCCGCCGTACATGAAGGAGAGCCCCCTCACCGAGAGTCAGCGTCGCGAGAAGTACCAGTCGGTCTTCGCCAAGGATCCCGGATCTATCGCCGCGCCCACCGCCTCGCTCCACTTCACGCCCCGCCTACTGACCTCGCTAAAGAAGCGGGGGATCACCTTCGTTGACGTCGTGCTGCACGTGAATCTCGGTACCTTCGCACCACTTACCGAAGAGCAGTGGCGTACGGGCCGGCTGCACCACGAGCATTTTTCCATTCCTGAAAAAACGATTAAAGCCCTGGAGGATGCTAAAAAGAAGGGGAGGCCCATCATCCCGATTGGCACCACGGCCTTACGCGCCATTGAGTCGGCCGCCTCTACGGGCGAGCTGCGTCCGCACGGCGTGACCGATCTCTTTATTCGCGACGGGTACGAGTTCCGCCTCACCTCCGGCCTGATGACGAACTTCCACGTGCCGTTTTCCTGACTGAGCAGCAGGTTGGTGCTGTGCGTGGTCGCGGTCCAGCCGGGCCACGTCACCTTTGAGGCGAGGGTGATCGTCACCGCTCGAATCTGCCAGGGCGTGTTGCTGACCAACTTCGAC
>CAZEVM010000004.1:14248-35875 GCA_964515645.1 uncultured Candidatus Peribacteria bacterium | reverse complement strand
ATGCTCGTGGGCACCATGGTCGGCCGCGAGCGGTTGCTCGATCTGTACCAACAGGCCCTCAAGAAGCATTTCCGCCTCTTCTCCTTTGGCGACGCGATGCTCATCCTCTAGCTTGCCTTTCGGCCCCGTCAGGGGCTGAATAGTGTCACTTTTCTTCATCCTTATGCCGACCATCCCCGAGACCTACTTGGCCACTGTTGCTCCGTTCATCGCTAGCGCGACCCTCTACCTGCCCAAGGCCCTGCTCGCCCTCATCGTACTCCTGGTTGGCTTCCGCTTGGTGCGCGTGGTGGTCGATGTCGCTTGTCGCGGCCTGAAGCACGTCGATCCGTCGCTGCGCAGTTTTATCGAGAGCATGATCTCCATCGGCCTCAAGGCGCTCATTCTCATCAGCGTCGCTTCGATGGTGGGCATCCAGACGACGTCGTTCGTCGCCGTCATCGGTGCCGCCTCACTGGCCGTTGGTCTCTCGCTGCAGGGCAGCCTGAGCAATCTGGCCGGCGGTTTTCTCATCTTGTTCTTCAAGCCCTTCAAGGTCGGCGAGCGCGTTGAAGCCCAGGGTCAGCACGGCGTGATCGAGCGTATCGAGCTCTTCACCACCCACATGCGAACCGACGACGACAAGATCGCCATGATCCCCAATGGTCTCCTGAGCAACAGCGTGATCGTGAACGTCACGCGCGGTCAGAAGTAATCAGTACCAATCGGCCCAGCGCGAGACGCAGAGGTTGGTGTCGGCCTGGCGGTACGTGCCGTACGGGCAGCGCGCGCGGCGCAGCGAGTAGGGCTCGGTCGTGCTCGTGGAGGGCACCGTGTCGTCATCATCGCGGACGCAGCGGTTGTTGGCGCCGAAGTGGTAGCCGGCCTTGCACCAACACTGGCTGTGATTGCCATCGGCGTAGGGGCCGTGCTCGGTCTGGCAGGCTTGCTCCTCGGTGACGCAGCGGTTGTTTTTGGCGATAAAGCCGTTGTCACACTGGCAGATGCCGTGCGTCAGCGTCGAATTGGCGGGGCAGAGCAGGGGCGTCCCCACACAGCGGATACCATCGGCATCGGGCAAGAAGCCGACGTCGCAGGTGCAGAGGCGCTTATTGGTGGGGTGACGGGCCGAGTTGGCCGGGCAGGTCGAGGCGGCAATGCTGTGGCCGTCGATGATGAGCACGTCCGTCACGGCGCAGGTGTTGCCGTTTGGCAGGATGAGCGTGTCGGAGATGCCGTCGAGCTTGTTGTTACTCAGAGCCAGATAGACATCTTGGCGCTCGTAGGCCTTCAGCGAGAGGCCGCAGCCTGGGCCGTACGTAATGAGGGCGGTCTGGTCGGCGTAGCGGCCGAGGAACTGCTCATCGCCCGAGAGCGTCTTGGTGACGTTCACGATCTGGTTGATGGGGCGGGCATTCCAAATGGCGCAGCTCGTGTTGAAGTAGCGGGCACCCTTCGTGATCTTGCCGGCCACCTCGGGGCCGCCGTTGAGGTTGGTGTCGATGGCCACCGAATCGCCGATCGCGACGGTACAGGGCTCACTATCGACGAGGTAGACCTTCCCGTCGTCTCCGGACTGGAGAACGATGGTGTCGCTCGTCTTGTGCACCACCAGGAAGAGGCTCGCGGAGGCTTGCGCCTGCATTGCCATCATAAAGGCGATGGCCACGAGACTGAGGACGGGCATAGCCGTCGGGAGGATGAGGTGTTTGTGTTTCACGAGAATAGTATAGCAAAAATGAGCACTTTTGGGAATACCCCTCCTATACCGGCCCTCAGCGCCAAACGGGCGCCATCCTGGTGGCCATCGGCGGGCCGGAGCGAGCCAGGAGTTTGCCGACGATCCAACCGAAGACGAAGCCGCCCACATGTGCCCAGAACGCCGTGCCGCCCATGCTCGCCGTGCCATCCACGACCGAAGCGGTGCCGCTGAAAAGCTGAAGAACGAACCACATCACCAGCACCAGGCTGGCCGGCAGGGTGGTGTGCTGCATGACGGGACCGTACGGAATGACCGCGTCGACACGGTTCTTGGGAAAGAGCGCCAGGTACGCCCCGAGCACGCCGGCGATGGCGCCTGAAGCGCCGAGCATGGGGATGGTCGAAGTGGGATCGATGAATACTTGGGCGAAGGCGGCGGCCACCCCGGCTGAGAGATAGAGCACGATGAAGCCTAAGCGGCCAAAGCGATCTTCGACATTGTCACCGAAGATGTGCAGGTACCACATATTGCCGGCGATGTGCAGAAAGCCGCCATGGAGGAACTGCGACGTCAGCAGGGTGATCCACGAACCGGGATTGCCCAGGCTGAGCTGGGCAGGTGTGAGGGCCCAGGTATTAATGAACGCATCTTGATCATATGCGCTCAATTCGAGCAGGAAAGCTCCAATATTGAGGGCGATGAGAATGTAGGTGATCCAGGCGAAGCGACTGGGCCGTTCGTGATCGCGGAGGGGAAACACGGTTGTATGGTAGCAGGTAGTGGCGAAAAAGGCCGATTTCCGGTAGAATAAGGATTACACAAAAAATTCCATGACCCAGAACATCCTGCGCCGGCCGGAAGCGCATACTCCTCTGCTGATCGCTGCGATCGGGATGATGACGGTGGTAATGCTCGTGCTGCAGGCGCGCGGTATCTTGTTATTTTCACTGCAGAGTAATGCTGTCTATAACCCCTTGCCGTCGTACGGGCCACTTCGTCAGGCTGATGGTAGCGACACCAATCGTCAGCGTCGGGCCAATACTCGCCGGTCCTACACTGTGTCGGACGAATCAGAGACTGTTTGGTACCGTGCCGCTGCTTCGTCGTCTGTCTTACACGATCTGGATGAAGCCCGCCGTGACCGTCGTCAGCGCGCGCAGTACCGCCAATGGCAGCGGGCCCAGGGGTACTGAACCGGGAAAATGCCTAAAGAATGCTGCTTTTTAGCGTTTTTACTGTAGTATCGAGCCGATGAATCAAGCCCCCCCGTCCGCATTTGGCGCCCTTGGCGTCGATGAGAAGTTTCTGCCGATCCTCGCTCAGCGTGGGATCAGCGTGCCGTCGCCCATTCAGCACCGGGCCATCCCGATTGCCGTGGAGGGGAAGGATGTGATTGGCATCGCCCAGACCGGCACGGGAAAGACGCTCGCCTTTGGCTTGCCGATGCTCCAGCGCTTGGCTGCCAACGGTGGTGGCGGATTGGTCCTCGTTCCCACTCGCGAACTCGCCGCTCAAGTGGAGGAGTCACTCCGGGCGTTCGCAAACTCGCTCTCCTTCCGCACGATCGTCATCATCGGTGGCGCCTCGATGCGTCACCAGATCAACGACATCCGTCAGCGCCCGCGCATCGTGGTGGCGACGCCCGGCCGCCTGAACGACCACCTGGAGCAGGGGACTATCACCCTCAAGGGCGTGAAGGTGCTCGTGCTCGACGAGGCCGACCAGATGCTCGACATGGGCTTCATGCCGCAGATCGAGCGCATTTTTAAGCATATTCCTGCAGAGCGTCAGACCTTACTCTTCTCGGCCACGATGCCCGCCGAGATCACCAGGCTCGCCGCCAATCACATGAAGATGCCGCTGCGTGTCGAGGTCGCTCCGGCCGGCACCGCTGCCGAAAAAGTGGAGCAGGAGATGATCTTCGTGAACAAAGCGGACAAGCTTCAGCTTCTGGAACATCTCCTCAAGGAAACTCCTGGTCGCGTTCTGGTTTTCTCGCGCACCAAGCATGGCGCCAGCAAGATGACGAAGGCGCTCACCGGAGCGGGATACACCGCCGCCGAAATCCACGCCAACCGTTCGCTCGCGCAGCGCCGCATGGCGCTCGAAGGCTTCAAGTCCGGTAAGTACCGCGTGCTGGTGGCCACCGATATCGCTGCCCGCGGCATCCACGTCACCGGCGTGGAGCTGGTCGTGAACTTCGATCTGCCCGACGACACGAGCGATTACGTGCACCGCATCGGCCGCACGGCGCGCGCGGGCAAAGAAGGTAAGGCCGTCTCGTTCGCCTGCCCCGATCAAGCCCGTGATGTGGCCGATATCGAGAAGCTCATTCGCACCTCCATCAAGCGTCGCTCACTACCGAGCCACATCGTAGCCCCGGCCCACGTGGCCGCCCCTCAACATGGTCAACACAAGCCAGGTCCTAAGTTTAACCGCCGCGGCACGGGAGGAGGTGGCGGTGGGTTTGGACGACGCAACGGTTCGAGTCGCAACTTCGGTCGTCGTCGTTAAAGCAACAACATCGCTCGCTGACAACGTCTAAAGAATCGTTGTCTCTGAGAGGGTTTGGCAGACAGTACGGGTGGATTACGCCTCTGTTTCCTCTTCGTTGTTCTCGGCTGTATTCGTCGTGCCGCTGCGACCGCGGATGCGGCGGCGGGGCTGACGGGTGGGGGCGTCGTCCTGCATGACAAAGTGGTCCATGCCGTTCTGGCGGACCTCGCGCCAGTAGTAGTCGAGCAGCGGCTGCTCGGCGCGGCGGCGGTAGACATCGGACATCTGCTCCAGCGTCTCGCGGCCGTACTCGGCCACCATCTCGCGCTGCGCCAGGCGGGCGACGAGCTCATCCCAGAAGACGTCGTTATCGTAGATGGAGAGCCACTTGTCGATCTGCGCGCGGATGCTGTCACCAGGAAGAAGGCAGCCCGTCTCTGCATCCTCATGGACGAGATCCGTCTGGCGATCTTGGATGGCGCGGGCGTACAAGTCTTGCACCACGTCGATGCATGCCTGTTGGTCGCTGGTCAATTCTTTCTGCGGCGTCCAGTCGTTCATCACGACTTCTCCCAGAGTGGCGAGCAGGAGGAGGCGGCGGAACTCCTCAGGGTTGAGTGAGAGCTGCATTGGAGGGGATTGTGGACCCCTCGGACAACGTTCGCAACAGCGAAACACAAAGAAATCGTTGTTTTGCGCTGTTGAGCCCCAAGGTCGCTTCCTTTAGGGAAGAACGCGGGCAAGGTCGGTGTCGTCCGTCATCATGATGCGCGGCAGCTTGAAGTTGCTGTCCTGCATCGTGCTGTTGCGGGGGTCCATGACCGTGGCCGTCACGTAGCCGGCGGCGGCCGTGGCGTCGCGCACGCGTTGGTTTTGGGCGGTGAGCGGGTAGGCCAAGTGCACCACTGGCGTGCCGGTGACGGCCTCGAGAGCAGTGCGGCTATCCCTCAGCTCGGCGGCAAGTGCACTGTCGGAGAGGTCGGTGAGAATGGCGTGAGTGACGGTGTGCGATCCGATCTCCATACCCTTGGCGAGAAGATCGGGAATCTGCGCCGAGCCGATGGAGTCCTTGTTCTCGAGGCGGTTGGTGATGAGGTAGAAGGTGGCGGTCTGGTTGTTTTTCACCAGCACGGGCACGCCAAGTTCATACGAAGACATCTGGTTATCATCGAAGGTGACGACGATCGGCTTGGTGGGTCCCAGGCGCGTGCCGGCGCGCATCTCTGCGAGTGTGGTGAGGCTCACTGTCGTATAACCGTGGTCGACGAGCCACTGCATCTGCGTCTCAAAGACGCTGGGCGAGACGGACATCTTGTAGCTCCAGGTTTCCTTGGGATAACCGGCCGTCGCGCGGATGTGGTGGTAGACGAGAATCGGCACCGTCAGTTCCGCGGGCGGGTTGGCCGGCATCGGCGCTGGGGCGGTAATGGACTTGGTTGAAGACTTGCTCGATGAAGTGCGCACCTTGCGGCTCGACAGCGTCTTTGCCTTGCTCGCCAGAGACGAGGAGCTGGAGACGTTTGTCGCGCCAATCGTCTCGGGGCGGCGTGCTTCGGTGTGAGTGACGCACGAGGCGAGGAGGATCGACGAGAGGACGAGGGAGGGGAGGGAAAGGCGGCGCATCGGCCAAAGAGTAGCGTCTGCCCGCCCCGAGCCCGTCTTGAACTTTTCGTATTCTCGGGCCCCGTAGCTACACTGGCACCATGAAGCCCGCCTCTGCCCTCCTCTTTCTCTTAGTATGCACGCTCGCCGCTTGTCGGTCCCTGGCCCCGCTGAGTGTAGAGAGCACGATGTTCGCTGAGGGTGGCACCATCCCCGATGATTACACCTGCGACGGTCGCAATATCATGCCGCCGATGGCGGTGACGGGAGTGCCGGCCGAGGCGAAGGCCCTGGGTGTACTCATGTACGATCTTGATGCGGAAAAAGAGCCCGCCTTGCACTTGGCGATGTGGAACATTGATCCCACGACCGTGGCATGGTCCGAGGTTGATCCGCCGCGGGGTGCTATCTATGGCCAGAACGATGCCGGTATGAACGGCTACAGCGGACCCTGCCGTGCCATCGATAAAGTGCATCACTACGTCTTCGAGGTGTATGCCTTCGACCGCGCGCTCGACCTGATGTCCGGCGCCAAGCGTGAGATGATTGAAGAAACATTCTCCGACAACGCCATCGCCAAGGGGGCGCTCACGGGTGTGTACACCGGCGCATCGGAAAAAACCCAGCCGTTGTAACGGGCTGGGTTGGGGTGGCCGGCTTCTACTGCTTAGCCCTCGTCGCTGGGGTTCACTTCGCGTTCGAAGACCATCAACGTGGCTTGGTAGCCTTGTCGGTCGCACGGGGAGTACGTCTCCGCGTGCTTCGCGGCAAAGGCAATGAGGTTCTGCCAGTAGGTCCGTCTCATCTTGAGGTACTTCGTTGCTTGCGCGGGCGATACCGCCGGGTTGGCTCGCACCTCCTTGATCTCGCGCAGGGCGGCATCCACGTATCGGTTGGGGTGGTTCATAAAGAGGTCCCGCCAAATTTCGTGCATGACAGCGTATGTGCGGACGTTCTTGGGTACCCGCCCGTCGATTGCCAGGACGACCTGTTTACAACCGCCGTTCGTCCAGAATTCCTGGAACGGCGGCATGTAGGCCAGGACGGCATGGGGCAATTCGGTCGTGTCCTCCTCGGGCAGGATGAAGCAGGTGAAGATCAGGTCTCCTGTTTGGATGTCGAAGGTGGGCAGATTTCGGCGCAAAAAGCCGTGACGCCGTTCGTTTCGAACTCGCTCGATGCAGACTGGCATGATGATCCCTCTCTCAGATCCATAAAATGAGACAGACCATTAGAGCCGCGTCAGAAGCCGGCGCTGTAAAGGTCATGCAGCACGTGCTGCAATGATGATATTGAATACTTATTTTTATTTTTGTCAAATATTCTCCGCGCTATCCAGGCCAACGGCCCGTTTGTACACTGCGGTCATGTCCATCTCCCACATCCGCACCTGGTGCCAGCAGCATCCCTGGCACGTGGTGGGCGCCGTCTTTGGCGTCTTGCTCTTCACTGGCTGGATGGTCTGCGCCGATTACGCGACGTCCATGGACGAGCCGCCGCTCTTCGAGTTCGGCATGCAGGCTTGGCGCTATCTTTTTGAAGGCGGACAGGTTCCCTCGGCCATCGACTGGAAATTCCACACGCCCGTCTACCAGTTGATCTTTATCGCCATCGGCCGGAGCGTGAGTGACTTCGGCTTCCTCTCTTCTGTGACGGCGATGCGCTTCGCGTCGTTCCTGTGTTACTGCCTCGGCTGGTGGTCGCTCTTCTTTTTGGCCAAGCGCGTGACGAAGAGCATGTGGTGGGCGCTGCTCTGCGTCGTGATGTTCACGTTGTCGCCGCGCATGTTCGCGCACGGCTTTTACAACCCAAAGGATCTGCCGACGCTCGTCTTTTTTGCACTCTCAATGCTGGCCCTCATGCGCCTGCTCGAGAGGCCGTCGGTGTGGCGTACCGTCGCCTTTGGCTTGGCTACAGGCTTTACTATCAGCCTTCGTCCGTTCGCCCTGTTGTTGCCGGCCTTCGCCGTGCTCGGCTTCGGCATTCATGCCATTACTGCGCCTGCCTCCGAGCGGGTGCGCTGGGTGCTGTGGTGCCTCGCCTCGCTGGTTGCGACGTTCATCCTCACCATCGTCGTTTGGCCCTTACTCTGGAGTGATCCTCTGGGCGGGCTCTACGGCGCCATCCTCGATAACACCGGTCGCACCGATGAGGGCTTCTACTTGGGCACCTACTATCGTCCGCACCTGCCCTGGCACTACCTGCCGGTGTGGATGGCGCTCACCATCCCGCTGGCGTACACGGTGCTCTTTGCCGCCGGCTCCGGACTGGCGCTCGCGCAGCTCCGCCGGCCGTTGCAGTTCTTCAAGCGACAGCCACTCATTGCCTTCTCCCTCCTCTGGATCGGCCTGCCTGTGCTCGCCAAGATGCTCGGCAAGATCGGTCTCTTTGACGAGTGGCGTCACCTCCTCTTCGTCTATCCTGCCTTCCTGCTGTTGGCGGTCTTCGGGGCGCAGCGCCTATGGGAAGGAACGAGCGGACTCTGGCGAAAGGTGCTGGCCGGCATCGTGCTACTGCAAATGTTCGCCACGCTGACGTGGATGATCCGTTGGCATCCCTTCGAGTACATGTACTTCAGCGTTCCATCGTCGCTCGTGAAGGGAAAGATGGAAATGGATTATTGGGGCCTTTCGTACCTGGAGGGTCTCAGGTGGATCGTCGCCAACGACCAGACGGCGCGCATTCCGGTCTACATTAGAACCGATGTCGGCATCGGCGATATCCTCTTCCTTCCGCCCGAGGATCAGGCACGCATCTACGCCGTAAAGAGCTCGGCTCAGGCGATGTACATCCTCGACATTTTGCGTTGGTCGCAGTACCAGCACGTGGTGCCGGTCGATCGCCTCGTTCATACCGTGGAGGCCGATGGTCTACCAATGTTGTGGATCTACCGCGGGCCCTACGAGACCAGCCAGTATCCGGTCTACAAGAACTGATTCAGGCTGGCTGAAGCGTGAAGCGCGGCATTGGCATTTCAGCAGCGTGAAGATCTGGGTCTAGTTCGGCCGTCTCAAGTACACGGATAGCGAGGCGCTGGCGCAGCTGGGCAAGCACTATTTCCGAGGAGGGCGTACCGTCGATCGTGAGGATCTTGCCTATTTTCTTGAAGTGCTCGATGACAGGCAGAAGCTTGCGAGCTTCCACCAGGCGCTCAGCACGCTTCACTGGATCAACATCTTCGGGGCGGGGTTTCTGGCCTTTAGAGAGGGCACGTTCGCCGCGTTTGATCATGCGCTCGGCGGAAATATCATCTTGCTCCTTGTCATCGCGGCCGAGCTTTAGATGCAGAATGATATCGTCGCGATGAAGCTCGTCCATGAGGTCTTCATACGGAGCTACTTGCTCGCCGTTACGTGGAAAGCCATCGACCAGCCATACGACATTGCTGCGTAGTTGGCGCATTGCGTCAGCGATCACCGGCACCACATGTTTGTCCGGCACCAAGAGACCCTTATCCTTATAGTCCTTCGCCAAGAGTCCAAAGGGCGTCTGGCGTTCGCCATGATCGCGGCAGATGGCACCAACTTCACAACGATCGAAGGGAATGTCTCGTTCGTTGAGGTCGCCGATCATGGCGTCGGTGAGAGTGCCTTTGCCGGCGCCTGGCCAAGCCACGAAAGAAATCGTATTAGGCTCGTACTGTGGTGCGTGCTTCATACAGATTGAGGAAGGAGGGGTGGTTTAGTCGCCCATCGACGGACGTTTGTAGCAGGGCGTTTTCCACCGGGCAAGGGTCTAAGAGGGCACTCTGGGAGAGGTGTTCTTAGCTATAAGAGGTCAGAGAAGCGGCCGGATCCTTCCGGCCGCGCAAGACTTTGTGAATATACAATAATAATATAATTTGTAAAATATTCTCAACATCCGCAAATAACCGGAAAGGGTCTCGGGAAACTGTCGGCTAACGGCTGCGACTCTCATCGAGTCTTGATTGTGATGGTTCATCGTGTGTTATGGCGTACCTCACATTCCTTATTTTTCTGCCGTACTTTGCGGAAAACAGGGATACACTCTGGCCCTCATGCCTGAGAAGACGCCTCCGCCGGCCAAGGGCCCATCCTTGATGAGCCTGCTCAAACCCTATCGCGCGTGGGTAGCAACGCTCGTCGTGCTCGCGCTGCTGAGCCACGTCATCGCCCTGGTGGTGCCGCTGCTCATCTCGCGGGCCATCGACGCCTTCAGTGCCGGCGCCTTTGATCTCCGCCTGACCATCATCGAGTTCACTGCGACGGCTGCGAGCGTGCTCGTCTTTACGTATCTCCTCAGTTTGACCCAGGTGTACGTCTCGGAGCTCGTCGCCCGCGACCTGCGTACAGAAGTGGCGGCCGCCATCTCCCGCCAGAGCTACGCCTTCGTGCAGCGCACCGGCGCCGCGCTCCTGCTCACCAACCTCACCTCCGACATCGACGCGGTAAAGATGTACGTCTCACAGGCGATCTCCACCATCGTCGCCTCGCTCAGTGTCATCATCGGCTCGGCGGTGCTTATGCTCCTCATCGATGCGCCGCTGGCCCTGGTGGTCCTCCTTATAGTGCCGCTCATCGGCGGCGTGCTGTTCGTCATTTTCCGCCAGATCCGCACCCTCTTCAAAAAGGGGCAGGAAGTGATCGACTGGCTGAACAAGGTCATCAACGAGAGCATCCTCGGCGCCTCTCTCATTCGCGTCATCAACTCGCTCTCGCTGGAGGAGAAGAAGTTCCACGACGCCAACAGCCGCGCCCGCGATGTGGGCCTGCAGATCCTGCGCTTGTTCTCGATCCTCATCCCCGTCGTCTGGCTCATCGGCGGCCTGGCCACCATTGCCATCCTCGTGCTGGGCGGCCGTTCCGTGATTGGCGGCGACATGACGATCGGCGACTTCTCGGCCTTCAACAGCTACCTCGGCATGCTCATCTTCCCGATGTTCATGTTGAGCTTCGTCGGCAACATCACGGCTCGCGCCAGCGCCTCGTACGCGCGCGTGGCGAACGTTCTCAAGGCTGAGCCGGAACCCGAAGGCGGAAGCACAAAAGCGGCTTTGCGGGGAGATGTGGCATTGAAGAATGTGTCGCTCACGTACGGCGAGAAGAATGTGCTCAAGGACGTCTCCTTCACCGTTCCGGCCGGCACACGCACCGCCATCATCGGCCCCACCGGCGCCGGCAAGTCGCAGCTCCTCTATCTGCTCACGGCACTCTCGCGTCCGACGAGCGGCGAGATTCTCTTCGATGGTCGGCCCGTCGCCGAGTACGATCCCGTCTCACTCCATGCGCAGGTGGCGTTCGTGTTCCAAGACAGCGTCATCTTCAACATGACGATCCGCGAGAACATCGCCTTCAGCCCCGCCGCCACCGATGAGAGCCTGCAGAAGGCCATCCGCACCGCCGAACTGCAGGACTTCGTCGCCTCGCTGCCGCAGGGGCTCGACACCGTCATCTCGGAGCGCGGCGGCAACATCTCCGGCGGCCAGAAGCAGCGGATCATGCTGGCCCGCGCCCTGGCGCTCGATCCGAAGATCCTCCTGCTCGACGACTTCACCGCCCGCGTGGACACGCAGACGGAGCAGAAGATCCTCGCCAACGTCGCCGCCGAATACCCCGGCCTGACGCTCATCTCCGTCACCCAGAAGATCGCCTCCGTCGAGGACTACGACCAGATCGTCCTGCTCATGGAGGGAGAAGTGCTGGCCAAGGGCAAGCACAAGCAGCTCCTCGAGACCTCGCCCGAGTACGTCCAGATCGCCGATTCCCAGCGCAGCACCGTCACGTATGAATAACTACAACCTCAGCACATCCGCCGGCCAGACCAAGCCCATGGCGGCGCTGAAGAAGCTGCTGCCGCTGCTCGCCGACGAACGCGGCCGCTTGCTCGGCGCGCTCCTCGCCATGCTCGTGAACTCCGGCCTCAACCTGCTGACGCCGCTCGTCGTCGGTTGGACTGTCGACACCTCCATTAAGAACGGCGACTTCGCGGTCGTGCTCCGCAACGCCGGATTGCTCTTGCTCTGTTACCTCGTCGCCTTCGTCGCCAGCTACGCGCAGACGGTGGCCATGGGCAACGTCGGACAGCGCGTGCTCTTCCGCTTGCGCAACTCCGTCTTCGCCAAGCTGCAGAGCTTGCCCGTCGCCTTCTTCAACCAGAACAAGGCCGGCGACCTGATCTCGCGCATTAACAACGACACGGACAAGTTGAACCAGTTCTTCTCGCAGTCGCTGATGCAGTTCGCGGCGAACATCTTCATGATCCTTGGCGCCGCCGTCTTCCTGCTTGTCATCCACGTCCGCCTCGGCGCCGCCACGCTCGCACCGGCCGTGTTCCTCCTCATCTTTACGCAGTTCGTCTCGGCCTGGATTCGCCGCAAGAACCTGCAGAACCTGCAGGCCACCGGCGGCCTGAGTGCCGAGGTGCAGGAGAGCCTCGACAACTTTAAGGTGATCGTCGCCTTCAACCGCCGCGATTACTTCCGCGAGCGTTTCCGCCTGGAGAACGGCAAGAACTTCAAGGCCGCCGTTTCGGCCGGCGTGGCCAGCGGCACCCTCACGCCGCTCTACGGCTTCTGCGCCAACCTGGCCCAGCTGGTGGTGCTGGCCTACGGCATCCTGCTCATCGCCCAGGGTGACTTCACGGTGGGCATCCTCATCAGCTTCCTCACGTACGTCAGCCGCTTCTACGATCCGCTGCGCCAAATGGCGATGCTCTGGGCCAACTTCCAGCTGGCGATGGCCGGCTGGGATCGCATCGCCGCCATCCTCGCGCTGGAGTCCGACATGCCCACGGTGGCCGCCGGCGCCAAGCGCAACGACGCGTTACTGGAGTTCGACAAGGTCGGCTTCGCCTACCCCAGCGGCAAGCAGGTGCTCCGCGAGGCGAGTTTCACGCTCGAGCGCGGCAAGACATACGCCCTTGTCGGTCCGACTGGTGGCGGCAAGACGACGACGGCCTCGCTCATGGCCCGCCTCTTTGATCCCACCTCCGGCACCATCTACCTCGGTGGTCGCGACATTCGGTCATACCCCGCCGATGAACGCGTGAAGAAGATCGGCTTCATCTTGCAGGAGCCGTTCCTGTTCACCGGCACCGTCCGCGACAACATCCTCTACGGCAACGACGCCTACGCCGACCACTCGGCCGCCGACCTGGAGGCCGCGCTCAAGAAGACCGGCCTCGAGGCTCTGCTTAGCCGCTTCGACGGCGGACTGGATACGCCGGTGAAGGTGGGTGCCGATGGCCTCAGCCTCGGCCAGCGCCAACTGATCGCCTTCATGCGCGCCGTGCTGCGCGATCCTGAGCTACTCATCCTCGATGAGGCGACGGCGAACATCGACACCGTCACCGAGCAGCTGCTCGAGGACATCCTCAAGCGCCTGCCTGCTTCGACGACGCGCGTCATCATTGCTCACCGCCTTAACACCATTGAAAGTGCCGACGAGATTTTCTTCGTCAACGGCGGCGAGATTACGCCGGCTGGTTCCATGGAGCACGCCGTGGATATGCTCCTGCACGGCCACCGTCAGAGCTAAAGTCGTTGACTGGCCCAATAGGGGAGAGTAGACCGGTCAGGAGCTGCCACCCGCCTCCCGGGTGATTCGCGGTCTTCCTCGTCCTGCCATGCAAAACCTGCTCCGTTTAGCCGCTTCCAACTGGAAGTCTGGTCTCACTGTCGCGCTCGTCTCGTTGCCCCTCTCACTTTCGTTGGCCATTGCCTCAGGTGCCACGCCGATCATGGGCATTATCACCGCCGTGTGGGCAGGATTGGTCGCGGCGATCTTTGGCGGCAGCGATTACAACGTCATCGGTCCGGCCGGCGCGCTGGCCGCCATCATCGCCGCCTTCGGCATGACGTTCGGCCCGGCCCTCATGCCCGTGCTCGCCATCTGCTCCGGTGCGCTCATGCTCGTTATTTGGCTGCTGCGTCTCGACCGCTACCTCGTCTTTATCCCGTCGAGTGTGATGTACGGCTTTACTCTCGGCGTCGGCTTGGCCATCGGCTTGGGCCAGCTGAACGCCGCTCTCGGACTCACCGGCCTGCCGGTGCATGAGACGCTGCTTATGAACCTGCTCGAGTCGCTGCGCCACATTGGCCAGACCCAGTTGCCGACACTCACCCTCTTCGCTGCCTGCCTGGCGTTACTCTTCCTCTGTGCAAAGGTCATGCCGAAGGTGCCCGGCGCTGTCGTCGTGGCCGTCATCGGCATCGCCATCGGATACGCCGCGGAATCGGGCATGTTGCCGTTCCAAGTCCAGACGCTACTCGCCAAGTACGGCACGTTCCACGCCAATCTTTTCCAGCTGCCGATGTTGTTGCCGCCTCTCGATGTGCGCTTTTTCCAGGCGGTCGTCACGGTAGCGGTGGTGGCCGTGCTCGAGACGCTGCTCTCGGCCAAGATTGCCGATGGCATGACGAATAGCCGCTTTCACCAATCCAATGAAGTGCGCGGCGTGGCTCTGGCCAACATCGCCTCCGGTATCGCCGGCGGTCTGCCGGCCACGGGCGTGTTCGTGCGCACCGCGCTCAACGTGAAGACGGGCGCCAGTTCCCGCGCGTCCTCAGGACTCAATGCCATCTTTGTTGCGGTTATATCGCTCCTGCTCTTTAGCGGCTTCCAGTACATGCCGCTCGCGGCCGTGGCGAGCATCCTCGTGTTCGCCGCCATCCGCATGGTGGATGTGAAGGAGTTCAAGAAGCTCTTCGTCTTCGATCGTGGCGCCTTCTGGTTGGCGCTACTCGTCGCCGTGCTCGTCTTCAGCGTCGATTCCATGACTGGCCTTTTGGTTGGTGTGACTGTCGCACTTCTGAGCTTCGTCGCCCATCTCTCTCGGGCGCAGAGTGAGCTGACCCTCCACAAGCCAAACTGCGATCTGCTGCGCATCCCGCACCATAAGTTGGCCGAGCACGAAGGGGACTGTGACATCGTCGTCTATCGCTTCGCCGGTGAGCTGACGTACTTCAACGGCAACTCGCATGAAGACAATATCCGCCGCATCAAGGCGAAGACGATCATTCTCAGCCTCCGCAACCTTCTGTACGCCGATATCGATGGGGTCGAGATCTTGCACGATATTCTGAGGCAGGCCGAGAAGCGTGGGCACACCGTCTATCTGACGAGTATTAGCGAGTTCGTCCGGCCGACCCTGGAGAAGGCCGGCTGGTTCCTCAAGAAGCAGGAAGGTGGCGCCGTCTTTGCCAGTACGACGGACGCCTTGACCTTCCTTGGCTTTCCCAAGCGCTAGGACTGATGTGCGGCGATGGTGGTTAAGTAAACTATTTTGATGTATAATAATATATATACACACATCCTATGACGTCCTCTTTCTCTTGGCGCCGCGTGGCTGCCTTCGCCGCCTTCGGACTGTTTCTCTCTGCATTTCTTGTCGCGCCAGGCAGCTCGAGCATGGCGAACCTTTCTGAGATGGGTGATTCCCGCACTCGTCGTGCGTTCAAGTCCTGTCGTCTCGGTGGCTTCTGCAATAAGGATGAGAAGGCTGTCTTACTTCGCGATCCCACCAAGATCACCCAGGCGAAGGAGAAAGGCTGTAAGGTGCGCCGCCAACTTCGTGACTCCATTGCTCTGCGCTGCCCCTCTACGGCGGTGGTGCCGTATTCCGTGGAAGATCGCGTGATGGCCCTCACTGATGTGTATTCAGGACGACAGATTGGAGCACAGGTCGTGCAGGAATCCGGTATCGATGGTACCGGCGTGCGTGTGGCCATTCTCGACACTGGCATCGACGTGACTCATCCCGAAATCTCTGCAGCTGTCGCTGCTACGGCCAACTTCAGTCGCGATGCAGCCGTCACCGATGGTGCCGGTCATGGTACGCACGTCGCTGGTATTATTGCCGGCGAAGGCGTGCGTCCATTCGACGATCGTGGTGATAGTAACCGTGTTGCCGGTATTGCGCCTGGGGTTGAGCTCATCGTCGGCAAGGTCTGTAGTGACGAAGGTTGGTGTCTGGAGAGTGACGTCATTGCCGGCATCGAATGGGCCATCTCCCAAAAAGCGAAGGTGATTAACCTCAGTCTCGGTGGTGGTTCCTTCTTAGGGCATTGTGACGATGATTCTCTGGCCAAGGCCGTCAACTGGGCAGTGAGCAAAGGGGCGAATGTCGTAGTGGCCTCCGGCAACTACGGCATCGATGGTGAAGGAATTATCACTCCCGCCTGCGCCTCAAAGGCAATTGCGGTGGGTGCTGTGAACGATCAGGATCAGATTCAAGATTGGTCTAGTTACGGCACTGCCCTCGATGTGCTAGCTCCCGGCGTGGACATCCTCTCGTCCGTGCCATGCGCCGTCGCTGGCTCCTGTCCCGATGCGGGGTACGGTTGGTGGGGCGGCACGTCGATGGCCGCACCGCACGTGACCGGACTGGTCGCACAGCTCATCGAGGCTGAACCAACCCTGACCACTAACGAGGTCTACGCCATCGTCACGGGTACTGCCATCGATCTTGACGCTGCTGGTCCCGACCGTAAGAGCGGCTATGGACGTATTGCGGCAGAGGCGGCGGTCTCGTCGGCTCAGGCCATCGTTCGTTCTTCTTCCTCTTCGACGAGTTCGTCTGTCTCGTCGTCCTCTGTATCATCTCCTGTCTCTTCTTCGTCTTCTGTTACATCCTCTTCCTCGGCACCATCATCAACGTCATCCTCCTCGACATCATCCTCAAGTAGCAGCTCTAGCTCTGCTGTCTCATCCTCGTCACTTTCATCGTCCTCGTCTTCGGGCAGTGAAGCATCATCCTCGTCTGCTTCCTCTAGCTCTTCATCGCGTGCCGATTTCTGGCCGGGCGAGTGGTCGCACGAACATCGCCAGAATTGGTTTGATGCGTCGCGCTGGCTCCTGCCAATACTCCCTGACAATGCTGCCGATCGTGCCTGGGAGCGTCGCCCTGAACAATCGCGTGGTCGCGACGGCGGACATCAGGGGGGTTCACGCGACCAGGATCGTCGCTAATGTCTGGTAGAACATGAAATAATGGAGTGTCAGCTACTCAATGGTGAATACGTCTCAGCGCCCTAGAAGCGACGAAAAAGAGCGCGGACATGTTCTGGGAAGCATGGTTTCAGATGAAGTGGTGATTGTGGATACGAATGCCTTTGCGCTGTGTTTTGCAGACGCATGTGCATGCGTTGCCTCGTGCCAACTCTTAATCTGGCTTTAATGCGCAAGGCGGATACTTCGCTCGTGCGAATGTTTCTCCGTCAATATTGGCCCCTGCCCATCGCGATCCTGCTCTTCGCAGCGATGTCGTACGGCATGAATACGCATGCGGACGTGCTGCAGCAGATCTTCTCGGGTTGGGATTCCTTCGGCGCCATCGTGCTCTTCGTGGCGCTCGGCGTGATCGTGAGTATGGTTCCGTGGGCGAGCACCCTGCCCTTCATTCCGCTTGGCGTCGCGCTGTGGGGTTGGCCCGTCACCTCGGCCCTCATGCTCGCCATCTGGGTCATCGGCGGCCAACTGCTCTTCGAGATCGTTCGTCTGCTGCACCACACGCGCTTCGCATCGTTGCTCAATGTACCGCAGACACGGGCAGCCCGCCGTCTCGTGGACAACCGCGGCCTCGTGCACTCTGCGTTGCTGCGTTTACTGGTGGAGGGTGATGTAATGAGCTTCGCGTACGCGACCTTCTCGGGCATTGGTCGCTGGGAGTATCTCCGCCTCAGTCTCGTCGCCACCATTCCCACCGCCATCGTCTATACCTACGTCGGCAGCCTGTCGTGGCAGCTCCAACTCGCCGCCGCGGCTCTGATTGTACTTCTGCTCTTGGTCAACTGGCTGCTGAAACGTGCAGGGTGCCGTCCTGGACAGGCATTTCGCCGCTCCTGGAGATGTTTTATGCCTACCTTCGGATGTTAATCTGGCTTTAATGTTATGCCATCTACGATGGGAGAGTATTCTCCATCGCTATGCGCATCCTGATTGTCGAAGACCACGAGACTGTCGCCGAGAACATACGGAAGTTTCTCGCGATGCAGCAGTATTCCGTGGACGTCGCGCGCGACGGCCGCGAAGGTCTGGAGAAGGCGATGACGCAGGAGATCGATCTCCTCATTCTCGATATCAACCTGCCGGGACTCGACGGCTTTTCGCTTTGTAGAATGCTGCGCGAGAGCGGCAAGCGCGTGCCCATCCTCATGCTCACTGCTCGTGCCAAACAGCAGGAGATGATCGAGGGTCTCAATCTTGGAGCTGACGACTACCTCACTAAGCCGTTCGATCTTGAGGTGCTACTGGCCCGCGTCCGTGCGCTCATGCGTCGCCAGGCGACGGACAAGTCGCCGGTGCTGAAGTCGGGCAAGTTCTCGGTCGACACCAATACGCAGGAAGTATGGAAGGGGAAGAAGAGTATCGCGCTCTCGCCCAAGGAGTACGCGCTCTTTGAATACCTCATCCGCCACAAGGGCGTGGTGCAGGACCGGCCGGCCATCCTGGCGCACGTCTGGGGCGACGCCGACGGGCTGATGTTCTCGCAGACGGTCGACGTGCACGTCGCCTTCCTCCGTCGTAAGCTCGGCAAGGACGCCATCCAGACCGTGCCCAATAAGGGCTACCTCGTCCCCGACGCCGCATGATCTTCCGCGATATCAGCCATCGCATTGCCGCGCAGTTCACAGGCTTCGTGTTTGCGCTCATGCTCGTTACGGGCGCCATCTTCTTTACCGCTGATGTCGCCGATCGCGGGCGTCAAGGGCAAGATCGCCTGCTACGCCAATTGCGCCCGGTTCTCGAGCATCAGCAGGTGTTCGGCACCGTCCCGCCGCTTCCGCCGTTCCAGCGCGAGCGTCTGCGCATCGCCGATAGTGACGGCAAGGTGTTGGTCTCGGGAACGTTCTTCGAGGGGTTACCCTTCAGTCCCGACGAGGGTCTGTCGATTGTGACGAGCGAGGGCGAGGATTACGAGATCCTCACCGTGCCTTTCTCACGCGAGGGGGCCGTGGTGGGCTACCTGCAGATCGTCGACCGCCAGCCGCCGGAGATGCTCCTGCGCCGCATCGTCATCTTCCTCATCATCAGCGTAGGCATCTCTGGCCTCACCTACTTGGTCGGACTCTTCTTCGCGCGGCGCAGCCTGCGTCCGGCCGAGCAGATGATGCAGCGACTTGAGCAATTCACGCAGGACGCGAGCCACGAGCTGCGCACACCGTTGACGGCCGTGAGCACCTCGCTCGATTTGGCACTCCTCAGTGCCGATAACCATGCTGAGATCCGTGCTGCCAAGGACGGCCTCAAGGAGATGTCGCTGCTCGTCGAGCGCCTGCTTGAGCTGGCGCGTCTTGATGCGTTCGCGTTCCGATCAGAGTCCGTCGACCTGGCCGCCATTGTTCGCGATGTTGTAGAGAAGCAACGCCTGCCCGCCGAGAAGAAGGGTGTCTCGCTCGTGCTGCGCGATGAGCCGGTCATAGTGCAGGGCGACGCCGCGCTGCTGCGCCAAGTCGTGATGAACCTGGTCGGCAACGCCGTGAAGTTCACCAACAAGGGATCAGTCACGGTCGAACTCTCACGTGAAGCGCTGGTGGTGCGCGATACCGGTCGGGGCATCTCGCCACAGGCACTACCGCATGTCTTCGATCGCTTCTACCAGGAGGACACCTCGCGTGATCGTACACAGAAGGGCCTTGGTCTCGGCCTGGCGCTCGTTAAGCGCATTGTCGATCTGCACGGCTGGTCGATCGATGTCGAGAGCGAAGGGGGAAAGGGAACTGTGTTCACGTTATCCCTGAGCCAATAAAACACTGTCCAAAACTTTAATCGGTCTTTAAGGCCGGCTTCGTAGAGTGGGTACTGTCGCGACCAACCGATCTTTCCTTTCTACCCGTACTTCCTTTCCCCACTCACTATGAATAAAAAATTCATGCTCGGCGCCCTCTCAGGCGTCTCTGCCCTCGCCATCGGCTTCCCGCTCGCCGCCCAGGTGGCAGGCGCACAGTCCGCTTCTGGTGCGGACATCCCGGCTATCGAAGATCGTCTCTTCGCTCGCCCGGCCCTGACGGATGACCAGCTGCAAAAAATGATCGCTGGCGACCAGGCCATCCTGGATAACCTCGATGAGCTTGTCTCCGCCATCCGCTCGGCCACACAGGCCCATAAGGACGCCCTGACTGCCGCCCTCTCCATTACGGATGAGGATAACCGTCAGGAGGCCGTCCGCGCCGCGATGGATGCCCGCCGCGATGTCATCAAGGGCTTTATGGAAGCCAATCCTGAGCTGAAGGACGCCCTGCCTTTCGGCGGAGAGCGCGGCCACGGCCGCGGCCCTGGTCCGGAAAAGCTCGCTGAGAAGCTCGGCATGACGGCCGATGAACTCAAGGCCGCCATCGACGGCGGTCAGACCATCGAGCAGATCGCGGCCGAGAAGGGCATCGAACTGCCGGCTCGCCCGATGATGGGCATGATGGGTGGCCGCGGTGGCCACGGTGGCCACATGGGCGGCAGGCTTGCTGAGAAGCTCGGTATGACCCCCGAGGCGCTAAAGGCTGAGCTCGACTCCGGTAAGACGATCGAGCAGATCGCCGAAGAGAAGGGTGTGACGCTGCCTAAGCGCCCCATGTTCAAGGCCCACTTCGATGGCGCCTTCGACGCTGAGTAATCAACGGTTACGCACCTGGTAACTCCGAAAGGCCGCTAGCAGCGGCCTTTCTTTGTTGTCGTTTCAGTTTGGCTGCAGCTTTCTTCTCGCGCTCGCGGCGTCGGCGTAGCAAGGTGGCGTGCTTGCCACAGGTGATTGATGTGCGGACTTCCTCGCCCTTGTGGAACTGCTCGTTGAGCGCGAGGGCGATTGTCTCATAATCGGGATGCCCGCCGTACCACTGCTCGCCTTCATGCAGGGTTGTCTTCATCATTGCCACGAGTGCGGCATCCTCCTCTTCGCTCCAGTCCGTCGCGGCCACGCTCTCGGCACCGTTGATGGTGAAGCCCTTCTTATAGAGCTGGGAGAGAATCTTGCTGGTTCCATCCGCGTTTCGCACGGCGACGCCGTCGTGGAATTCGTCGTTGATGATCGAAGCGATAGTCACGCAGTTTGGCCTGCCTCTTTGCCGTCCCTGCTCATGGCGATGCAATTGGGCCAATTCTTGCAGGCGGCTGATTTCGCCATCGGACCATTCGATGACTCCGACAGCATCACGCGCCGCCTTCGCGGCTTTGCGTCGACCGCCAAGGATATTGCGAGCGGTAAGCGCCGCATAGTCCTCGGGCGTGAGAGCCTCTCGTAGTACTCCTGCCACCACGCATTCTGCCACACGTGGATCGATTACAAATGACTCGGGGATGATGTGCTCCGCTGCCACGGCGAAGGAATCGCTCTCATACGCCGCCTCAATGATCGAGAGCTTCAAGTTGGGGTCATCGCTCATGATCGTCGCCACCTTTTCTTTAATGACTCCCAACACACGCCGCAGACCAGGTTCGCAGGTTGTGGGGCCGCGTTCGTGGCTTCTCGTCGATGTTTGCAGGCGTTCGGACACGGAAAAGTATTCCAATATTCTTGATAGTATGTCAATGCATCAAGCGGACCTTCTGGCCGGTTATACTGCCGGTCCGTATGGTCCGACGCCTCCTCATTGTCTGCGACGACGCCGGCTACGCCTCAGTTGATCGCGGCATCCTCTCCCTGGCGGAGCGCACGCGCGTGCCGCTTTGCGCCGACTACCTTATTGAGGTTGATGGAGCCGTTGATCGGGCGAAGGTGATGGCCCGTGTGCCGAACGTCTCCATTGGCTTACACTTCGAACTCTCCTCGATCGGCGACGCCGATCGCGTGCATCTGTGTAACGAGCTCTCGGTGCACGGCCTTGCCCTGGGAGAGCAGCCGGAGATCTGCGCTCAGGCGATCCCCGACACACGCCGTCAGCTTGCCCTCTTCCGTGATGC
>CAZEVM010000004.1:982-14238 GCA_964515645.1 uncultured Candidatus Peribacteria bacterium | reverse complement strand
GTGATCCCGCACACATCAGCACGCACGGCAACTTCAACGCCGCGCACGGCCAGGTACTGCCGTGGTGGCACGAGCTGATGGCTGAGCTCTTCTGCGATGCCGTGCCGCCGATGCAGCTGGAGATCCCGCACGTGCGCCACAATCTCTACACCTGGAACTTGCCGGGCACAGCTCGTGCGCCTTGCACTCCCGAGGAGTTCGCCGCGGTATTGGCCGAGCACGACGACGAGACGGTGGAGTTCGTCCTACATCCCGCGTTGCCTCAGCCTGGCGACCCATCGCTCGATATGCTCTTCACGGCCGAGATGCGCATCGCCGATTACGAAGCGGCTGCCGCCATCATCGAATCGGGCGTCATCGAGCGGTCGGAATTCGCGATTTCCGCGGTTTAATCGTCGTAGTCGCAGCCGAAGAATTGGCGCAGTAATCCTCTCAGGGTCTGGGGTTCGATCATTATTTGTTCGATATCGAACAAATCGATCTCTTGGGGGCCCACGTTCGATCGTAAGAATGATCGGAGATTCTTCTGCCAATTTCGATGATTGATCACGTTGTGCCCGTACAGGTTTTGGAGGCCGCCATGGAAGATAGCCGCATCGCGCGAAATCCGGAGTTCGTCGCAGGCCTTCATCAGCTCAGCGTAGAAGGTTCGGTGAGCCTGACGACGCTTGTCGATTTCTGCGCTGATCTTTGGTTGCATCGCGGCCACGCGCATTTGCTCGGTTCGAGAGAGACGGAGATTATCCAGGGGGATATTGCCCAGCCGCATCTTCCAGCCAAACATCTCCGCCAGCCAATAGTTGCGCTGGTACTCGCGCGGCGCCTCGATCAGGAAGCGATCCGTCCGTTCGCCCGCCCGTTCGGCTAGGCCGGTGACGAGGAGGGTGTTGCTCTCTCCTCCATCGCTGTAAATGCCTCTGTCGCCAGCGCCGGTTCCTTCAAGGATGATTGCGTCGGCGTCGGCCTCAAGGGCGGCATCCAGGTCGCGGTGCCAAGCGTCTTGCGAGCGATAGTGGCAATCCTCTTTCGTCCCAATCTCCACGAGCACACGCCGGAAATCGCCGCGTAGTCCTTTGATCGTGTCGCTCAGGCTGCTGGCCGGCAGGTTGCCGTCGCTGTTGGAGATTTCGATCGTGTCGATCTGAAAACTCTTCAGCTCGGCGATGTACTCGCTGAGTCGACCTTGCACGATTGCGCTCTCCGTCTCGCCGCCGCCGATGTAGGGAATCACGTCGTTCTGCCGGCAGACCGAGACAAAGTCTGGAACGTCGTGCAATCGGTCTTCGTACTCACCGGAATAGAGCTTGGCGTATTCCAAGCCGTGACGCCGCTCACGCAGGCACTCGTCGATCTCAGCGATCGTTTCGCTGTGGATAATGGTGTGATTCAGCTTGAGGGCACGCACATCGCCACCCGTCGCCTCGCGGACGTTTCGCTGGTCGGTTCGGTTCATGTGCCACGGCAGAGAAGAGTCCTTCATCGGCATAGTTTCTTACTATAATACATAAATGAATATTGTCAATTATGCCTGCTTCATTATGAATAAGCCACTGAGTGGGTTATAATTGGTTCATTCGATGAATGCCTTTCTGCTCATCGTCGCGCATCTCGTCTCACTCGCCGTCGCGGTCGCGGTACTCTACGAGTATCGGCGCCTCGTCGTGGGTCGTGCGGTGCTGCTCACGGCGCTCGGCAAAACCGAACGCGGCCGGGCTCCCGGCGCTTGGTTGATCGTGGGCTACCTGCTCTCGCTCTCGCTCGTCGCGGCGGCGTCGGCCTACATCTTCTTCCTACCTTCTCCGTAATGAGCGACCTCGCGTCCCTGCCGTGGCGGTCGCGCGTGCCATTGCCTCACCTTGAAAAAGGCGAGAAATTTTTGCGGCGCACGGGCGGCCACTGGGTTCAGTACATCATTCCGGTCTGCGTCGCGGGTCTCCTGATTGGCACCGGTGCGACGCTCTTCGTGGCGGCGGCCAATGTGGCCGCAGTGTCGTCATCGGCTTCGGCGCTCCTGCACACCGCCGCGCTCATCGTAACGCTCGGCGTCATCCATTGGCTATTTCATTTCGCCCTGAGCGAAGAGATCAGCGAGATCATTCTGACGAGCAAGAGGCTCATGAATTTTCGCCACAGGCTCTGGCTGTTCGATGCCGTCGACGAAACGGTCCTCGCTCGTGTGAAGGTCGTCGAAGTGCGCGAGCGAGGAGTGATTCACCGCCTACTCGATTATGGCGATCTCTGGCTCGACACGAGCGGCGGCAAGACGCTGCATTTTGTGCCACATCCCAAAGAGTGGGTGGACGATATTGAAGAGCATGTCGGTTAACGAGAGCACGTGTTCGTCGTTTCGTTTTTCAGCAGAAATGCGGGCCGTTTTTCTAGTTTAGGATTATCATTGTCGCCATGAAGCGTTTGTTCGTAGTCTTGGCGTTGTCCCTCAGCTTTCTGCCTGTCTTTGCAGCCATCGCCGCCACGCCAAGTGCCGAGATGCGCAGTGCGGTGGTGTTCATCGCCAATTACAACAAGGATGGGAACTTCGTCGGTTGGGGATCAGGCTTCTTCGTAGATGAGGGGATCGTCGTGACGAACCGTCACGTCATCGAGAATGGCCAGTCGTATCGGATCTACGCCACAGGCTCCGATGATGCCGTCAATCTGGAGTGCTACACGCGCATCACCAAGAGCGACGTGCGCGTGAACCTGGAGGACGACGTGGCCTACATCCGCGTCTTCTTGCCGTGCGAGCACGGCGTCCTAAACTTCGCTGATGATCCAGAGGATGAGTCGCCCGTCTCGATCATCGGTTATCCTCTGCGCGGAACAGTCTCCAACTCCCTTACGCTCAAGATCACCTCGGGCGAGGTGACGGGCACCACTGACGAAGGGTGGCTCACGACGAGCGCGCCGCTCGACATCGGCAATTCCGGTGGCCCGGTGGTGAACGATACCGAGGTGGTGGGTGTGGCCGTGGCCAAGAGTGTCGACGCGGCGGGCAAGTTCGTCACGGGCTACTTCATCCCGTCCACGGTCATCTACGCCGGCCTCATGTACGCCAACAATTCCGATTTCGGGTACTCCGCCAAGGGCGAAACGGCGCCATCGTCGCGCAGCAGCGTTGCTTCGAGTGTGAGCTCTTCCAGTGCGTCTGTGAGCTCATCGTCGTCCCGTTCGAGCGCAAGTTCGTCGAGCCGATCGTCCAGTTCTCGTTCGTCGAGTTCACCTTCTTCATCATCCAGCTCGTCCGCCCACTTTGAAGATCCCATGCAGGTCCGCGTCTGCGCGCGCGTCGAGAAACGCTTCTCGGCCGATGCGACCATGCTCGCCCGCATCAACGTGCGCCTGCAGAAGCGGTTTGGATTTGCCTGCGTGCGCTGATGTCGCTGGATCCAGAACAGAAAGAGGCGGCCGATGCATCTACACTGGGGTACCATCTTCGCATGCAGAAAATCATCCCTCATCTCTGGTTCGATACGCAGGCAAAGGAAGCCGCCCACTTCTACGTGGATGCCTTCGGTGCCGGCTCGAAGATCACGCATTCATCCGTCCTGAAGAACACGCCGTCCGGCGATTGCGACATCCTGTCGTTCGATGTGCGCGGCTTCTCCTTTATGGCCATCAGCGCCGGTCCGTACTTCACGTTCAACCCGTCGATCTCGTTCATGCTCAACTTTGACCCGTCGGTGATGCCCGACGCGCGAGAACAGCTCGACGCTCTCTGGGCCAAGCTGAGCGAGGGCGGGAAAGCATTGATGCCACTGCAGGAATACCCCTTCAGCAAGCGCTACGGTTGGATCCAAGACAAGTACGGCCTGAGCTGGCAGCTCATCCTCACCAATCCAGAAGGAGAACCGCGCCCGTTTATTATCCCGTCGCTCATGTTCACTGGCGACAACACGGGCAAGGCCGAGGAGGCCATCGATTTCTACGTCTCCGTGTTCAAGGATTCAAAAAAAGGGACGGTCGCGCCGTATCCGGCTGGTGCCTCGCCTGAACCCGCGGCCAAGATCATGTTCGCCGAGTTTATGCTCGAGCAGCAGTGGTTCACGGCCATGGATAGCGGCCACATGCACCAGTTCGGCTTCAACGAGGCGGTCTCGCTGCTCGTGAAGTGCGAGACCCAGCAGGAGATCGACGAGTACTGGGGCAAGCTCTCAGCTGTGCCCGAGGCGGAGCAGTGCGGTTGGCTCAAGGACAAGTTCGGTCTCGTCTGGCAGATCAGCCCGGCCGTCATGGACGAGATGATGAAAGGCACGCCCGAGCAAGTGGCCCGCGTCACAGCCTCGTTCCTGAAGATGAAGAAGTTCGACCTCGCCGCCCTACAGCAGGCGTTTGATGGAAAGTGAGCGTCCTCTGTAACTTTTTTCTGACCCGCTCGTAAGACACGGTATGAAGAAATCACTCCTCGTCATCGCCGCCGCCGTCATCCTGCTCGCCGTGGCGTTCTACAGTCTGAATGTCTACATCTACGCCGAGAAGCAGGGGAATGGCGACATCCAAGCGTATCGCGGGACACTCGCGGGCGAGGTGGTGTGCTTGCCTAAAATTGACACCGGCGGCCCGACGACGCTCGAGTGCGCGCTGGGCCTCAAGACGGACGCGGGCGAGCACTACGCGCTCGATTTGGCGGTCATGTCACAAGAGCAACCCGGTCTCAACACCGGCGAGCGCATCAGTGCCAGTGGACTCATCACGCCCATTGAGATGCTGAGTAGCGATCACTGGAAGAAGTACGACGTCGAGGGCATCTTCTCGGTGACGGACTCCCTGAGAAAGCTCTAAGCTACAATCGCGCCATGAACATGTTCAAGCCGACCAAGGCCAAGACTGTCGCTGGCTACCTCCAGGCACTCACACCAGAGCGGCGCGCGTTGGTGGAGTCTCTCCATGCCTTCATCCAAAAAACCGTCCCGTCGCTCTCGGTGCATTTTGCGAGCAACATGATTGGCTACGGTTCGTTTCCGTATAAAAACTATAAGAAGGAGATGATTGAGTGGCCCGTCGTCGCCCTTGCGAGTCAGAAGCAGTACGTGAGCCTCTACGTGTGTTCGGTTGTAGACGGCAAGTATCTGGCCGAGACCCATAAAAAGACGCTCGGCAAGGTGAGTGTCGGCAAGAGCTGCATTCGCTTCAAGAAGCTAGAAGATCTCGATCTGAAAGGGTTGAAAGTGGTCCTCAAAGCCGCGGCCAAGCATCCGGGTCTAGCAGGAGTGGGTGCTCATTGAGTCTTCATTGAGGGCCTCAGAGTCATCGATAGTCACATCTCAGTGTGGCCGCCGACAGGCTCCGCCTGGGCACGCTGGTTGATGGTCAGGGACGCGGATCAGGCCCTGGCGTTGCAGCCAGCCATAGATGGCACACCCGGCGCAGATGCCGAGCGCCGATTCCATCCACATGAATGTCAGGCAGGTGAGACAGATGGCGAACGGTAACCACCCGCGCACCTGTAGAAATACGCTCGTGATGAGCATGATACTGGATAGGGCTAGGCCAATACTCCACGCAAAACGCTTCTGCGCTGCTCCTACCCATTCCGGACGCTGCTTCCTCGTTGCCCACCGGCCGGCGACGCCGAAGATGCTGTACCGTGGGCCAATGACGGTCTTCAGTACGAAGTCGAGCCAAAACAGCGGCACGACGATCATGAGTGCTGTGTAGTTTCCGGTCGAACGAATGATGAAGAAGGTGATGATGCCAATGAGGAACATGATGCCAGCCGTGGCTCGTACCGCACGCTCATTCACGACACCGTAGGGCGCGGGATGACCGTCAATGGTGAGGCCGGGGATGATGGTGCCGTACGTCATAGAGAGGAAGGAGGTTATTTCTTGAGGACGGAGAGGATGCTGCGCATCTCATCGCGGTCACGAGAAGGCAGGGTCCTGATCCCGGGGTTTTGTAAGAGCATCTGTTCCACCACTGCCGTCCGCACCGACGCAAACGACGTCGTGATGGACTTCAGAAGATGAGCGACCTCGTCGCAGGAGCGAGGCTCCGAGACATACCCCTTCAAGGCTTCAATTTGCCCCTGGATGCGATTGAGGTGCTTGAGGATGCTGGCGCAGTCGTTGGTCATGGATTGTCACGGGGAATGGCGCCAGTGTATACCCCACACCCTATATAGGCAAATGATTCATATCAAAAAAGAAAGAGATCTGCATCAGCCGGCACGTGTTGCTATGGAGAGCGTTTACATACTCCTCACGTTCGGAGTGGTATGCATTCGAGTGCGAAACTACGCGAGCACAAATTTCGCCGTGATGACGTCTCCAATGTGAATCTTTTCAGCTTGTCTCACCTTTTGATTCAACGCGATGAACAAGGTTCCGTTTCCGAAAGGAAGGAGAGACTTTTTCCAAGTAGTCTTACCGATGGTGATGGTGACAGGTACAAGGCCCCATTTTGGCTTCTCAATTTTTAAGTCAGAGTACGTTTGTGGTATCGGTAAATACACCCAGCCACCTTGCTGAGGAAACACAGTCACGGTGCCTTTGGCCGTAAATGATTGTGGCATAGAGACATTCTATCAAAGAAAAATGCCTTCACACCTTGAGAATAATGGCTCCTCGGCCTGGATTCGAACCAGGGACCTTGTCGTTAACAGCGACCTGCTCTACCGCTGAGCTACCGAGGAATAGGGGACGGTGATGGAAGGGATTCCTGCTCTCGAGCAGCTCTTATTGATTCTACGCCCTGCAAGCAGGGCTAGGCGCTGAGCTACCGAGGAATCCGACGATGCGAAAGCCGCTGTTTCCGGCGGCCAGCCGAGTCTACCAAGCAAAAGGTGCAATGCAACGCCTCTTTGACGCGGTTTTCTCAGCAGTTCCCGCTCTTCAGCAGACAGTAGCGGTTCATGGCCACTTTTCGGTAGGCGCGACGACCAAGAACAGCCATACCCGGTAGATAGAGGAGAGGGGCCAACGGCCAGAGCCAGACGACATGCCAACTGAGCAAGCGGATCGCGTCAAAGCCGGCAGCCGTCCGTCCGTCAGGGAAGCGTACGTGCAGCGCTTCATCCAAGCTCTCAATGTTCAAGTCGGGCGCGATAGCCAGCCGCTTGGCGTCGTCACGGAAGTCCACGCCGTCGATCCGCTGCAGCCAGTCGCCGAGCAGGAGCGGCAGCACAGTGCGGCGGCAGAAGGAGCAGTGGCCGTCGTACAGCACGGCAATGCGTCCACTCCAGTTGGCGCGTCGGTTGATCCAGGCGGCGATGGCGTCGTAGTCGTCTTGGTCGAGGATGCCCAGGTAGATGCCCAGCATGGCGACGCTGAAGATACCGGCGTCCAGCAGGGCGAAGATCAGCACATGGAAGATGACGCCCACGAGCAGCATCCAGCGTCGGTACCCCTGCAGCCACGGCGGCAGGAGGCGTCGGAAGCGAAGCGGCACCAAGAACGTGAGCCAGAGGATCTGCCAGCCGATCGTCCCCCAAGAGAGCGGTACGGTGAAGAACACGAAGAACTTCCCTAATCCCGTGCCGAAGCGCGCGAACTCATCGTGACTCATCGACGCGACAGTGCCAGTGCCGTTGCGCCACATCGGATCGAGTAGTTTGTACCAACCTGCCGTTACGTAGATCAGCACCATCTGCCAGGTAATGGCTAACCGGGGCCAGCTCGGCATGGTCAGCCGAGGCAGCACACGTTTTTCCGTGAGCCACGCATGCTCCTGCAGGAGAAGTCGGTCTAAGGATATGGCGTTGATCCCGGGCGCAATGAGTAAAATGAGGCCGGTAACGCGCAGGACACTATCGCCGCCAGCGAACACCGCAAAGCTCTGTTCCTGAAAGCTGTTGAGCATTACCACTGTCATGATCGTCACCAATCGGGTGCGGTAGCCGATGATCATGCAGAACGATGTGAGTAGGAAGAGTAGTACCAGCCCTTCTACGGCGAGCGGATCGTGGATATACGACAATAGTGTGAAACGGTAATCAACTCTTGCGAATGAATCGGCCCACTCAGGCGGGAACACGCCTTGGTCCGAATAGACCAGCCTAATGATCGGCCACTGGAACACCATGGAGCCGAAGGCGGCCGTCGCCCAGCCGATGCGCAGGAGGCCAAACGGCACGGCGCTGATGCGGCCGAAGAATCCGTCATGCAACAAATTTCCAAGCTGTTTCAGCCGGCGGAAAATGGTGGCGATCATGAGGATGAGGAGAGGGAATTCTGGTCGACTGGCCACGTATCCATCGGACTTTCTGGATCGGGGCACTTGGTCCAATGACTATCGGGCCAGTCGATCCACTCTGGTTCAAAGTTTTCCCACGTTGATGGCTGAAAGCCGTTGACGTTGTCGAGCGGCATATCGAAGTAGTCGTAGCCCATGCGCACCCATTCTCCGACCGGGCGCTTCAGTTCGATGCACTTCAGTTGCAGGTAGCGCTCGCGCGAGCGCCAGTTCTTCTCATTTTCCAAAGAACGGAGTAGTGCCGTCTGCAGGGCTTTGGCGAAAAACGGCAGGTCATGGAAGCCGAGCGGCTCCACCACGAACCACGTCTGGGTGGCAGGGTCCCAGGCTTCGAAGGAGTGCTTGAAGATGCGTTGCACTGAACCCTGCGAAAACATGCCCCACGTCTGCCACTGGCCCGTCCAGTAGGCGTACGGGTCGGTATAGGGCAGTACCGTCGCCCGCACGCTCTGCACCCACGTCGATTGTGAACGGTCCGGCAGGCTCGACATGGCACCCACGCCCATATGCCAGATGAGAAAGGCAACCAGCACGGTCTTGCCGAGAGCGAGGAGCCAGCGACGCATCACCTCAGCGAATGGGAACAAGGATCACGATTTCGCGACCAACGAATTGATCGCCACGACGATAGGTGATGGTCGGCCGTTCGCTTTCTGTAGCTGGTAAACCGGGGGTTGGCAGGGCACGGTAACCGATCTTTTCTACATTCTTCCAGGTCTTCTCCAAACGAAGGGCGCCGTTCTTGAGGTACCAGACCGGCCACGTCACCACGAGTGGAACGCCGGGCAGGGTGGCAGCGGCGTTCTCCAAAAATTCCGTCTCGAGGGCGTCCACTTCCGTGCAGTACTTCTTACTGTCGGCGACCGTAGGACGGCCGAGCAGGGCTGGGCCCAACATTGTCTCGGTCACAATGACATCCGGCTTGCCGGTCAGCTTGAACGGCTTACGCGCATCCTGCTTCCAAATGGTGGAAGGCACGTCGCTCTTCTTAATTTTCTGTGTCTTACGCAGCCACTCCAGGTTCGTCTCGGTGCCGTCGACGGCCTTCTGTGATGCATCGCTTCCGTACACGGCCCAACCGCGCAGCAGGGCTTCAATGGGGATGACGCCGGTGCCGCAGAAGGGGTCGTAGATCGTGAATTGTCCCTGGTGGGAATGTCCGCCCGCCGCCATCCAGCCGAAGTTCAGCAGGATCTGTGCCAGCTTGGGGGGCAGCAGACCGGAGCGCGTGTCGCGCACGGGCTTGTTGATATCACGTTCGGTGTAGGAGTCCGGGTCCTGGGCGGCAATGGTGCGGCCTACCCAGAGCGATTTATGGTCGCGGACGATGACGATCTCAGCGCCGCCCTCGCCGCTTAACAGTCCCGCGTCGCGCAGCAGGGCGGTGGCCGCGGGCTGGCGCTCGGTGCCGACGTAGCGCGACGGCCAACCATCGTTCTTGAGGCGTTCCTTGCACGAGCGATAGAGACGACGGATGACGTCGGGCATCACACCATCGCTGCGGATGGCGAAGGTCTGCTTCCCCTTCTTGCCTTCGAGCAGTTTGGCCAGGGCGCCGGGCACCTCGCTAATGGGCATGTTCTCACTGATGCCTTCGGCCAAGATCACCGTACCGCCCCACGTCTTGAATGCCGCCGGATCGATCGGCTTCTCCGTCTGAAAGATCGCCGTCGTGCGGCTGGCCATCCGGGCCCCGCTGATGTCGGGCAAGACCGCGTGAAGTTCGCTCAAACTGAGCTGAGGCTGATTCCCAAGAAAAGCGGCGTAGTGAGGCATCAACAAAAGGATACCTCAGCGTCGATCAGCGTGAGAATGCCACCAGGATGCGAAAAAACCCCTCGCGCAATGCCGTCAGGCTTCGGTGCGTGGATCGGGTAATAGCAGGAAGACCCAGAGCATCCAGCTCACCGCCACTTGCACCATCGCACGGCCGTAGCCGGTCTGGCGCAATGCTTCGTGGCCAAGGTCGCCATTAAAAAGGAAGAGTCCGCTCAAGGCTGCGAAGATCCACAGACAGGAGGTCGTCAGCACCACGAAGCGATCGCCAAAGGCCGTCCGCCAGCGTAAAGCCAGCAAGGCGGCAGCCACGCCGGGCAAGATCAGCCAGTTCCCTTCGGAGAAGAGATGGAATCGGAAGGCGTTCAGCACACCGCTCTGCCAGCCAAAGACCGAGTCGGACACCGCGTGCGCGTTGCCGAAGGCCAGGCCTTGGTACCACTTGAAGGCGAGCCAGGGGAGAATCGTCACGATCGCCGCAACAATCGCGCATGCCAGCGCCAGGCCGGCATCGCGGGTTGAGCTATCGCCACGGCGCACGCTCCGCCAGAGAACGGCGAGGAGTAACAGGCCAGCGGAGGGGAAGAAGACGACCAGCCCTTCGTTCTTGAGTGCGGGCAGCAACGCCGCCACCGCGATGCCGAGACCCAGCCACGAGCGGAACGATTCACGGCTCTGGGCTTGGTCCGCCTCGTAGAAAGCTAGGATGACGGCGGCAATATGCACCGCCACGCACAGGTCGACGTAGGCATGGAGCCCATGGATGACGAGCAGGGGCAGGCCAAGCAAGGCGCCTGCGGCCGCCAAGCCCCAGGCCAACGTTCGGCGTCGGGCCACGGCCCCACCGACGAGCAACACGGCCGCTGCCAACCACGTCAGATGGAGGCTGTTCACCAAGCCTTCGCTCCAGCCGCCACTCAGCGAGACTAGCCAGGCCTTCATCAAGGGGATGGTGGCCGGATACGACGCCACGCCTCCGCCGGGAGTCTCCTCATTGGGAATTTGCACCGGGATGACGCCCGTCTCGACGATCATCTTGGCGCGGAAGTTCCAGTTATCGCGCGAGTCATCAAAAAAGGTCGGTACGTTGAAGGTGAGCACGCTGGCCGCCAGCGCCACCTTGATAATGCCAAAGAGAAGAAAGACGCCGAGCCCTAAATGAAGCCATTTATTATTATTTCGATGGATGCGCACGGCGGCCGAAAAGGGCGACAGGCGATTCTTCCAGTTCATGAAGAGTCGGATGCCCAGCGCCAAAATCTGCATGCCCAGCATGAAACCGAGAGTGATACGGAGCCCTGTCCATAGAGCAAAAAGATCAGTCAGCCACAAGGTGCCGGTCGGGCCGATGATGAGGGCGAAGGCCAGTCGCTCGGGCCAGGAGAGCACGTTTTCCTTATATTCTAGGGCTCGAACAATGAGGTAGCCCGTGAAGGTTGGCAGCAGCAGGCCGATGATGAAGGCAGGGATCGGCGTCATTGGTGTACACGGAAGAGATAACTAGCATCGCTGAAGCGCTCGATCACCGTACCGCTGCCCGTGACCGGCTGCCCGTTACGCATCAGGCGATTGTTTTCGATGGTGATGTCGGGACGGTGAAAGACGACCCAGCTCGTGAGGTCTTGTTGCGCCTCACTGTCGATCACCGGTAGGGCAGGGTATGTCGCATAGCGGAAGAAGTGCTGCGAGAAGCCTTCTGTCATCAAAAGAGCGTACTTTTGCTCTCCACGTAAGGCTCCAGGTAATTCTGATAAGACACGGAAGGCATCGTCACTGTCGCGCAGAGTCCTGTTTTCGGCCGGGGCAGTAACCCAACTCTGATACTCCTTGAATGCGTGATGCAGTAGTTCGGCACTCATGCGCAGGTCGTACATAACCCACGAGCCGGCGACGAAGGCGAGGACGATCGTCAGTCCACGGCGGCGATTGCCCCGATGGACCGTCAGTCCGCCCCAGGCCAGTCCGATCACGGTGATGCCATAGAAGAGCCAATTGGCGGATGCACCTCCGGCAGGCTCGGTCTCATAGAGCGTTTCAAGTGAAGCACGGCTGCTGGCGAGCCGCGGACCCCAGAGAAAGTTGATCGAGCGCATGGTCAGGTCGTCGAACGTCCAGAAGCTCTGCCACCAAAGGCCGAGCTTCTCACTGCCGGAGGTGCGGTCCAGACTGAGGCTTTGCAGGTTTAGAGCGGTTCCAGCCGGGAGACCAAAGCCAATCTGATCGATATTCGGGTCAAAACCAGGCAGATCGGAGAGGGCGATCCGCACCGGAGCGGCGTCAAAAGCCTGGCCCAAGCTCACCGGCACCTGCTGGTACTCGTTTTGAGCCGCCCCACGGCGGTGCCAGATGAGGGTGATCGGAATCGGTGCTTCGCTCTGAGCGTCCAACGTGACGCCGTCCAACGTGACGCTGTTTGGAAGTGAACGAATCATGATGGTGTCGGCGGCACCCACACGCACTAGCAGTCCTTCGTCGAATTGTCCTGACTGTACGGCTTCCGTAAGTTGCCAATCGCCCAAGCCTTGGCTGATAAAATCCCAACGGAAGGCCTCTTTTGCGCTGGCTTGAGGGGAGAGCAGCAGTCCGGCCGACAGGAGCAGGGCTGCGAGCATGGTCAGGCTTGGCCGGCCGTTTCAATCTCGGCGGGACCACCGGAGACCACGGCCTTGATGCGGCGGACGCCGGCGGACGAACTCTCTTCTTTCTGGATCTTAAATGAGCCCAGCATGCCGGTGCGGGCCACGTGCGGGCCGCCGCAGATCTCCTTTGAGAAGCTGCCGTCGCCGATCTGGTAGACCTTCACTTCACTGCCGTAGCGGTCATCGAACACGCCCACCGCTCCTTCAGCCTTGGCACCGTCCACAGTGGTGAGGTGGTAGGCCATCGGCAGGTCGGCCGTAATCTGCTCGTTTACGAGCCGCTCCACCTCGGCGATCTGCTCGGGCGTCATCTTGGCGTCGTAGTTGAAGTCGAAGCGCAGGCGTTCAGCCGTGATGTTGGAGCCTTTCTGCTGGATCTCCGGTCCGAGCACCTTCTTCAGTGCGGCGTTGAGCAGGTGCGTGGCGGTGTGGAGCTTCGTGGTTTCGGCTCCGTTATCGGCTAAACCGCCCTTGAACTTCTGCTCCGCGCCGGCGCGGCTCAACGCCTGATGCGCGGCAAAGGCCTTCTGGAAGCCTTCCGTCACGGCGGCCACGTCCAGCTTCTTGCCTTGTTCGGCCGCCATCTCGAGCGTGAGTTCCAGCGGGAAGCCGTAGGTGTCGTAGAAGTGGAACGCCGCCTGGCCATCGATG
>CAZEVM010000004.1:0-972 GCA_964515645.1 uncultured Candidatus Peribacteria bacterium | reverse complement strand
TCGAGCCCGGGGCGCGCACGTTGTGCGAGCCGTGGGACTTTGGTCCGGCGCTGAAGTTGTGGCGCTTGATCGTGCCCTGGAAGCCCTTGCCCTTGGAGGTGCCGGCGACCTTGACCTTCTGACCGACCTCGAACGCCTCGACCGTGACGGTGTCACCGATCTTGTGGTCGCCCGCCTCGTCGCGGAACTCGACGACGTGCCGCATCGGGCCCGCATCGGCCGTCTTGAGGTGGCCGAGCTCGGCCTTGGTGACGTGCTTCACACCTTCCTTCAGCGTGCTAGCGAACTGGCGCTCTTCCTTCTCCAAAGCTTCCAGGATGGTCGTCTTCTGTTTTTCCAGTAGGGGATACGCGTGGCCGTAGTGCTTGATGATCAGCTCGACGAGCTTGGGAGTGAGCGTGGTGAAGCCGTCGATGCCCAGCTGCATGCCGGAGCGCACCGAGCGGCGGATGATGCGGCGCAGCACGTAGCCCTGATCGACGTTCGAGGGCAGGACGCCGTCGGCGATCATGAAGATAGCCGCACGCATGTGGTCGGTGATGATGCGGGCGTGCTTAGCACGGAAGGCATCATCCTTTTGCTCTGAGACTTGCGAAGCGCCCAGGACACACTCAAGGATCGGGCTGAGGCTATCAGTGTTGTACACGCTCTGCACGTTCTGCAGCACCTTGGCCACGCGCTCCAGGCCCATGCCGGTATCAACGCACTTCTGCTTGAGTGGCAGGAAGGTACCGTCGGCCTGCTTGTCGTACTGCAGGAAGACGTCGTTCCAGATCTCGAGCCATTCAGCATCATGTGAGGCGGGGTTGCCCTTCGGCTCGCCGTCGCCGACCCAGTAGAACATCTCGGTGTCCGGGCCGCAGGGGCCGGTCTGGCCGGCGGGGCCCCACCAGTTTTTGGCTTTAGGCAGGAATCCGATGCGCTCGGCCGGGATGCCGAGGCCCATCCAGATCTCGGCCGATTCGGTGTCCT
>CAZEVM010000003.1:37580-48816 GCA_964515645.1 uncultured Candidatus Peribacteria bacterium | reverse complement strand
GCTTCGCTGCCGCCCCGATTCGCCCCCGAGCCGTGGAGCGCGCTGCCCGGCTGGGCCGACGATCGCGACGAGGAGGCCGGTACGCTCGACGAACGGATCGACGAGTGCGAGGACACGCTCTGCGATGATACGGACGACACCGACGTCGAGGACGACTGCGACTGGGCCGACGAGGACGACGGCACGGAGGCTGCACTTGAAGAACTAGATGAGTGGCTCGACACCGCGCCGGTGCCGCCATCACCGGAGCCTCCACCGCTGTTGCCGCTGTTACTGGCAACCGAACTCGAACTGCTCGACACCGAGGCGCTGCATGCCGACGTGTCGTAGGTGCAACCGGCCGAGCAGGTCACCGTCCCCTCACCTGCGCCGAGCGTAGCGCAGGTCACACCACTCACGGTTGTGTCACACACTTCACCCACGTCGATGTTGCCGTCGCCGCACACCGCATCGAAACTACCCGGCAGGAACACCGGCGCTTCGACGAACTCGCTCAAAAAATTGCCATTGTCGCCAGTCTGCAGATCGAGCGCGTATGCAGCCGTCCCCTGCGTGAGGCACGCGACAAGAATCACCGCAAACGTCAGGCCTGTTTTGATGTGTGTGTTAAGTATCTCTTTATTGTATCACAAATGTTGTTACGACACAATTCATGGATTCAAGGCAAAATACGGGGTCTTTTGGCCAGATAAAGCCATGAGTTTGCACGGGCCATCGTCCGCTTTCGCCCGTCACTAGAACTGATTAGATCAGATTTCATCGAATGTGAAAGACAAAGGTCCAATCATGGCATACCCAAGCGGCGCGCGCTGCTTATCATACGATCACCCCTCCCCCCTATGCGCACCCTCCCGCGTCTCGCCGTCACCCTGTCGCTCCTGGCCGTGTCCGTGCCGGCTTTGGCTCAAGCAGTATCGTTCAAAGATCTTCCCGCCGGGCACCAAGCCTATGACGCCGTGCAGTACCTCGCCTCGCGCGGAATTTTGAAAGGCTACGACGACGGCACCTTCCGTCCCGACCAAAAAGTGACGCGCGCCGAGGCGCTCAAGATGATCGTCGGCTCCACCGGCATGACGCAGCCGCCGGCCGATGTGTCCTCCGGCTTCGCTGACATTCCCGCCGGTTCGTGGTACGAGCCGTACGCCGCCTACGCGGCGAAGACACTTGGCATCATCAACGATTCCTCCAAGTCGCCGAATTTCCGCGGCGCCAGCAACGTGACGAAAGCAGAGTTTTTGAAGATGTTCCTGCTCGCACAGAAGGAGGATCCAGCTGGATCCTATGCGGAAATCTCACTCCCTCTCTCCACCGACGCACAAGACACGAGCGCGTGGTATTACCCCTTCATGCGCTTCGCCATCTCGTCGTCGATGATCATGGTGCAAGCTGACGGCACGTTGAACCCGTCGCAAGAATTGTCCCGCGCCCAAGTGGCACTCCTGATGAATCGCTACTTCATGTTCAAGGACGGTCGTCGCACGCAGGCACTCCTCTCGGCCTCCGAGACCGACCTCGTGAATGTGCTCAAGATGCTCGAGGAACAGAGCCTCGACCAAGCAAAGTTTGCCTCGGCGCGCGCGCTCATCGCCGATCGCGGCGCACTCACATCGTCGCCCGACGCTGCGATCGTCCATGGTGCAGTCAAGACGACCGAGGCGTTCCGCTCGCTCATCCGCGGCTACGATGCCGGCTCGCAGGGAAACTTCGACGAAGCCATCCGCCTCTCGAAGGAAGCCTGGGCCTTAGCCGACAAAGCGAGAGAGAAGAGTAGTGCACTCGCCGACCTCGCCGCCCAGATCCAAGAGATCGCCTCCAAGTTAGCCACGACCGCACGAGAATCGCAGGGTGGAGCCCAATAAATAACGTTCATCCGTCATAAAAAAGACGGCGGCCATCGGCCGCCGTCTTTCGAGAGACGAATCAGTGAGCGTGATCGCCGCCACAGCCGCCGCAGCCGGCCATGTCTTCCTTGGAGCACGCACCGTCGCCGCAACCACCGCAGCCTCCGCAGCCGCTAGTATCGCAACCGCAGCACGCCATCAGGACCTTCTTCCAGGCGAGCAGTGACGCGACGAGCGCGAAGATCGAGAGCGAACCCTCGACGGTGCCAAACTGAATGCCGCCGACGAAGTGGGCCTGATACAAACCAATCGCCGCGGCGATGGTGGTGAGCGTAAAGATGATCGCGAGAACGACGGAGCAGGTCTTGCAGCCGCCGCAGCTAGAAGTTCCGCACATAGTGGAGGGGTGGAAGGAAGAGAAGTAGGGACTGATCGTGATTCTACACCCCGCCCCCCTTTGATCAAGTATTGTGAACAAACAGCCTGTAACACGGATAAACGGCTTCCCCTTGGCTTTTTCTGACCATGACGGTAGACTGTCGGCAACCTTCCCGCATTTCCGCATGGCCGAAATCTTCCGGTCCCCCAAAGGCACACACGACGTCCTCCCCGACGATCACGCCTACATGACCTACATCAAGAAGGCCGTGCGTCATCGCGCCCGTCAGGCCGGCTTCAAGCGTATCGATCCTCCGATGTTCGAGGTGAAGGGAGTCTTTGAGCGCGGCATCGGCGAACACACCGACGTGGTGGAAAAGGAACTCTTCACCGTGGTCGGCAAAAAGAATGCCGACGGCGAAGCTTCTGAATTTGCCCTCCGTCCCGAGTTCACGGCTGGCATTTGCCGCTCGTACGTCGAGCACGGCATGCAGCAGCTCCCCCAGCCGGTGGAGCTCTACGCCATTGGCCAGTGCTTCCGTTATGACCGTCCGCAGAAGGGTCGCTACCGCCAGTTCCACCAGCTCGACTTCGAGGTCATCGGCCTCAAGGATCCCAGCCTCGACGCGCAGCTCATCCAGGTGCTCATGAAGATTATGGGCGACCTGCGCATCCGCGACCGCCTTGCCCTGCAGATCAACAACATCGGTACGAGCGAGCACCGCAAGGCGTTCGCCCAGGCCCTTAAGGACCACTTTACGGGTAAAGAGCGCCATTTCCCCGATGTCGACCAGCGCCGCTTGCAGACCAATCCTTTGCGCCTGCTCGACTCTAAAGAGGAAGAGACGCAGATCCTCTTGAAGGGTGCGCCCAAGCTGAGCCAGTTCCTCGATGATGAGAGCCGCGAGTACCACGCCACCGTGCTCGAGTACCTGACCGAGCTCGGTATCAAGTTTGTGGAGAACGAGGGCCTCGTTCGCGGTCTCGACTACTACACTCAGACCGTCTTCGAACTGTGGGACAACTCCACTGGCGCACAAAACGCGATCGGTGGCGGCGGCCGGTACGACGGACTCATCGAGCTCTTCGGCGGCAAGCCCACTCCGGGCATCGGCTTCGCCTGTGGACTCGAGCGCATCATCTGGCACATGCAGGAGGCCCAAGTCCCCGTGCCGAATAAAGATCAGACCGACGTCTTCGTCGCTCAGCTCGGACCAGAAGCCAAGAAGAAGTCGCTCCGCCTCATCAGCGATCTGCGCGAGCTTGGCGTGCACACCATCGGTGCCCTGGGCGAAGCGAGCCTGAAGAGTCAGATGCGCTTGGCCGACAAGTTCGAGGCCCGCTACACGCTGCTGCTCGGCAAGATGGAAGTGCTGAAGAATCGCATCATCTTGCGCGATATGAAGGCTGGAAAGCAGAAGGAAATCGACTTCAACCAGGCCATCCCGCAAATCCTGAAGCTGCTCGGCATGCAGAACCTCGACACCTACTCCATCAAGGATCAGATGGAGGGCGCCGACCAGGACTGAGCCAATCAACCATCTCTCCAGATTTTCCGCCTCAATAGGCTGCTGCCTGCCTCGCGACCAGTAGCTCACAGGAGGATTTTCTGGTATAATAAGAGGCAACACACACCCTATGCCAACCAACCCGCCCGCCGGCTCTCCGAGCCCCGTTGCTGCTGCCATCACCACGGCCAGGGACCTCATCCAACGCGCCCGTGATCTGCAGCTCCGCATCGCGGCCGTGCACGAGCGCTTCGGCGTGACGATGCTCGTCGGTTTGGTGCTGCGCGATGGCGCGCCGGCTCCGCGGGAGACCCCCGCTCCTGAGACCCAGCCCTCACTGCTCAACTCGGCCGAGGTGCGCGAGCTCCTGCAGCTGTTCACCGACGCCCAGCGCGAGATGGCTGCCCTGCAGACACAAGTGCCAGCCCTAGCTGACGCCACCTGGAGTGATTCACCATGGGCGCCGGAAATGGCGACCATCGAGCAAGAATTCCAACGCCTGCAGATTGACCTGATGTCACTGGCGCGCTCGCCGGCCATCAACAGCGCCTACCGCGCCGAGATGAACGCTAACTATCCCGCTCTCTGGAGCGACGAAACCGTGGACCGCATTGCCGTGGCTATGACCGGCCTCGCTGCGTTCATGAATGGCGAATTCGACCCTCGTCTACCACGCCGCGAACTGCCCACCGCCGCCCCTGTCCCCGCCGGTCTCATCGCCCCTTCGGAACTCCCCTTCCCCGCCGATGCCGAAGCGATCCGCCGCGAGCTGCGCTACTCGCCCGAACGCGACGGCACGCCCGACCAGTACCTCCGCCTCCTCGCCGGCCGCATCCGCACGCCAGAGCAGTTCGATGCTTTCCTGCGCGCGATGGTGAAGTACGACGAGAGCTTCAACCGTAACGGCCAGCAGCGCTTTTTGAACTACCACCGCATCGAGCAGCATCAGCTCTGGCAAAATCCGGCGGCCTTCCTGACGACCTACGACGCCAACGGCCGCCTGACCGGCGACTGTAAATCTGTGGCGCTGGCGATGCGTAGCATCCTCAGCCTACAGGGACGCGATGCCGTCGCGGTGGAGGCGAATATGCTTCAGACACCTGATGCCAGCGGACGGGTTCACAGTGGCGGTCACATGGCCACCATCTGGATTGAGAACACGAACGGCCGCCTGGTCGCCCACCGCCTCGATACCACTGTGCGCGATGGAGGTGAGGCGTCGGTGACCACGATCGAGGGTAACCCTGGCGAGAGTCGCGAGGACCTCATTGTCCGTGCCTTCAACGAGGGCGCTCATCGCAACATTCAACTTCAGCCCGACCAAGTGGGACTCTGCCACTTGCGTGCCGACGGCTGGGCTGTTGACCTGCCGATCACGGCGACATTGCTCACGCAATCCGCCGCACTGGAGCGGGCCTTTAATGCCCAGGACTATGACGCTGTGCTTGCCATTATTCGCAATGAGATCGCCCGCCGCCCGCAGGTGCTCAACCTCCGTCTCTCCGAAGTGCAGATGCTACTCCTGAAGAATGCCAACGCCGCCGAGCTTGAACCGGCCATCGCCGCCATCGAGACGATGACGCGCGAGAACCCGTCCACCCGGGCAGTGCCCACGAACTACTTCGCCGCCCGCGTCACAGCGATCGCCCTGCGCCGCAAGGGATTCGAGATGCTGGCGCTCCGCCTGGGAGACGCCACGGGAGCACGCTGAGTCCGCTCAAACGTCCAGGTCCTTCACGCCCTTAGCGTGGGTCTGGATGAACTTGCGACGGGGGGCCACCTCGGCGCCCATGAGCGTCGCAAACACGCTGTTCGCGCGCTCGGCATCCTCAATGGTCACCTTGAGCATCGTGCGGTTCTCGGGGTCGAGCGTGGTCTCCCAGAGCTGCTCGGGGTTCATCTCACCGAGACCCTTGTAGCGCTGGAAGCCGACGCGAGCCGGCTTCTTGGCGGGGGCAGACTTGCCCTTTTTGCCAGTGAGAGCCTCTTCCTCTGCGCCGTCCTCTTCGGCCGGCACATCCTCCTCCGACTCCTCAAGCTGCTCGGCGGCGATGCCCCACTCCTTAAAGACCGCTGCCTTCTCTTCATCGTTAAAGGCATAGCGCACGTCCTTACCCTTGCTGATCTTATACTGGGGCGGCTGGGCGATGTAGATGTGGCCGCGCTCGATGAGCTCGGGGAAATAGCGGAAGAAGAGCGTCAGCAGCAGCGTGCGGATGTGGGCACCGTCGACGTCGGCATCGGTCATGATCACGACGCGGTGGTAGCGGAGCTTGCTGTAGTCCTTCACTTCGCCAATGCCCATGCCCAGGGCGATGATGAGCGACTTAATCTCATTGTTGCCGAGCATCTTGTCCAAACGGGCTTGCTCGACGTTCAGGATCTTACCCTTGAGGGGCAGGATGGCCTGGAACTCGCGGTTGCGGCCTTGCTTGGCCGAGCCGCCAGCGGAGTCACCCTCCACCAGGTAGATCTCGGATTCGGCAGGATCACGGCTGGAACAGTCGGCCAGCTTGCCCGGGAGCGTCATGCCCTCCAGCGCACCCTTGCGGATCACGCTGTCACGGGCGGCGCGGGCGGCGAGGCGGGCGCGGGCGGCGAGAAGACACTTATTCACCATCTCCTTCGCCTCACCCGGGTGCTCCTCGAGGTATTGCGAGAGGAGATCGTTCACCACGCCCTCCACGGCGGTCTTCATTTCGGCATTACCAAGCTTGCCCTTGGTCTGACCTTCAAACTGAGGCTCACCCAGGCGAACCGAGACAATGGCGGTAAGACCCTCGCGCACGTCATCGGCGGTCAGGTTCTCATCTTTCTCCTTCAAGATCTCAAATTTGCGAGCGTAGGCATTGATCGTGCGCGTGAGCGCAGCCTTGAAGCCCGTCAGGTGATGGCCACCTTCGGCCGTATGGATGTTGTTCGCAAAGCTCAGCACGTGCTCCTGGAACGACTGGGTGTACTGCAACGCGACCGAGACTTCGCCCTCGGGCATGTTCTTCGAAAAGCTGATAACCGAGCCGATGCGTTCGGCACTCTCGTTGAGGTGGGCCACATAGGCGCCGATGCCGCCCTCGAACGAGAAGCGGTACAAGCGAGGGAACTGCTCGTCTTCGGCCGGGCGCGTCTTGCGCGCGTCCATGACGGCGAGCGTGATGCCCGGTGTCAGATAACACTGCTGACGGAAGCGCGTGAGGATCGTATCCAGATTGAAGGTCATCGTGTCGAAGATCGTCTTATCCGGCAGGAACGTGATGATCGTGCCGCGCTTCTCGGTCTTGCCAATCACCTTCACATCAGCCTTCGGCTTGCCGCGGGCGTACTCTTGAAAGTGCACCTTGCCGTCGCGGTGGACCTCGGCGGACATCTTGTCGGACAGGGCATTCACCACTGACGAACCGACGCCGTGCAGACCGCCGGACACCTTATAGCCAGAACCTTCGCCGCCGAACTTACCACCGGCGTGGAGCGTGGTGAGCACCACCTCCAGGGCGGACTTACCCGTAGACTTGTGCACGTAGACCGGGATGCCACGGCCGTTATCTTCCACGGAGACGGAGCCATCATCGTTGAGCGTTACCAAGATGGTGTCGGCATGGCCGGCCATCGCCTCATCGATCGAGTTGTCGACGATCTCCCAAACAAGGTGGTGCAAGCCGCGCACATCGGTGGAACCGATGTACATACCGGGGCGCTTTCGCACCGGCTCGAGGCCTTCGAGCACCTGGATATTGTCTGAGGTATAGGACTTGTTGTCGGAGGGAGTCATACGGGTGGAGTTTAAAGGAGCAGAGACGGTCGATCAATGGTGAATAATGGCCAGAAATAGCCTATTCCCTTGGCTTTTTGGCACATTTTAGGATGATATGTGAAGGCCACTTTTCATCTCAATCGCCCTCTTCTCCGGACGACTCCCCTGCCCTGGACAGGAAAGGGGGCATATTCGCCCTTGCGCCATTCGGGCACATCGCGTAACCTCTGCGGGCTTATGGCTATCTACGCAGTCCGCCGTCCCGAAGAGAGCAACGACCGTCTCCAGCAGCGCTTCAAGCAGCAGGTGCAGAAGACGGGCCTCGTGAAGCTCATCCGCACCCGCAACATCCACCAGCGCAAGCGCAGCCAGCGCTTGGAGCGCCTCCGCGCCCTCAAGCGTGAGGAGTACCGCCAGGCCAACCGGAAGAAGAAGTTCTACAGCCACATGTGATCAACCAAGCGGCCGAAAGGCCGCTTTTTTGTACGCTTTAAGTAATTGCATAAATAATTAAATATATCATAGTATTAATAGATTTTTTACTTTCACCGTTCAACCTTTCTTGGCATTGGGAGACAGGCGATGAACCGAGTATCTGTCGCTGCTAATTTTGTTCGACAGCTTACTGTTGAATATGACGTATCAGTTGAAGACATTAACGCTGTCACAAGTGACACAGGCCGAATGCGGGCGATCGCGAACATTATTAAGCGTGATAGCCCTCAACTCGATCAGCCAGTCATGCTCCTGCCGTGCAATATCAAGTTTAAGAAGTCTCTTCTGCGAGCAGGCGGCGTGCCAGAACCCACAAGCGAAACGCTCACGACGCTACGAGAAGTCCTCCCTCACATCACGTTGGACTCCCTCTGCAAGGCACGTCACTGCGGGGCACAGACCATTGTCAAAATCTTGGTATTCATGAAAGAGCACAAGATCGATCTGCCCCAGAATCCATACAAAAAGCTGTGCGAGCTAATGCAGCAAAACGATCCCTCATCCGCTGAAATGATCCTGTTTCTTCAGAGGCATATGTCTTGATCATCGAACGTCCAACCCAGACCTTCACGCGCCCGCTCCGGCGGGTGTTTTGTTTTATACTCGAATCCATGAACACCTGGCAGCCCCGCGCCGGCCTCTACTACTGGGCCGGACCCGGCACGATCCGAATGACGAAATTGAAGTTCTTCGATCCGGCCATCGATGAGCGGGCTTTTTTGGAAGCGTATGAACCAGAAGCTCTCCGCGCCCTGCGTGACACGCTCGGCCTCACGGACATGTGGGTAACGGCCTCATGGGGCTTTTCGGATGCGACCGAACAGGAGGATGCCGCCTGGCTCCGTTCCAAGTTGCCAAACTTCCACCGGCTCGGGCTCAAGACCCACGCCTACGTACAGGGGCCGAACATCGTCAGCGCCGACTTTGAGGAAGATCTCCTCTGCCGCGGCCGTGACGGCAACCCCATCCCCTACCACCGCGGCCGTCGCCTCACCTGCCCGCTCAACCCCGCGGCCCGCGAGCTGCTCCTTCGACGGGTTGAGGCCGCCGCCCGCGAAGATGTCGATGGCGTCTTCGTCGACAACTTCTTCTTCGGCAAGTTCCCGCTGCCCACCTGGGGCTGGACGCCATTCTTCGGCTGCGCCTGCGCTCACTGCCGGGCCGCTTTCTGGAAGGAGACACCACCGGCCTGGCTCCACCTCGACGATCCACTCACCCAGTCGTACATCGCCTTCCGCACGCAGACGATGGCCGCTCTGGCCGCCGAACTGGCAGCCATTTGTCGACGCCACGGCAAGCTGTACGGCTGCAACGGCCTTGACCTCGACCTCGATCCCCGCTTCTTCTACGGCTACGACCCCAAGGACCTTGCCACTACGCAGTCGTATCTCCTCACCGAGAACTTCAACCACCCCTCGCGGGGCAGGAGCAATGGACACCTCTCGCCACTCATCACGACTACTGGCGTACCGCTGGCTGTCGTCAGTTACGTTCGTTCCATCGGCCGCCACTCCGCCCTCACTCAGACCGACATTGACGGCGTCTACACCGACGCCACTCGACATGGGTATCTGCCGATCTACAAGGGATCGGAATTTTTCACCCATGGCCGCTGGCATCCCCTCTCGCCGGCGGAAATCCGGTCGCCGCGGACCATCCCGCTCGCGCCGCTGCTGCCCACCTCTCGCGCTGGCACCATTTCGTCGGCACTGCGCCTAGTGCTCAGCCGCTATCAGACGCCCATCCAGACATTGATGTATGAATCACGCCTGGCACGACAGACACTCGGACGCCTTATCGATGACACGACAGAGCGGGCAAGTGAGATGCTTACAGCACGCCACTGGCTACACCCATCGTCCTCAGCGTAGAAGCTCAAGGGCGCGGAGCATCTGCTCGTCGCGGTCGCCAGTGGTGCCGGCCACCTTCTCGTCGGGCGTGACGCCGGTGTCTTGAATGGCGCGCTTGAGCGGCGTGTACCAGCGAGCGGTTGTCACCTTCAAGTTGCTACCGTCGGCCATCGGGATGAGGTTCTGCACCGTTCCCTTGCCGAAGGTCGTCTCACCGATGATGGTCGCGCGTTTGTCATCCTGCAGGGCGCCGGCCACGATCTCGGAAGCACTGGCTGAGCCCTTGTTCACCAAGACCATAATCTTCATGTCTTCCGGCACCACGGGCTCCATGCCCGTCACTTCCTCATTCTCGCCATCACGCGACTTCACCCAGACCACCGTCGACCCCTCAGGCAGGAAGGCGCTCAGCACCACATTGGCGCTGTCGAGGTAGCCGCCCGGGTTGTTGCGCAGGTCCAGAATGAGTCCGGTGGGATCTTTCTTCAGGGCGTCAGCAATGGTGCGACGGAAGTCACGAGCCGTCAGGTCACCGAACTGTGAGAGCTTCACCACGGCCACTGTCCCCTGCCAAGTTGTGACAATCTCGGGCATCGAGATGATCTGACGCTTCACCTTCACGTCAAACTCCGCCTCGCCGCGCTTAATGGTGAGCGTGACTGTGGTGCCTTGCGGACCACGGATCTTACCGATGGCCTCGAGGAAACCGAGCCCCTCCAACTGAACGCTGTCGGCGGCCACAACAATATCTCCCGCCTGCAAACCCGCGGCAGCGGCCGGCGAACCATCGAGCGGAGCGATGATGACAATCTGGCCGTCGCGCTGTTCCACTTGAGCACCAATGCCCGAGACTGTCCCTTCCAATTGGAGGTTAAAATCTTCCGCCTCCACCGGACGCATGAAGGTGGTGTAGGGATCCTTTACCGAATCCACCATCGCCTCGGCGGCGCGGTAGGCAGCCTCCTCGGGATCGAGCTTCTCCTCGTCTACGTAGTGGTTCACGAGAATCTGCCAGACGGTACGGAGCATCTCCTCTTCTGGCAGTTCGCGGGACTTGATGGTGCTGCGTGGCAGCGGAATAACGCTGATATCATGCGGCACCTCGATCTCCATACCTCCTTCACCGTTCGCTTTGCGCAGCAGTAGGCGAGCTTCCTTACCCTTGAGTACCTCGTTGATACCCACGGCGCCGGCGTCGTTCAAATCTACCCAGCCGCGCTCCAGAGCTACGCCAATGGCTTCGTACAATGGACCCACGGCCGGCATGTCGGTCGACGTCTTGAGATTGCGAGACTCCAGTCCCATGAGCGACTGCAGCACAACCAACGCCTCACCACGGGTGACACCACGGCCCAACTGCCAGCGGCCACGGAAGGCCTCCATGGCATCGTGATCGAGGGCAGTGTTGATGTAGGG
>CAZEVM010000003.1:0-37570 GCA_964515645.1 uncultured Candidatus Peribacteria bacterium | reverse complement strand
CGAGGTGGGCACGCGCTGGCCAGCGACCGCCGATGTGTCATCAGCGGGCAGGTCGAGCATCTGCACCGCCGCACGGATGAAATCACCGCGTGAGACGACGGCCGAGTCGGCTGTACGGAGGAGCGTGGAGACATCAGCCGCGGCAAACACGCCAGCCGGCGCGAGCGCAACGCAAAGCGAGAGAACGTACCAAGTCAGTCGGATCGAAGAACGCATAGTGGATGCATTCTACTCGCCGCACCCCCCGCCGCAATCAATCGGCAACTGCCTTGTTCAACGGCAGGCGCTCCAGAAGAGTCGGACGCTCTTCCTGATTCTCACGACGCAGGAAAAGTCCGGTCAGGAGCCAGAACCCGCCGACGACGTAGAGCAGCGACGGCACGAGTAGCAGCGGCACCATGCCGAACACTCCCCAGCCGGGACCCAGCAGATCGCCGAACGTCTCAGGATGATTAGGGAGTAGATCGGGCAATGTCACCAAGAAGTTGAAGACGGCGTGCAGCAATAGGGCCGATACGATGCCGATTGTCACCATCGTCGTGCGGAAGACCGGCACGCGCTCGATACCTGTGATGCGTTCGGCCCAATACCATAGGCCGCGGTGCGCACGTTCACGCTCGGCTAAGTACGACGGGGCGAACGTCGCCAGACCCAAAAAGTAACCGAAGACGCCCGTCGAGACGATGTGCACCATGCTCGTCAGCACCGATCGGCCGGCGGCATTACCGAAGAAGCCCATCAAATCAGGATTCGACGGATTGACCAACGTATCCTGCACAAAACGCAAAAAGTACGACGGATTCACGATATTCTCGGCAAAGGCGAAGCCCACGGCCGTGATGATGGCGAACTGCATCACATCATCAATGCTGGTCGCCAACGGCACGCCATTCTTGCGGACGATCCAAGCCTTGCTCACCTCTTCAATGAGGCCGACGAAAAGGTATGCCACCAGTGCAGTCAACACACCGCTATCCACCGGAACGCCGCCAAGCACCCCATCCACAAACGATTGCGAGGTCTGGTTAAAACTCTCGGGCACCAGTTTGAACACAAAGAACTGCAGCTCGATGCCGCGACGCACCAGCAGGTCGTAGAACAAGATCGGCACCGTGGAGAGCATGCCGCCGAAGAAGAGCAGCAGCACGGCACTGAGGCGCTCACGGTGATAGCGAAGGAAGAGCGTACACCAGATGATCGTCGGCACCAGGGCCGTCATGGCGGCCAGCAGGTAGAGCCAGCGCTTCTCCACCGGCTCATTCAAGAGAAGGACAAGTGTGGTCCACGCCAAGAACACACCAAGGATGGTCACCTTGGTATCCGTTTCAAAATTGCCAAAGAGGAGCTTCCAGCCCACGAGCAACAGGATGATGCCAAAGGCCATCAAGAACGAGTTGTCGACCACCGTCGGATCCAAGAAGAGATGGACGCACTCAATGAGGGCCAGCGACAGCATGCTGCCAAATAAGCAGGCGAACAGCATGTGCGTCGGACGGTGATGGCGGAAGCGGCGGACAAGGTCCACGCAGGCCAGCAGGAGCACCAACGTGAAGATGACGAGGGCCGGCGAGGAGAGAATGTCAGGACTAGTCATCAATCATTTCATTGTATCATTTTTCATGTTTTTTGGCAATACAAAGAGACGACATAGAGGTAGTTGAGAGCAGCACAAGAGCGTCGATTCTGCTACAATAATTGGATTTGAACACACACAAACACCAGACCCCTGATCGGCTCCCGTTTGAACTATTCCTGTTGGCCCTCTTCCTGGCCAGCCGCGTCGTCTACCTGTGGCTGACCCTGGGGCACGAGGCCGGGTATGACACCGGCGCACACATGGAGATGGTGCAACACCTGACGTGGCTCAATCCGTCCACGCCGCTGAACCAATATTTCTACTCCTATCACCCCCCGCTGGGGTTCCTCTTCGCGCACACGCTGACGTGGTTTGGACTCTCGCCGCTGCTTGCGATCCAGTTGCTCAACTTCGCCGCCAGCATCGCCGCCTTCTTCCTTGTTCGCGCCACGCTCCAGGCCACCGGCCTGCTCGATCAAGCGGCCCCCGTGTTCTTCCTGTACCTGTGGTCGAGCCTGCCGATCCAGCTCTTCCTCACGTCCAGCATCAATCTCGATATTCTCATCCAGGCTCTTGCCTGCGCCACGCTCTACTTCTCGGTGCGCCTCTTCTGGGGCGGCGAAGCCGAACGTCAGAACCGAGCCTGGCTCGCCTTTGGCATCGTGGCCGCCATCTCCACCGCGCTGCTGACGAAGTTCTCGGGCTTGCTCCTCATCACTATCCCGCCGCTGGTCGCCTTCTCGCTCCAAAAGAACGTGGTGCGCCTCACCGGCATGGCCGTCACCGTCTCACTGGTTGGTCTGGCGGTGGCCGCGCCCTACTACATCACGCGCTACTACGAACCGGCCGGCCGCCTCTTCCCCACCAACCTCGAGATTTTCAGCCCACCCGAGATTGAGCGCGCCCGTGCCCAGCGTGACGCCGCTGGTATGGAGTTTTTCGCCGCCTTGGTGCAACCCTCGCCGTTCCGCGGCTCGGCCGAGATCATCCGCGATCGTGACACCATGCGCTTGGCTGATGCTTGGCAGGACGTCTGGCTGAAAGAGAAGAACCTTGGTCCCATGAACGCCCGAGCCCAGGCTCTGGGCACACTCGAAAAAGGCCTCGCCGGCTTTCTACTCATCGGCGGCCTGTTCTGGCTGCTCTGGCACTTCCGCGCCAGTGAGCCTTGGCACCGACTGGGCGCGGTCTGGTTGGCCTTTGCCGCCCTGCAGCTTTCAGCCTTTGTCTTCTATCTCTACAGCCAGCCCGTGGCCGGCTGGGCACCCACCAAAGGCATCTATCTGGCCTGCTCACTACCCATCGTCGCCTACGGTATCGCCCGCCTCGTGCCAGAAGCTGGGCAGGGTCGCTGGCGCGAACTCATCCAAACGTCGGTCCTGACGTTGGTCGCACTGCTCATTGTGCTGCACCACCTGCTGCCCATGCAGTAAGAGATATAGACCAATCACCCTGTCTCACTGTCAATCGTGAGGCGTTTTTGAGGAAACCAGCCATGCCGTAGGATGGCTGACATGAAGCCTGCCTCCTTCTTCACGCCTTCCCCGCGCCTGTATTTCTGGCTGTGTCTGGGATTCATCACCATTCTCTCCTTCGCCACCTACGTGGTGCACTTCGAGCGCCCCGCGGCCTTCTTCTGGGACGAGAACTACCACATCGCCGCCGCTCAGAAGTATTTGAACAATGTCTACTTCATGGAGCAGCATCCGCCGCTCGGCAAGCTACTCATCGCCGCCGGCGAGTCCTTGCTTGACCTCAACCCCATCGACAACCAATACATCACCACCGACTACGCCCGCAACCCGCCCGAAGGCTTCTCGTTCGCTGGCTACCGCCTCTTCCCCACCCTACTGGCGTGGCTGACGGCGCCAATCCTCTTCCTGTGCTTCTGGCTGCTTGGACGCAATCTGGCCATGGCCACCTTTGGCTCGTTCCTCTATGCCTTCGATAACGCGATCATTGTCCATTCGCGCGGCGCCATGCTCGAATCGACGCTCATGTTCTTCAGTGCGGCCACCATCTTGGGCTTCCTTCTCATGCTTGAGAATGCCCAGAGTAAGAAGCTGATGCGCTGGAGCGCTGCGCTCTTTGGCGCGGCCTTTGCCGCCGCCATGACCACCAAGGTCGTAGCCCTCATCCTCATTCTGCTCGTTCCGGCCTTCATCTGGCTGCTCTGGGGCAAGAAGCACGCCATCTTGCGCGGTCTCGGCGTGTCTGCCCTCGCCTTCATCTCAGTGTACTGCCTGGTGTGGAACATCCACTTCTCACTCGGCTCCAACGTGGAGCCCGCGTTGAGTAACAACGGCTATTACGAGACCTCCGAAAGCGGCAAACAGATCCTCGCCGAAGGCCGCAATGGCACACTCTTCGCCTTCCCCACCGAGCTGGCCGACTCGCTTAAGTTCGTCACGCGCTACAACGAGGGTGTGCCTGAGCTGGATCTCTGCAAAGACGACGAGAACGGCAGTCCGTTCTTCCTCTGGCCCATCGGCGCCCGCTCCATCAACTACCGTTGGGAGACGACCGACGGCGGCGCCACACACCGACATCTCTATCTCCAGAATAACCCCGTCATCTGGGGTCTTGGCCTCCTCGGCCTCATCCTCACGGCCGCTCTGCTCATCGGCCGCACCCTCACGCCCGACGCGCCCAAGCTCAAACACGGCCGCATGATGTTCGTCTTCTCCACCCTGTACGTGGGCTACATGGTGGCCATCAGCCAGCTGGACCGCGTGATGTATCTCTACCACTACTTCACGCCGCTTCTCTTTAGCTTCTTCCTTATTGTGCTCGCCCTCCTCGAAATCACGCAGATTGGCCGCTTCCGCCTCACGGTCGAGCGCCGCAACATCATCGTACTCATCCTGTGCGCCTACATCGTGGCTGGCTGGCACTTCTATCACGGCTTTACCTACTACGAGCCCATGACGAAGGAGCAGGTGCAGGCTCGAGCCCTCCTCGATATCTGGGATCTCCGTTGTGTGGGCTGCGACCACACGAATTACGTGTTCAATCCTCGCTGAAGCGTCGGGGACTTGAACCAAGCCCAGTAGAGTCCAATCACACTCTTAAACATGTTGGTGCCGTCGCGAATGATCCGCACCTTCGACTCCGCCACTGCCGTCCAACTCACGAGAACCTCTTCCACCCGGTAGCCCAGCCGCCGGGCCAGGAAGAGGATTTCGATGTCGAAAGCAAAACGATCGATCGTCTGACGCCGAAAGAGCTCGCGCGTAGCCTTAGCCGAAAAGAGTTTGCAGCCACAGGCCGTGTCGCGCAGGCCAGGCACCAACGGCGAACAGAGAGCGTGGTACGTGCGACCGATCAGGCGGCGCAGGGGTGTCATGGTCACAATCCCCGCTTCTGGGTTCACGCGGCAGCCAATGACCACGTCGGCACCGCCATCGGTCATCACCTGCCACAAACGCAGAATTTCTGTGGCCGGAGTGGCTCCGTCGGCATCGTAGAACAGGATTCGATCGCCCTTGGCCGCCAACATACCGGTCTTCACGGCCCCGCCTTTCCCCGTATTGTGAGGCTGCACGATGACCCGGAGCGGCAAACCCGCTGCAGAGGCCTCAGCGACAGCTTTAGTACCGTCTGTGCTGGCGTCATCGACCACAATCACCTCCAAGAGCATGAGATTCAGCCCGGCTGGCACAGCCGCGAAGCAGGCGCGGATTTGATCCAAGGTCGGCGGCAAGCGCTTGGCTTCGTTGTACGCCGGAATGACGATAGAGAGAGTCATGCGCGCGGACCCCGATTGTCGCCTCGCGACGGGGGCTGGGTCAAATCGGCACCTTAGAGGCCACTCAGGCCTTCTTGGCGGTATCCATGCGCTTGCGGCGCATCCAGGCCACACCAGCGGCAGCTCCGGCGGCGATGACCGCAACGATGGGCGGACCATTCCTCGACAGCTCCTTCGAATTACCAATGTAACCCAAGGGGGGCTGGCCACCATTCAAGTAACCGAGGAGATTGCCGTTTTCGTCGTAGAGCGGCATGCCGGTGGGATCGTTGCCGATGTAGCCCATGAAGCGGCCATTGCGGTCGTACACCTTATTCCCGTCCACTCGATAGCCAAGGAAGCGGCCATCTTCGTCATACACGCGCAGGGCATCGTTCAACATATCGCCGGTCAATCCCTTGCCCGTCGGGAACGGGAAGACAGAAGCGACGCTGGAGTAGAGCGACTTGCCACTACCCGGAACGAAGGGGATCACGCCCGACTGAGAAGAGAGGGGCGGGGCGCCGGCCTCAGGCTGGCAGAGGCGATTGCAACCGTCGCCATCCACACGATTGCCGTCATCGCAGCGCTCCGTCGGGTCGACAATGTTGTCGCCACAACGGCTGGAGCTGCAATCGGTGCGGCAGGTGGCACCGGGACTGTTGCTGTTATCAGCACCCAGGTCGCACTCCTCACCGGCGTCTCGCTTACCATCGCCACAGAAGAGCGACACGAAGCGACAGTCCTGGCCGCACTGGTAGGGCAAGCTGCGATCAAAGATGGCCGGCTCACACTGCTCATCGAGCAGAGTCTGGACAATGCCGTCACCGCACGTGCCCCGCTCGCGGAAGCAGCGCTGCGAGCAGCCGTCGTTATCGCGCGTGTTGCTATCGTCACACTCCTCACCGGGCTCAATCTGGCCGTTGCCGCAGACGTAGACGGTCGTCGGCAAGGTGGTGCACAGACAATTGTTCGTGTTGCAGGCTTGGCCAGCACCACAGGTTAGGCCGGGTTCGCCACACTGCTCGCCACGGTCGGCTCGTCCATTACCGCAGCTCGGACCACCGGAGCAGAGACAGTTCGCGATGCCACACGTCTGGCCACTCGGGCAGCTCAGGCCGGGCTCGTTGCACTGTTCGCCGGCGTCCACACGCCCGTTACCGCAGCTGACGCCGCCGGAGCAGAGACAGTTGCCACCGCAATTCTGGCCGGCCGGACAGTTGAGACCAGGCTCGCCACACTGCTCACCGGCGTCTTGCTGGCCATTGCCGCAGAAGGGAGCAGGACCGGTGCACTGGCAGGTACTCGTGCTGCAGGTCTGGCCCGCAGGACAGCTGATGCCGGGCTCGCCACACTGCTCACCCTGATCCTGGCGACCGTTGCCACAGACAGGCTGCGCGGTGCACGAACATGTGCCAGTGTTGCAGACTTGTCCGCTGCCACAGGTCAGGCTCGGTTCGCCGCACTGCTCGCCGGGGTCAGCCTTGCCGTCGCCACAGAATGAGTTGGGGCGATTGCAGGTGCAGGTGCGTGTGTCGCAGGTATCACCGGAGGTGCAGGTCAGGCCAGGCTCACCGCAGCGCTCTCCATTATCAACACGACCGTCGCCACAGAAACCGCCGCCGGAGCACAGACAAGAGCTGAGATTACAGGTCTGGCCGCTCGGGCAGCTCAGGCCGGGCTCGCCACACTGTTCGCCACTATCGGTGCGGCCGTCGCCGCAGTAGCGCAGGCTCGAGCTAGAGGACGAGCGCGAGCTGCTAGAGCTGGTTGTGCTGCTGCTCCTACTGGAACTTGAAGTACTAGAAGACGAGGAGGAGCTCGTTGTACTCGAAGAAGAAGAAGAAGAAGACGATGATGATGACGAGGAGGAGGAGCTCGTCGTACTCGAAGACGAGGAGGAGGAACGCGAGGAAGAGGACGTGGAAGACGAGCGACTCGTCGACGATTGCACTGAGATACGGCTCGAAGACGAGCTACAGTTGCACTGCTTGCACGAGGGAGCAGGAGGTGTCGGCATGCCCTTTGGCAAGGCACCACCACCCAAAGTGTTTTGACACGTGAAGGTCGGCGGCAGGCCTGCCGTCACTCCAGACTCATCAGCCCACGGTCGTGAGTCACAGAAGACGCCCTTAATGCTGCAGAACTGCGTAGAGCCCGGGAAGCTATCCACTTCATTGTTGTCCTGGGCCGACTTACAGCCAGAGTCGGACATATCCGTCCTGCCGTCGCCGTCATCATCAGCGCCGTTCTGACACTGCGTGGTGCCATCTCCTTCGTTCGTATCACTCAGGGTGATGCAGCCGGGATCAGCGGGGTAATCTGTCACGCCGTCACCATCGTTATCCAAGCCATCGCTGCACTGAGGCACGCCAGTAATAGAACTGTTGGCACTGGATACTGAAGGAATTGGGATGGCGCTGGAGAGAGAGCTAGAGCTGGCACTAACTGTCTGCTTATTCTTAAAGGTTACGACCGCGCACTGCGTGCCAGCCGTGACCGTCACGCTGCCACCCGTCGGAGTGACCGAAAGTTGGGTCCACGTGCCGTTTGGCAATGTCTCGGTGACGGTGTAGGTGCCCGGGGCAATTGGAGCGAAGCGGGCACGGCCGCCACCATCGTTCTGGATGGTCGTAGAGCCTCCCGACGACGTAGAGCCAACCAAGTTCGTGTTAATGGAGAACGAGAACTGCGTCACCGGTGTGAGAATGTTGCTGGCTGTGTCGTACGTTTCCTTTACCACGTCCACACAACCGTCGTTGGCGGTAATCACGAGAATCGTTGTCTGGTCGTTGGCGCTCAAGTTGGCACTGGCGATCTGGGCCTTCGCGTTCAGAACGGTGCCATTGGCTAGCACCGACTGGGCCTGCACTTCGGCAGTGAGAATGACCGTGGAGTTGGCACCGATGGCGACGCTGTTCCAAGTGACAGTGCCCGAGCCACTGGCAGTGCTGCTGGAACTATTGGTGGTAAAGCTGCCAGCCGAGCTGACGGAGCGAATGGTGACCTTGTTCGAGACATCGAGCGTGACATTGACTGTGCTCGAGGCTTGGCCGGTGTTGGTCACTGTGACGCCGTAGGTGTACGTCTCACCGGGCAGCAGCGTCGTGCGACTATCACTGAGAGAGAGTGTCAGGGCAGCGGCCAAGCTCGAAGCGGCACTGGAGGTGGTGGTCGTCGAAGTTGAAGAGGAGGAACCATTAGTCGTCGACTCATCATCATCCAAGCGACTGGAGCAACCCGGATCATCAGGATAGTCGACCTTGCCGTCACCATCGTCATCACGGCCGTTCTGGCACTGGGTCGTATCTTCGGCTTCGCTGGCATCCGTCGATGAATCACAGCCCGGATCGGCCGGGAAGTCGGTTACGCCATCGCCATCGTTGTCCTGACCGTCGCCACAGGCCACTTCGGCTTGGGCGCCTTCGCAAGTGGTGAATCCACAATCAAAATCATTGCAGCAACCACCATTACTACCGCTCTCAAAGACGCAGAGCACCGGCTCGCATTGGCTTGGACTGGTGCAACAACGTGCGACACCATTGACGCACGCCGGCTGTGCCTGACCCCGTGAGCACTGAGCGTAGAAGCCAGTTGGACAGAACGGTAGGCCGCCGTTACAGCTGACCTGCGGGCAGGACACTTGCGAACGGGAGCTGCAGCTACGACTCGACATACCACCGGTCGTGGCACTCGTCGAGCTACTGCTACTGCTACTGCTCCTAGAACTAGAAGAACTAGAAGAGGTAGTGCTACTTGTCGAGCTGGAGCGAATAGAGGAAGAACCGGTTGTCGTCGTTGTACCGCCGCTGCTACTGCCGCCAGTGCTACCACCACTCGATCCACCACCGCTACCGCCGCCACCGTTAGAAGGACTGGAGCCATTAGAACCACCACCGCTCGGATTAGCGCCACCACCGCCGCCGCTAGGCTGAGCGCCACCACCGCCGCCGCTAGGCTGAGCGCCACCACCGCCACCAGCGGGCTGAGCGCCACCACCGCCACCAGCGGGCTGATTGCCAGGCTGGTTGCCGACCTGCGGCTGCTGCCCGGGCTTACATGCCTGCTGACAGGCCTGGAGAGTGTTGAAATCTCCCTGCATATTGTAGGCACGACAGACATTACCCACCGCCTGGAAACCTCCACCGCCTCCACCCTGCACGGCAGGCTTCACACTCGGCTCACCCATGCGACCAAGTGCAGCACGATTGCCACGTTGATCACCCTCTTCCACCTGGGGAGCATTGGCGCCACCGCGGTTACGATCGGCGGGCGCAGCCGCCGGCACAGTGTTGCGCCTGTTATTCGTGGTGCGGGTAGGACGCGTGGCTGCGGCCACGTCGTAGCCAAGCAGATCACCAAGAAGAGACTCTCCAAGCTGTCCGAAGAAGGTGGAGGTGCTCGCAATGAGGCCGCCCTCTTCTTCCGGTTCGACAAAGGCTGCTGCTCCGCCACCACCGCCTCCGGCGCCAGCTCCACCGTTTCCGGCGCCATTGCCATTGCCCTGTTGCACCTGAATACCCTGACACTGCCCCTGCTGGGAGCAGCAGTAGACCATCTGCACATTCTGCGGCTGCTGAGGGCAGGTGTTCTCGAAGGTCATGTCATCGGTGAACGGCCTATTCACGAAGTTCTTATTTGGCGGCTTGCAATCTTGGAGGTTCGAACGATAAATCAACTGCTGACCGTTGTTCGTGTCACAACACGTACCGGAGGGGTTACCAAGATTAATGACGTCACACTTCCACTGACAGAGGGGCTGATTGGGATCGAAGGCGCCGTTGCAATCAAGCTTGTTCACTTGCGCATTACCACAACTATTCGCGCCAGCGGGACAGCAGTACACCAAATCATCAGCTGCCTGACTAACTAAATAGCCTCGAAGAGGCGTTTGCGCGGCCACAACAGCAATACAGAAGATTGCGAGGAGGCTAGCCAGTGAGTACTTCACCCAGTGGGAGGACATAGGCTGACGAGAACTGTATCAGTGGAGAGGATGCTCAACTATCGCACGAGCATCGAATTGTAAAATGATGTCAACAGATGATCGATGATTCATCGAGCGCTTGTACAACGTGCTTCACATGCCGCTTTGTCCTGGAGAAAAAAGCTTGAACAATTGGCTTTTTTGGAAATTGCACAAGTCCCGGTAACCATGCAGCAAAATCCTTCGTCTGACTGCAGCATTGCCCCTTGTTCTGCCGTTGTCGCACGAGGAGCGACCACATACGACGAGTAGGCATAGCCTAGGCCGACAATGACCAGAGCGACGATGATGCCTAGAGAGAAGAAGCGGAACATAGGATGGAAAGAAAAGAATGGTTATTGTGCAGGTGCCGCCGTGCAACCTTCGATGAAATTGGGATCAATCCAGTATTTGCAGAACTGCTGGGCGATATTTTCAGCGCCGGTAATCGTGTTGTAGCAGGCTTTATGCTCACTGTTGGCTGGCGGCGTCCAATCGGTATCGTAGCCTGCCTTACAAGAGAACTTCGGCATTTTTTCGCAATTGTTCCCTTCACAAAACACCGGCTTGCAGGCCTTGGTTGCCGTGGCCAAATTCATGACCGGCCCCATGGCAAAGACAGAGTCGTCATACTCGCTGCAATCGGTGATGCCGGATGCCTGAGCGGGATCCAAGAGAACCGGATCAAACGGAGCCTGGAAGCCACAACAGTACTTATCACCTTCGGTTTCTGCACAGAACTGCTTGGCAATATCGTCAGTCACCGCTCCGCCACCCAATGGCACCTTCACCTCCACTTGGTCAGGAGCGTTATAGACACCACCAGTGTTCACGCAATCCGTTGCATTCATAGCTGCAGGATCTATCCCAACTGAAGGGTCAAAGCAGCAGGCACCAAGCTCATCCTGACAGTCCTGATCGCAACCGTCGCCATCATCCAAGTTGCCATCGTCGCACATTTCAGTGGCTACAGCACCACCGATGTACGCCCAATCTTTACCCGTCTCGTCAACAACGTACGTCTCAGCGTCGACCGTGCCGTTGCCACAGAGGAATGTACAGCTATCGGAGCAGCCGTATTCATCGCGGTTGCGGCTCGTACCATCCTGGGCGCGGCCAAGATCGCAATCCTCGCCCGCATCAATCTCTCCGTTACCGCAGTACTGACAGTCCTGATCACAACCGTCACCATTTGTGCGGTTACCATCGTCGCAGGCTTCTACAAGAATGCCCTGTGGTCCCCCGTAGACCCAATCGAGCCCTGTATCCTTATCGACCACGTAGGCATCGTCCGTCCAGCTATCACCACAGACAAACGTGCACTGATCGGAGCAGCCGTATTCGTCGCGATTGCGGTTGGTGCCGTCCTGGGCGCGACCAAGATCACACTCTTCAGCGCCGTCGATGGCACCGTTGCCGCAGTTGCAGGCTTCATCTTTGTTGAGTGTCGTCAGAGCACCAGCATCGAAGCGTGAAGCAGCAGCGATCGCCCCGTCCCAAATAAGCGAGCAGTCGTTCCCTTCAAAGCTAGCACCAAGCAGTCCCACCTGAGTGTCATAGTGATCCTTCTTTTCCGCCGGACTCAACTCTTCCTGATCACCTACCATACAGCAGTACACCGGCTCGAATCGGCAGCTAGAGTCGCAGCCATCGCCATCTGCGGAATTGCCATCATCGCACTGCTCAGCTGCATCATCCACTGCGCCATTACCACACTTCTGACAGCGATCCATGCACTCGTCCTCAGTATTCGTCCACAAGCGACATTCCCGTGAATCACCGCAATCCCTAGGCGTACCGGGCGTACAGGCATTAAAAGGGTCAACTAGAACAAAAATCGGATTCAGTCGGGTATAGCACATGAAACCGGGCGCATCTGGCAGCGGAGCGGCCTGAGCGAATGCAGGAGCCGGCGCCAGAACAAAGGCAGCTGCCAGGCTAGCGAAGAGCAATTTCATGGCCGGAAGGGGAGAAGAAAGATGAGTCATGATGAGAGGGCAGTATTATTCATTGTCACCACCGAAACCGCCCCCTTCCTCGAGACCAAAGAAGCAGTCTTCTTGGTTGGGCGTGAAGTCCGTGCCCAAAATGTATGCGTCGGCTAGGACCATGGGCGTGCAGTTTCCATCGATCGTGTACACAAGTTCGCACATCTCGCTATTTGGATCCTTCGTGACGAAGAGCTCTCCACCCACGACATACTCTTCCAGGTCCAAGTAGTCCTCTTCGGGATAGCCTCCGGGGCGACGCTCGGTGCCGCCGCCGTAATCGCAGATGTACTCAATCGTAATATCGCACGCCTCAAACGCCTCGTCCTCCGTCACAATGCCATCGCCGTCGGCGTCGGCCGTGGCCGCGGGGATGTAGTCATCGCTCGGGCACTCTTCCCAATACGAAGCGTAGGCCGTGTCGTATCCGCTTTCATCAACGTCGCAGCAGGCACCGACGTACTCACAGTAGTAATCAACGTCACCTTCTTCCTGACTAATATCATCATCACCGGTGAGGACAAAGTATCCACCCTGCGACGAGCAACTATCCTGGGTGTAGTCGGTCCCGTAGGAGAAGATGAAATAGTCGCTGTCGTAGTCGTACTCGAAGCAGCAAAGATCCTGCTCACCCTCGTCTACCTTGCAATCCGCATTGCAGCCGTCGTAGACGTTCTGCACACACTCGTAGCCACTATCGCATTCGCCGCTGTAAGTGCAGTCGTCTTGGAATTCATCGTACACGCCGTCATCGTCCGAATCCTGGGCACAAATATATCCCTCATCACATTCTTCGTCAGCCGCTTCATTGGTGTAGCCGTCGCCACAGACCACTTCGGTGCAGTCGTAGTTGCAATCAGCGCTGTCATCATCGGCGAGGACCCATGAGTACTCAGCACCGGTATCGGGGTCACACTGTTCGTCTGCGTACTCGTTCACGATGCCGTCACCACAGAACGACCACAGGCATTCATAGGTGCACTCCACACCGTTATCGTAGGCCACCGACGGATCCTCGGTGGTGCCGTCTTCGTCGTAGCCCTCGTACGGGTCGCACTCTTCGTACACGTCGACCTCGCCGTTGCCGCAGGCGAGCAGGCGGCAATCGTTGGTGCACTCATCGGTGTCGTCATCATTTCCGTCGTCACAATCCTCGTACAATGAATCAACCACGCCGTCGCCACACGAGGCATATTTGCAGGAGGTATTGCAGATGGCGCCATCCCCGTCAAAGTTTTCCTCCCCAAGGTCGCACTCTTCTTCAAGCGCTTCGTTCACCACGCCGTCGCCACACTCGGCCACAGTGCAGTCGTAGTCGCAGTATTCCGTCTCGTAGATCCAATTTTCCCAATCCCAATCGTCGCACTCTTCCATGATAAACGTGTCACTCGCGGAATCGTAATAGGCATCGGGAACGCCGTTGCCACACCACTCTTCATTACAGCCAGCGGAGCAACCATCGTAGTCACTCGTGTTGCCATCGTCGCACTCTTCGTACACATCCTCACCGTCGGCATCAACACCGACAACATCGAAGAAGCCGTTACCGCAATACTCTGAGGTGCAGTCTTCAGCGCAGCCGTCGCCATTCTCGTTGCCACCGTCATCACACTCCTCATAACCGTAATTACCGTCGTCGTCATACCACTCATCCTCTTCGCCGTTACCGCAGTAGCTATAGGTGCAGAACGCGGTGCAGTCGGGCGAACCGTAGTAGGCCTCGCTCGGATCGCCGGAGTTGCCGGTATCCGGATCGCATTCTTCGCCTTCATCAACATACCCGTTGCCACATTCCTCGTAGAGGCACTGATCGTTGCAACCGTCGCCATTCACCCGATTGCCATCGTCGCACTCTTCGTCCTCGTCTAGAGTCTCATCGCCACAGCCAGGCTGGCAGTCGCCGGCGCAATTATCGATGTCTTCGCCGTAGAGATCGTCACAGTAGTCATCACCGCAGTAGTAGAGCTCGGTCTCGCAGAACGGGAAGGGGTAGCCGGAGTACGGATCTTCTCCCATACCGTAATCATCTTCGTACCACTGGCAGCCGGCGGCGTCCCCACACTCACTTTCGTCGTACTCGTAGCACGGCTTTGCCTCTTCGCGGCAATCTTTGCGGCAAGTACCCTCGGGACCGCACTCATCCGGATCCTCCTGGCCATTGCCACACAGCTGCATATTCGCACACATGGCGGAACAATCCGTATAGGACTCAGGGTCAAAATACAGACCACCAGCGGCGCACGCTCCTGAGTCGGAGGTTTCACACGCTTCACCGGCCACCAGGCAGCAGTAGCCGCCGATGACAGCTTCATCCAGGGCAAACACCCGGCCAGAGAAGAGGAGTGCGCCGGCGAGTGCCAGCACGAGTCCTATGCGGCGGAAGCCTGGGAGGGAGGCGACGGTAGGCATTCGGGAGGGTAGTGAGAGATAGAGGAAGGTCAGAATGACGAGCGGCAGTAGCCATCCGTATAGAACGGCACGCCGTAGTAGTTAGCCATTTGGAGCGTATCCCATGAATCCTCGGCGCAGTTCACATCGTAGTTCACCAGCTGGCACCAGAATTCTGCATCAGCTGTGGTAAGCAGAGGATCCAAGCCAATGGCGTCAATCGGGGATACCTCGCTGTACCAACCGCCGCCATCGCACACGTACACATATTGATCATCGGGATTCGAGGCGGCATTGCAGACGTTGCACATCACGCCACCGTTCCAGGGGTTTTCGGTGGCATCCAAAACAAAGTCCACGAAATCATTATTCTCGTATGACGGCTGGCAACCGACGGCCGAGCAGGCGGTGGGATTGCAGGCAGCAATATCAAACACTTCAAAGAGTGAGAAGCTGGTGCAGAACGTTGGGCTTTCGCAAGCTTCCGGACTACCCTCGCAGCAGGAGAGACCACTGTCGGAGTACGAGCGCGTCGGGTTAGGACCGTAGCAACCCTTGCTGATGAGATTGCCATCGTCGTCGTACTGATTACCCACGCTGACGTCCTCATTATTCTTCCAAGCGGGAACAATCACGCCAGTAGGTCCGCCTTCGTCACCTTCGCAGCAGTAGAGAGTGGGATTGTCGCAGCTTGTGGGCGGGCCAACCTCGCCCTCCTGCCAATCGGAGCCAGTCAATTCAGCAATGTCTTGGCACGTCGGATAGTTGGTGTCGTAGACCTCCTGCGCCTCGGTGTAATCGTCGGCATAGACAGGCACCTGCTCTTCGGTCTCGGCATCGCAGCAGTAGTAGTCACAGGCGTAGTCGGAGGTGTAGTAGTCGTGACCAGGGAAGGACTCGAAGTTGCCGAAGTTGGCGCAGTTGTCGCCCACTTCGATGCGCTTTCCTTCACCATCCTCGAGCGGATTGCCCTCCTCGGTGCCATCATCGGTGGCCACCACAACCGTCTCGCCGCCCTCGCAGCAGTAGACAGGCTCCCACGGACACGCATCGTCCTCAATGGGTGTGGGCATGCCGTTGTCGCCGCCGGCGAGCGGCTCACCGTAGTCGTCATTTTGATCTTCGCAGGCGGAATACTGATCCACCCCGTTGCTGTAGGGCTTGCCGTAACTGTCGCAGCAGTAGAACTGGCAGAGCGGCTCAGGTTCGCTGCCATCGGAAGAAGTTTGGCGATCTTCGGCCAGCACGGCGCTCATCTCTTGGTAGCAGAGGCTGTTGTCACGCGACTCGGGATCGTCGCAGTCATACTCGTCTTGCGACTGGCAGTCATCACCCTCTTGCAGTTCGCCTTCTTCAAAGGTTGTCTCTTGCCCCTCAAGCGTGCAGCAGACGACCGGTTCGTCGTAGTCGCAGGCTGCCTCGCCGTCTCCTTCCAAATCGAGCACAGGGGAGCCCCACTCATCGCCGCCCGTGTAGCCAAGCGTCACACAGGACTCAGCTTGCTGCTCAATATCATCAATCGGGACAGGAATGCGCGTCCCCAGACCATCATCGTCGCAGCAATACATGGTGCAGAGATACTGGTCGCTGAGCGACACCTCACCGATCATGCTCAGATCGCCGGTCACCGCCTGGCAATCGTCGCCTTCGTTGATGTACTCATCGGGATACTCAGCCGAAACGTTGACGGGCTCGAGATCGTAGAGCACCTCATAGCCCTCGCTATCCTCCATCGCGGCGTTGGCGTAGCAGCAGTACTGGGCGCAGGCCTCATCCCACGTGATCTCCTCATCTTCGTTCAAATCCGTCGCGCCGGAGGTGGGGCGGAACTTCTCGGGTGTCTCACACGCATCCCGGCCCATCACTTCTTCGGTCTGCATATCGAGTGCGTTGCAGCAGTAGCCGGGCTCGTCACAGGAATCTTTGATCTCCTGGGGATCCAGTTCGTCGTCTCCATTGTCGTTCACCTCATCAAAGGTGAGGTAGTTACCCTTGTACTCGTAGGAGCACACCTGATTGTCGGTCTGGAAGGGGGCAAAGCTTTGCGACTGACCACTGGGGCAGCAGACGCCAACAATGGGGCAGAACTCGGAGTACGACTCCACTTCATCGGGGATGGCGTAGTTGGGCGTCCAGCGGCCTTCCCATTCGGTATCGCACTCATCCTGCGTGTAATCCTCGCGGTAGGTATCGAAGAGCTCATCTTCGTTGTTATCAATGCAGCACAGGCCCTTGTACTCACAGATGTTGGCCATCTCTTCTTCATCGACCGTATAATCGCCGTTCGCCTCAGCCTCGGCGAAGGTGTAGTAGTGACCCTGGTAGCCTTCGCAGGTCTCCTGATCCAAGCGTTCTGGATCGGAACCTTCATAGTATCCCTCCTCGTAGCAGCAGACGCCGGGGATTTCGCAATACTCAGCCGGATCCTGACTGCTCACCTCCGCTGCCACGTGGAATTCGGAATACGGTGCCCAGAATTCACAGTACTCGCGGGGAACGCCCTCGTCGAAGCTGTCGTTAGTGCCATCGCCATCGTCGTCGTAGCAGCAGACACCGTTCTCGTTGCAGGCAGCGTTAATCTCGTCTTCCGTTAGTTCGTAGTCGTCCGTGGTGTTCACGTCGTCGTACGGCACGAACTCGGCATACACAAGCTCGTCGTTCTCATCGACTTCGAAGTACTCCTCGCACGGTTCACGATCACTGAAGTCCTGACTGCCGTCGGGATAGCAGCAAATGCCCTGGATACCACAGAACTCGGAGGGGTCCTCCGGATCCATCGCCGAGAGAGGTGTGAAGACGCCACCCTGCTCATCGCAGTACTCGCGATCCACGTCGTACTCGTCCGTCGGGTAGTCGTACGTGTCATTCTGACCGTCATCGTCCAAGTCGTAGCAACAAACACCGTTCTCGTTGCAGGCACGGGAGGCCTCGTCGTCATCGTAAGCACCATCGCCATTCGCGTCGTACGGATCGCCGTACCAGTCACCCAAAAGCAACGTTTCAGCGTCGATGTAGTCGCCGCCGTAGCAATCTTCACTGGAACCGATTTGGTAGGGCGTACTGCCGTCACTGGGACAGCAGACACCGGGGATTTCGCAGATCTCATATAAAGTACGCGAGTCACCGCTCAGCATCTCCGAGTCGAAGTACGTGCCGCCGTAGTAGTCGCAATACTCACTATCCACCTCTTCGCCGGTGTACTGATCTTCTAGATATTCAAAGTATCCGTACTCGGGCCAGTCGGCTGGGTTGAAGCAGCACAGTCCGGGCTCCCACTGGCAATATTCACTGCAGCCGTCACTGTTGTCTCCATTGCCGTCGTCACACTCCTCAACCAAATAATCGCCATTATCGTCCGTCACCCAATCGTCTCCTTCCCACGTGACAATGTACGCATCATCCACCGTGCCGTTGCCACAGATCCATTCACAGCTCTCGGAACAACCCTCTTCGGGTTTGTTGTACTCGACACCAAGGTCGCACTGCTCGTTATACTGCACGATGCCATCGCCACAATCGCAGGAATCGTACTCGCCGGCTGTCACCGTGCCGTAACAGTCGGGGAGGTTGGGATCGCTCTCGTTGTCACACACGTAGCCCACGCTCACCTGAGAACGGACCTCTTCGGGCACTTCAATACGAGCACCGTCCTCATACCGAGAACAGTACCAAATTGGCTCATACTGACAGTACTCACTGCAGCCATCGAGCGAGTCCCAGTTACCGTCATCACACTGCTCCGATAAAATGTCACCTTCTTCACCGTAGGCCCAATCAACACCACCCCAATCGACGACATAGGCATCGTCCGGCACGTAGTTTCCGCATGAGACGGTGCAGTCCGGACAGCCGTACGCGTCCGTATTGCGACCTTCGCCAAGGTCACACTGCTCACCCTCTTGCACCTCGCCGTCACCGCAGAGACAGGGGACATCCGGTGTTGTTTCGGTGAGATTGCTATCACTGTAGATGTACCGAGATGAGTCGATATCGGCGCAGTAGTAGCCACTTAAATCACCACCACCGACCCATTCGGCAAAGGCTTGGAGCGCCTCACTATCGACGGCTTCGCGCTCATTCTCGTAGCAACAGTAGACGGGCTCCAATTGGCAACCTTCATCACAACCGTCGCCGCTTTCCGTCACCGCATTGCCTCCATCGTCCATGCAGGACTCCATATCCTCGGCACTGCCGATAAAATAACCGAGCGTGCAGTAGCTGCCGTCATCGCACTGCTCGCCGTCGTACGTATCTATCTCGCCGTTGCCACAGAGTGGGGGGTCGGAAGACGATGAATACGAAGAGCTACTTGAATAACCACAAGAGGCATCGGGGTCGATTTCGCCGTTTAAATTGACGATAATCGACTCAGCTGGAGGATCGGATTCCGGACACTCGCCGTAATCGATGTATCCCACACCCTCAGCCGCGCAACAAACGATGGCGCAGAAATCGTACTGATTCTGCTCACCAATGGGAGGGCAATAGCCATAACTATCCTTAAAGTCTGCCGCGCAGCTTTCCATGCCGATCGAGCCGGCATCCCAGACTTCATCATTATCTTTCGGGCCGTCACAGAACGCTGGTTGTAAATTACTACACGCGCCGGAGTCTTCCGCACTTTCATAGAAGTACACCGATGGCCCTCCACAGCTGGATGAAGACTGGGCATAGGCGACGTCCGCCGGAGGTGTCACACCACCGGTCACGACGGTGACGAGGCTGAGCACGGCCAAGGCGCCGATCAACGCCAAACGGCGTGTGCGAGCGGAATCTTTCATGGCTTCCGGGAGGAAAGAAGGCGACATGGAGACGGAGGACGTGGTCTGATGGCGGCGCGGATACAGATTGGCGCTCGCCGGGAGAGCGGGATAATTACGCCGATTGTAAGTCACGGGCTCGCTTATGAGCTACAGGCCAGCCTTGCAAAAGATCTCCATCATGACGGAGTGACTGCTTGTGAGGTTTGATCGGCACACTGCGACTGCGACATCGTGCCCGAGAGGCATAATAATGAGATTAACGCCCACGACACTCGTTGGGCACCTCGCAGGTGTAACTCTCGAGCCCGAGCGGGTTGCCTAGAGCGGCGAAGAAGGCGCCGATGCCCGTTGCCGGACCTGGCTTGCATCCCAGGTATTGGCAGGCGGCACGCGTGCAGAAGAACGAACTGCCGCAGTCACCGCAGATGTCCTGGTTACACTGGCGGATCGCCGCTTTGCGGCAACCAGGTGAGCAACCGTCGCCATCACGCTCGTTGCCATCGTCACACTCCTCACCGGCATCCAGCACCTCGTCGCCGCAATGGGCGCGACGACAATCGGTGCGACAAGCATTCGCGGCAAAATCGTCGTTACGCCGGCCGTCGTCGCAGGTCTCGCCGGCCGCCTTATTCGTGATGCCATCGCCGCACTCAGCCTGCGTGCAGTCATCGTCGCACGTAGCGGAGAAGCCACCAGCGTCGCACTCCTCTCCAGGATCCTCCTGGCCATCGCCGCAGGTGAAGGACACGCAAGCTGACGTATCAAGCTGGCAATCGGCCGCACATGAGAGGTTGCCGCGATAGTCATCACCAAGAATGTCGCTGCAATCGGATGGAGACTCTCCCGTCTCGTCAAAGGGTGCGAAGATACCCAGATCGCACTCTTCATCCGGGTCCAGGCGGCCGTCGCCGCACACGGCCGTGCGGCAGGCGCGATCATCAATGGTGCAGTCGGGGCTGCAGCGCACTTCTCCGCTGTACTTTGGCCCCAACCAAGGCACGTTTGTGCATTCCTTCAGCGACGCACCATCGGCATTTAAGGAGAAGAGCTCGCCATCGCACCACTCATGCAGCTGCAAGAAGCCGTCGCCACAAGCGCAGACGGCATCGCTGGAGAGTGACACCTTAGAATTTAGGTCAAACGAGGGGTCGAGGAGCGGACAATCCCCTCCTGGAACCGCGACAGCGGGATTGGCCTGACGAATCTCCCCTTTGACGACGCGCCGTTCGCCTGCTTCGCAACAGTAGATTGGCTCCAGGCGGCAAAATTGGTTGCAACCATCGCCACTCTCTAGATTGCCATCGTCGCACTCATCGTCTGAATCCACAATGCCGTCGCCGCAGGTGGCGATGGTGCAATTGGTACGACACGCATCGGAGATGCCGTCGATATTTTCCCAGGCATCATCGCACTCCTCGCCGGCCGCATCGTTCACAAGACCGTCGCCACACTGTACTTGGCTGCAATCGCTGTCGCAGCTCTTGGTGTTAACGCCGGCATCGTCGCACTCTTCGCCGGGGCCCAGCACGCTATCGCCGCACACCGCAATTTGGCAGGCGGAGGTATCGACAGTGCACTGCGGGGTGCACGACAACGGTCCAATGGTCCATTTGCGCAACGTTGAGCAACTGGGCTCTTGGCCGTCGGTCAGCGGGGCGAACGTGGCGCCATCACATTGCTCGCCCACATCGAGCAGGCCGTTGCCACAGAGGCAGGCTTCGCCGTAATTGCGCGAGGCCGTCACCGCTTGATCGTAGTCTGTGCCAAAATCGGTGCAGAAAGAACCCGCACTAAGCGTGGGATACGCCTGACGAACGGCGTTCGTCACCTGCTCACGCGCACCGCCGCGACAACAGTAGAGCGGCTCAAAACGGCACTGCGCACTGCAACCGTCATCGTTACGGGTATTACCATCCTCGCATTGCTCATCCAACTCGACGATCCGGTTACCGCACACCGCCGGTGGCGGCAACGACGGCACAAACGGCAGAAATGATGACGCTGATGAGACGAATGCCGATGACACCGCCAGAGAGGAGGACGCACCAGCGGAGGAAGATGATGACGCTGCCTGACTACTGAGCGAGGTGGACATTGATGACGAAGACGTCGGCGCTGCGACGCACAGAGAGTTACTGCAGATGCCGTCGGGCTGGTTGTCACCCATGACACACGGAGTTCCATCGGGCACCTTGACCATGGTGCAACGGCCACGCCCATCGCACATGGGGCTACTACACGGCAAACTTTCGCCGCACGACTGCCCCTGGGGCGCATAGATATTGGCCGGACACTGCGCAAAGACGCCGTTACAACTTTCGGTAAGGTCGCATTCATTCGTCGCCTGACGACAGATGGCATAGGTGATGTAGATATTGGCGGGACAATCGACCGTCACGCCGTCGCAGCGTTCGGGGCTGTCGCAGACGCCGGCCGAAGCACGGCAGATAGTGCCTGCGCTGAAGAGTGCGTCGCCGGGACAACTGGCACTGATACCGTCGCAGCGTTCGGGGCTGTCGCAGGGGCCTACCTTATTACGACAAATTACATCTGAGGTCTTGAAGCGGCAGGCAGTGGAGCAGCACGCTCCCCCGTCACATTGCTCGGTACAGGTGCCAGCCAAGCAGGCGCCGATGCTGCAATCGGCCGTAGTGGTACACGAGCCGTAAGTTTCACCCGAGGTGGAGTTGCCACACGACGCCGAGAGCTGCGCCCGCACGGGCAGCGCAGGCTGTTCGCGCTGGGAATGCAGCGCGAGCAGGGCTCCTCCAACAATACAGAGAAGCAAGAACCCGGTGATGATGCGGTCGAGGGAGGGAACGGTCCGCATGGGCTTGCCGACTACTCTATCAATAGGAGGGGCGGCTGCGCTATCCTCCGCGCATGCCTGCCCAGTCTCTCGATCAGATCGTCTCCCTCTGCAAGCGCCGCGGATTCATCTTCCCCGGTTCCGACATTTATGGCGGATTGGCCAATACGTGGGATTACGGCCCGCTCGGCATTGAATTGAAGAACCGTGTCCAGCGCCTGTGGTGGAACCGCTTCGTGCGTCAGCGCCAAGACATGGTGGGCCTCGAGAGTGGCATCCTCATGAATCCCAAGGTGTGGGAGGCCAGCGGCCACGTGGGCAACTTCGGTGACCCGCTCGTGGACTGTAAAGCCTGCAAACAGCGTTTTCGTGGCGATAAACTGATCGAGGAGAAATTGGGTGTCGAGGCCGCCGCCGTGCTGAAGCTCGACCAGGTGCAGCCCATGCTCATGGCCGAGAAGATCGCCTGCCCCCACTGTGGCAAGCTCGATTGGACCGTAGCCAAGAAGTTCAGCTTGATGTTCAAGACGCAACAGGGCGTCATCGAGGGTGAGGGTGCCGATATTTACCTGCGCCCCGAGACGGCCCAGGGCATGTTCGTCGACTTCAAACACGTCAGCCAGGCCACCCGCAAGCGCCTGCCCTTTGGCATCGCCCAGGTAGGCACCGTCTTCCGCAACGAGATCACACCCGGCAACTTCACCTTCCGCACCCGCGAGTTTCAGCAGATGGAGATTGAGTACTTCATCGAGCCGGGCACCGAGGGCCCCATCTTCGAGGATTGGAAGAACCAGATGTGGCAATGGTGCCTGGACATCGGCCTCTCGCCCGAGCGCCTGCGCATCCGCGAGCACACCAAGGAGGAACTGTCGCACTACTCCAGCCGCACGCTCGATATCGAATACCAGTACCCCTGGGGCTGGGGTGAGCTCTACGGCCTTGCGAATCGCTCGGACTTCGACCTGACCCAGCACCAGAACACCTCGGGCGTCGACATGCAGTACACCGACCCCGACGATCCGCAGAAGAAGTTCCTGCCCTATGTAGTGGAGCCGACCTTCGGCCTGACGCGCACGGTTCTGGCCCTGCTGCTCGACGCCTACGCCGACGAGAAACTCGCTGAAGACGACACACGCACAGTTCTTAAGCTGATGCCCGCCCTGGCACCGATGGACGTGGCCATCCTCCCCCTCTCAAAAAAGGAGCACCTCATGGCGAAGGCTCAGGAGTTGTACAAAAAATTGGTACAAGAGACGGACCTGAACGTCGACTTCGACGTCACGGGCTCCATTGGCAAGCGCTACCGCCGCCAGGACGAGGTGGGTACGCCCAAGTGCGTCACCGTCGACTTCGGCACGCTCGGTGAAGACACCGAACAAGGCGCCAAGGACACCGTCACCATCCGCGACCGCGACAGCCTGGAGCAGGTGCGCGTCTCGATTGATAATCTTGTGGAGCAGTTGAAGCGCTCAGTGAATCGATAAAAAAGCACCCGGCGCTTGCGCGCCGGGGCAGGGACGAACCGTCACTTCTTCCGTTCCATTTTCAGGCGGTCTTCGTAGGCCTTGACCGCGCTGGCAACCATTGGCTCCGCGAGAGCCGCTTCCCGATCGGCCTTGGCTTCGGCCTCCTTGCCGAGCTGCTCGTAGCAGCGACTGCGGTAGTACCTCACTTCGGCCAGTCGCTTTTTTACGGCCTCCGTGGGACGCTTGTCGAGCAGGGCCTTGAGCAACTCGATCGCTTCGCCGTAATGAGTCATGGCGCGGTCCCAATGATTCGTCTGGCGCCGAGCGTCGAAACGCGTCAGCGCTTCGGCCACCATCGCCTTGTGGATATACCACTCTGGTTCATCCAAGTTTGCCACCTGTTCCCCGCCAATCAGGACAAGCTGCCGTCGTAAACCTCCTTCATCCATTGAACGGAACATGAGACGAGGAAGCTTGTCGATGTGCGCCAGCGCCGGCATCTCCTCGCCGGGCAGCGCATCGAGGCCAATCCAGATGTCATCGCCGTGCTTCTCCTGAATGACAACCGGGAGCCTGCCGTGATCCAACTCGGTCGGCGTGGGGGCAGGAGCCTTCTGGCAACCGACCAGAACGCACGCGAACAGGCACACAATCCACATTTTCATCGAACATCTCCGAAGTGAAGGGTCTGGAAACCGGCATGAGGCCGGCATATTCACTGTACAATTTATTGTAAATATGTCAATAGATGCCGTATACACGAGAAGACAGTGATAAGGGTTGCATCCCCCTGCTCTTTTGCGTATAAATCCCCTGCCACGCCGACTGATCGCTGCGGTCCTGCCCCCTCCGGGGGATCCTCCGCACCAGGCGAAATGACGTCGAACGTGTCGACCCCAAGGATCCCAGCATTGGTTTCCGCCCTGCGGCCGGTTCGGCCGTGATTCCCTACCTATCTGTATGGCTTTCCCTTCTGAGAAGGACCTTCTGGCTAACGCCGTCCACTTCGGCCACCCGCGCAACAAGTGGAACCCGAAGATCGCCCCGTACGTCTACGGCGTGCACGAGGGCATCCACGTCTTCGATCTGGCGAAGACCCACGCCAAGCTCAAGGAGCTGTGCGAGGCTCTCCGCGGCCTCCAGGCCGAGGGCAAGACGATCCTCTTTGTCTCCACCAAGCAGCAGAGCATCCCGCTGATCGAGAAGCTCGGCGACTCGCTCAAGCAGCCCGTCGTGACCAAGAAGTGGATCCCGGGCCTCCTCACCAACTGGCCGACGCTCAAGAAGCGCCTGCAGTACTACTTGGAGCTCCGCCACTCGTTCCAGACCGGCGACGTCTCGAAGTACACCAAGAAGGAGCAAACCATGCTCCGCAAGAAGCTCGCCAAGCTCGACTCCGCCCTCTCCGGCGTGGCCGGCATGACGGGACTCCCCAACGCCATCTTCGTGGTGGACGCCGTCCGCGATAACGTGGCCGTGCTCGAGGCCAATACCCTCGGCATCCCGGTCTACGGCATCTGCGACAGCAACGCCAACCCCGACCTCTTCACATCCTTCGTTCCCGCGAACGACGACGCTGTGAAGTCGCTCTACCTCCTGCTCACGACGGTCGAGGCCGCCATGCTCGAGGGTTCCTCCGCTAAGGCCGCCAAGGCCCAGGCCTAATTCATTCACCACTCCCCTCCCCCCACCCTTATGCCAGCCATTACTGCCGCTGCCGTTCAATCGCTCCGCGCCCGCACGGGCGTGCCCATGCTCGCCTGCAAAGAAGCCCTCGAGGAGGCCGGCGGCGACGAGGAAAAGGCCATTGAGATTCTCCGCAAGCGCGGCATCGCCCAGGCCGCCAAGAAGGCTAGCCGCGACCAGGCCGAAGGACTCGTCTTCATGGTCGAGAAGCCGGGCAAGGTTGCCCTGCTCGTCCTGAAGTGCGAGACCGACTTCGTCGCCCGCGCCGACACCTTTAAGAAGGTCGGCCAGGAGCTCGCCCAGGCCCTCTTCGACCAGGGTGAGGCCGCCGCGAAGGCCCTTGCCGAGGAGAAGATTCCGGCTGCCGTGCAGGAACTCGGCGAGAACATCTCGCTGGGCGACACCCATGTCATCGAGGCCCCCACGCTCGGTACCTACCTCCACAGCAACAGCAAGATCGCCGTCGTCGTCGGCATGGAAGGAGGCACGGTCGAGGGTGCTCGCGATGCCGCCATGCACGCCACGGCGATGAACCCCCTCTACATCAGCCCCGACCAGGTGACCGAAGCCGACTTGGCCAAGGAGCGCGAGATCTGGCGCGAGCAGCTGGTGAAGGAAGGCAAGCCTGAGGCCATGCTCGAGAAGATCATGGGCGGTAAAGAGAAGAAGTTCCGCGAGGAGAGCGCCCTGCTCACCCAGCCTTTCGTGAAGGACCCGAGCAAGACCGTCGGTCAGTACCTCGGCGACGCCAAGGTGAAGACCTACGTGCGCCTGGCCATTGGCTGAGCGCCGTTGCCATCGAGAACCAAAAAGACCGACGTCACCGTCGGTCTTTTTTGGACCAGGGAGGGAGACCCATCTCAGCCCAGCGGCTTCTCGATTTGGCTCAGCGGAACCTCGTCGAGGGGGCGGTCGAGAATGGCAGGTTTATTGGAAGACGTCGGGAGGGGCGTCTTCATGAAGCGGCGCAGCACCAGGTAGAGAATGCCGCCAAGGCCAATGGCGCCGCCCATGCCGAGGAACAGCGTGCCCATCCGCGAACTGGTGCAGTCAGCGGCACAGAATGGGCCACCATCACACTGCTCGCCATCGTCGAGGACGAGGTCGCCGCAGACCGGATCGGTGCAGTCGGAGCGACAGGCATCGGGCGTGATATTGGAGTTATTGCGGCCATCGTCGCACTCCTCGCCGTTCTGCACCACGCCGTCGCCACACTGGGCCACGACGCAGGACGTATTGCACTCATCGCGATTATCGTCGTTTCCGTCGTCGCAATCCTCGTTCGAGTCACGCACGCCGTCGCCGCAGCTGTAGCGCGTGCAGTCAGTACGGCAGCGATTGGCGATCGTGTCCGAATTGATACCGCCGTCGTCGCACTCCTCATCACCCTGAATGACACCGTCGCCGCACGACGCCAGGCGGCAATCGTTGCGACAATCATCGTTGTTCACGCGGTTGCCGTCGTCGCACTCTTCCTGCATCTGCAGGACGCCATCGCCGCAGCGGGTCTTCTGGCACGAGTTGGTGCAAAGATCATCGTTGACCGTGTTCCCGTCATCACACTCTTCCTGCATCTGTACGATGCCGTCGCCGCAGTAAGTGGCGACGCACTTGGACGTACAGCGGTCGCGATCGGTACGGTTGCCGTCATCGCACTGTTCACCCACCTGCACCACACCGTCACCACAGAGATCGTCGATCTCCACCTGCACTTCTTGTGCGATAACAGGCACCGTGAAGGCACTCCACACCATGACAGCGGCGAGAATGCGCGATGCGATCCAGAGGAGCCGGTGTAAGACAGGGTGACTGTCCATCTCCCCATAATAGCACTTTCGAAGCCTTTTGTCAGCACCCATTCTACTTTTCCGCCCTAAGCGCAATCCCGGGGATTGTACGAGGCCCCAAAAGGCCTGGTAGAGTACGCCTCATGCCAAAGGGTGACCTCCTTATTGCCGAAGACGATCCGATCCTCCGCCAGCTCTATCAGCGCAAATTCTCGCTTGAGGGCTACCAGATCCGCACCGCCAACGACGGTGAGGAAGCGGTCAAAATGCTCACCGAACAGCTGCCGAGTCTGCTAGTGCTCGATATCAACATGCCGAAGATGGACGGCTTCCAGGTGCTTGAGCTGCTCCCCAAGGAAAAGCGCACTTTTCCGGTGATTATGCTCAGCAACCTGGCCGACGAGCGCACACTCGCCCGCTCGAAAGAACTGGGCGCCGACGGCTTCTTGATTAAGAAAGACATGACCATCAAGGGCCTGCTCGAGCTGGTCGAAAAGCTCCTCAGCCTCCGGAAGCCGCAATAAACGCCGGTTTCAGCGCGAAGAACAGCTGAAAAACAGCTGAAAACATGCTATACTGGTACGATCCCTTTCGACATGGAGGTCCTCCTCGTCCTAATCGGCGTTCTCCTGGCTTCTGCCCTGGCCGTAGCCGTGTTCGTCAGCTGGAGCCGTATACAGGCCGACCGCAAACGCATGGAAGACCTGGTTTTCCTCCAATTGCTCGTGCCCAAGAAGGAGAGCCGCGAGGAAAAGGACGACCAGAGCGACCAGTTTGGCAAAGATTTCCGCGAGGTGATCGGCGTCATGGATCACCTCTACCAGTCGCTCCACAGCCTCTATAGCGGCTCCGCCAAGCGTCACCTCCACGGCCAGCCGTTCTTCTCGCTGGAGTACGCGGCCCTCGCCGGTGAAATCCTGTTCTTCGTGGTTTGCCCCCGTAAGCTCTCCAGTCTGATTGAGAAGCAGATCACGTCGTTCTACCCCGACTGCATCATTAGCGAGGTGGAGGACTACAACATCTTCACGCCCCAGTCTGTGGCCGAGGCCAAGACCCTTATGCCCAGTAAGCCCTGGACGGCCGTCTTCAAGACCTACCAAAACCAGAAGAGCGACCCGCTGAACTCCATCACCAACGCCTTCTCGAAACTGAAGAGTGACGAGGGTGCCGCGGTGCAGATTATTTTGCGGCCGGCGAAGAACGGCTGGCAGAAGGAGCTGCAGGATGAAGCCACACGCCTGCTCAACCCCAAAAAGAAGAAGGGCGGCCTCTCCAAGCTCAATCCCCTACGCTGGATCGCGGCCGTGGTGGATCTGCTCAGCTCGCCCGACTCAGGCAGCTCCGGCGGCGGCAAGGAAGAATCCACCGGCGAGCGCGTCTCGACCATGGTGGAGGAGTACAGCAAGGCCGTGGACGAGAAGGCCGGCAGTCCGGGCTTCACGGGTATTGTCCGTATTGTCGCTTCGGCCAACAGCCAACCGCGCGCCGAGATGATTTTAAGCTCGGTGAAGGCCAGTTTTGGCCAGTTCAGCGAAGTGCGCGGCAATAAGTGGAAGGGTGTCGGTATGGAGAAGAAGACGAGCGTTATCCAGCGCTTCATCGCCCGCAACCCGCGCCGCACCTTCCTGCAGTGGCTCACCACCCAGCAGATGCTGCTCGGCACGAGCGAGATCGCCTCGCTCTTCCACCTGCCGAACGTGAAGTACAACAAGGTGGAGACCATCAAGTGGCAGAACTACAAAGTGGCCCCCGCTCCCAAGAACATGCCGGAGGAAGGTCTCTTCCTGGGCACCAACAGCGACCGCGGCGAGAAGCGAAAGATCTTCATGAAGAACGACGACCGCTTCCGCCACTTCTACATCATCGGTCAGACGGGTACCGGCAAGTCGTCGTTCATGGTCAACCTCGCCCGCCAGGACTTCGTGAACAGCAAGGGACTGTGCATCGTCGACCCGCACGGCTCGCTCATCGAGGATGTGCTGCCCTACATCCCCCGCGAGCGCGCCGACGACGTCATCTACTTCAACCCGGCCGATACCGAGCGCCCGATGGGCTTAAACCTGCTCGAAGGCAAGTCGCCCGAGGAGCGCGACCTCATCGCCCTCGACGCCATGAACATGATGGTGAAGATGTTCGGCGAAGAAGTGTTCGGCCCGCGCATCCAGGACTACTTCCGCAACGGCTGCCTCACGCTGATGGAAGACGAAGAGGAAGGTGGCGCCATCACCGACCTGGTGCGCCTCTTCACCGACGACGACTGGCAGCGCTACAAGGTGAGCAAGGTCAAAAACCCCATCGTCCGCAGCTTCTGGGAGAACCAGATGGCCAAGACCGGCCAACGCGAAAAGCAGGAGATGATCCCCTACTTTGCGGCGAAGTTCGGCCAGTTCTACACGAACACGCTGATGCGCAACATCGTGGGCCAGACCAAGAGCAGCTTCGACATCAGCCAGTGCATGGACACCGGCAAGATCCTGCTCATGAACCTCTCGAAGGGTCTCATCGGCGACATCAACTCGACGCTGCTGGGCATGATTGTGGTGAACAAGATCCAGGTGGCCGCCATGCGCCGCCAGCGCGCCGGCAAGGAGGCCCGCCGTGACTTCTTCCTGTACATCGACGAATTCCAGAACTTCGTCACGCCCTCCATCGAGTCAATCCTCTCGGAGGCCCGTAAGTACCGCCTCGGCCTCATCTTGGCCCACCAGTACATGGACCAGCTCGAGAAGGAGAGTAAGCTCTCGGGCTCGGTGAGCCTGAAGGGCGCCGTCTTCGGCAACGTCGGTTCGATGATGTTCTACAAAATCGGCCCGCAGGACGCCGAGGTGGGCGCCAAGGAGATGGCCCCGGTCTTCAGCGAGCAAGACCTGGTGAACGTCGACGCCTTCAAGGGCGTGATGAAGCTCTGCGTGGACGGCCAGCCGAGCCGCCCGTTCTCCATCGACGTGCCGCGTCATTGGCTCGACACCAGCTACGTAAAGGACGCCCAGGCCGCCGAGGCCTTCAAGCAGCTCTCGCGCCTCAAGTACGGCCGCCAGCGCGACTTCGTCAGCAAGGAGATCCTCCGTCGCATCGGCACCTTCGGGAACACACAGCCCAGCGCCCCGATGCCGCCGCCTCCGCCCCGCCCACCGGTGCAGCCGGCTTAAGCCTTGAGGTGATCGAGGATAAAGTCGATCCGCTCCTGAAGCGACATCACCGGAACATTCGTCACCTGGTACCCCAAGAGGTCGTAGACTTCGCCGTACAAGTCGTGCAATTGGTCGGCCAGGGCTCCGTCGACACGCACGTCGTTCTCCTCAAAGGGAAGACGATCGAGGCGGAAGACATGGCGATAGCGACGACGAGCGTCCTTCACCCGTTGCAGCCAATCGTGCACACGACCGCCGGAGTAGAGCATTTCGTAGGCAATCACATCGGGCCAACCGCGATCGAGGATTGTCGGTACTTGCGGATGTAGGCCATCTTCCGACTGCCCACCCTCTCCGAAAATTTCCAATTGCAGGCCGTGTTGGTCAGCCGTCGCTTCTTTGAGTGATAGGCCCGTGGCGATGCGACGGCGAATCACCATGGTGGCGATTTCTTCGCGCACCGGATGATTGAGCCGCTCGGAGAGAGCGGCGGCAGTCGTGGTCTTGCCGCAGCTTGGTGCCCCTGTCACCACGATCCACGGGGTCTGAATGTGACTGTCGGGAGATGAAGAGGCTGGCATATGCACGAGATACTATCAGGCTAACGATGTCCGTCGCCCCGCCGCCAGCCAGCGTTCAAGGCTTTTGCCCGTGAGACGCTCGCCCCAATTGGAGATGCTGTGAAGCAGATGTGTCAGGCGCTCACCGCGACGCTCCCACTGCAGGATCGTCTCGGGAATGGCGGCGGCCGCGATAATCTCGCGCAGCGGCTCCAGACCAGGCACACGACGGGCGCTGTCGCCGGCCTGCTCGGGCGTGAGCGTCGGCAGCACGGTCACCGTACCCTCGGCGCCACGCAAAGCAACGGCCTCACGGAGGGTCAGATCGACCCGTGGGGCGTGGTAGGCATGACTGACGCACTGCACAAACTTCTGCTCCATGGCCGAACCCTGCAACGCCAGGTCGACGACTTGTCGGCTCTCCTCGATGGTGCAGCACGAATCCCCCACCGTGCGCTGCGGGGGCAGAGCGTGGTACGGGCGGACGATGCGGCTCCAGATGGTGGCCACGATCTCGCGGCCGAGCGGCTTGAACGGTGGCACATGGTGCACACAGCCCTCCACCGAGACCAGCGTCACCTTATGGCCGTGCGCCTGCATCTCGAGAGCGACGATGGCAGCGCCGATGGACCGGGCGAGCGTCTGGGCCAGGGCGGGGCACTCGGTGGTGCAGCGACGGACGGCCTCCAGGTATTCGGCATGCGAGAGCTGGCGGCTCTGACCGCCTTCGGTCACCGTACCGGACACCACGGCCATGGCGTTTGGACTGTCGTAGTCGACCAGGCCTTTGAAGTGGGCGTTGACCGTGTAGGAGGCCATAGGAGGAGAAGAATTCTCTCCGGTTTTGGCAGCCATGACAAGGCAGTGAATCCGCCTTTTTGCACAAGAAAATCCCCGAGCCAATCGGCCCGGGGACATGTGCCGCTTCCGACACCTTTTACATCATGAGCTTGTTGCGGCGCTTGCCCGCCAGCCAGGTCTCAATGTTCACCTTGCCGAACGTCAGGCGCTCAACGAACGACGAGACAGCGTGCAGCGCGCGAATGGGGAATTCGGCGTTATGCTCGGCCTCCATATGAGCCTTGGTCGGCTCAGCTGCGAGAATGATTTCGCGGAGGAACCAGTAGCGCTTCTCGGACAGCACACACTGGTAGAGCACACCCTCGGGCGTGAGAGTGGGCCAGAGCGTCACCCGTCCGTAGGCGTTGGCCCGCTTTAGCGCATCCCGAAGCGTCTTGTCGACCCGGTCTTGGTGGTACCCGTGGGTCACGCATTGGATTTGCGTGTTCGCAGTACCTTTGAGGGCCTCATCCATGATCGCCCGACTCTCTTCGACCGTGCAACACGACGACCCGATGAGGGCCTGCTCCACTTCGTGGTACCGCGGAAACACGACCTTCTCCCAGATCGTACCAACAATCTCGTAGCCTCGTGCCTTGAACGGCCCAATGCGATGCATGCAGCCCTCGACGCTGACGAGGCGGACGTCCACATGAGCCCGCTGGAACTCGTAAGCCAGGATGGCGGCGGCCACTGTCCTCGCCAAGGTCTGCGCCAACTCCGGACACTCGACAGCGCAACGCCGCACTGCACTGAGGTATTCCTCATCCGTCGCCGGACGATGGCCTTGATCACCCTCGATTTGACCGCCCACCAGCGTCAGGCCCACGGCCGACGGGTAGTTCACCAACCCCTTGAAGTGCGGGTTGATGATCACGGCGACCTTTTGCTCGGACATGGACGTATCCTCCAAAGTAACCATTGGGTCTGAGCCACTCAACGCGCTCAACTTCGATCCTTCAGTACTCATCGCATATCCTCTCAATCAGTTCCGGTGAAAGTAAAAGGGGAAGACGGACTGCCTAGGCGCCGACGCGCGCAGGAAGTCCGCCTTCTCGGAAACGGCGATGTGAAAGATGCTCCTCCTCTCAGAGGCTGTACGTCCCGATCGGAACCGCCCGAACGAGGTAACGCTTATCGGTACTATCAGGAGGCCAACAGGTATAGAGAATCAACTCCTCGCCGTCGTTGCTCGACGTGACGGCAGCCAGATCGCCGGCCGGCACGGTCTGATGGCCGGTCACCTGGTACACGACGAACGTGCCGCCGTAGGTGACGTAGACCTTGTCACCAACCTTCAGCTTATTGATCTGGCGGAAAATCTTGGCGAAGCCGGAGACGTCCCACGGGTAGTTGCTACTGTGGCCGTAGATGAGTACGGAGCCACCTTCGCCTGGAAAGGAGAAGAGATGGCCGACGCCACGCTGGAGCGGGGCCAGCAGGCCGGCGGAGGTGGTGGGATCGGCGGGGTGTTCCACGCCGAGATCGCTCACGTTGAGGCTCGGCATGGTAATGCCAAACGACTTGCTCGAGACGTACTTCTCAATGTCGAGACCGTGCACGGAGGGATAGGCATTGCCTTCGCTGTCGGTAGCGGGAGTGAGTCCCGCGATCGCATCGTCGGAAGCGACGGACTGCTGCCAGGGATCGGCCAGCATGTCGCTCACGCCGTTGAGGAGCGAAGCGGTCACGCCGGTTTCAGGAAGAATCTGCTGCGCATTCGCCGGCTCGCTCACGAGTCCGAGCGTGCGCTGGATCATGCCGTCAATGACGGCCACGCGGATCGAGGGGAAAGGCCACCACGAGTTCGACGAGTCGACCACCACGCTCGGATCGCTCGCGGTCGACGTGCCGTTCTGTTGCACAACGGTGACAGTCTCACCACCGATGGTGAGGATGGAGGCAAGGCGCGATGAACCAAGCGACGCATTCTGCTGGCGCTCGAGGGCAAGCTGGGCGTCGACGATCTCCTGCCACGGATACACCACGGGGTTGGCCGGCAGGACCACGCCCGTCGCCGTCGCGAAGAGCGCGCGGGCATCGGGCAGTGAGACGAACTCGCCGGGGTTGTAGGCGGGCGACACCGTCCACTTGTAATCATGCAGCGTCTGTACCGCATCGACGAAGGCCTGGGACGGGAGCTTCTCCCGGTCCGAAGCGGCCGAAACAGCAGCGCCGAGGCCGATCGAGCGTAGTCGCCACTGCAGGGCGTCATCCATGCTCAGGGCTTCATTGGGGCGGAACTTACCGTCGGAAATGAGCAGCCAACCGCGATCGATGCCAACCGACACGGCGGCAAGATCCTCAGGGGAGGTCACATCCGTGACCGGAGCGGTCTTTAGGGGCTCTTTCAGGAACTTGTCGGCCAACTCCACGGACTTCTCCTCAGAAGCGATCAGGGCTCGCAGGGCGTCGATACGACGCACGGGCAACTCGGCGGCGGAAGCCGTCGGAAGTGCTATTTGAGCCAAAATAACGAGGGCAATGAGGCGGAAAACCATCAAGAACATATATACAATTTATTGTCTATTCTGTCAAGAGAAGCAGCCACATTGTAGTGACCGCGGGAATCGGCTCCAGAACCGGAAAAAAGACGCTCGACAGCCTTCAGCAGGAATCCCTCCACCCCTTTCCTTGCCAGGACGCGCGCCGAGGGATTGCATAGAAGGATGCGCGCACCCTTCTCTCCCTCCCAAGACCCGAAAGTCACTCGTCAGCTTCTGCCCGTTGAACGGACGGTCAACCAATACGTCATCGAGAATGACAGCGGCAATATCACCACCGTCGCGGTGGATAGAGAATTCCCAGGTTTCCGGGTGACGGATTTCAAGCACCAGCGAGAGCTTCTGCGCCTCTGTCTGATGGGCGTCACGAAGATTCAGACGATGTACGGCACGTACGTGATGCACACCACCGACGGCGGCCGCATGACGGTCGTGGGTGAATCCCCTACTCTCGAAGTAAACGAAGCGATGGGTGAAATCTTCGTTCACCTGCCGCGTCCTGAGCCACAACAGGACACCGTCCTCGAGCGTGACGCCATGAGCACCACCGCCGAAATACCCAACGCCGCTACGGTCATGGCGGAGCTGAAGAAGCAGGAAGAAGCCGACCTGCGCTTCGTCTTGCGCTGGGCCGCTGTAGACCAGGAGGAGGACGCTGAGTTGCGGGGGCTATCGACGGTGATCATCCGACGCCTCCTCACCAACGCGAAGCATGCCCTCAAGAAGGGCGAGCCGCTCACCCCAGAAGACCTCGACGTTTTCGAGGCCCAGACGGAAGGGCTGGCCGCTGTCCGTTGGGTAGAAGGCATACTCGACCGCAACGCTGACGGTAACGCCAAACTCGTTCGAACCCAGGAAGTACTCCTACGACTCCTCAGTGCCATCGCTTCGCGCGAGGCTGGCGCGACACAATGGGCCCTGCGTAAGCGAGCTGAAGCCAAATCGGTCATGGGAATGGACATCGCGACCGACGCAGGCGCGGGCGACCTCACGCAGGTGTAAAGCCCTCCCAAACGGCGCTGTTCCTGCTATGCTCCGGGCCCATGGCGCTCAAAATGGGCACCCCACTTCGCCCTGAGAAGGGCTACGTGGGGCAAGTCGTCTCCGCTTCCCTTGCATTTCTATGGCACTGAAAATGGGCATTGTTGGCCTGCCGAACGTGGGTAAATCCACGCTCTTCAACGCACTCACGCGCAGTCGCGGCGCCCAGGCAGCGAACTACCCCTTCTGCACCATCGACCCCAATGTGGGTGTGGTGGAAGTGCCAGACGCCCGCCTGGCCCAGCTGGCCGAGATCGTGAAGCCGGAGAAGATCATTCCGGCGGCCGTGGAGTTCGTGGATATCGCCGGCCTGGTGAAAGGCGCTTCCGAAGGTGAGGGACTCGGCAATAAGTTCTTGCAGCACATCCGCGAAGTGGACGCCATCTGTCACGTGGTGCGTCTCTTTCCTGGCGACGTCATCCACGTCGAAGGCTCGGTCGAGCCCAAGCGTGACCGAGAGATCATCGAGACCGAATTGGCTCTCGCCGATCTGCAGTCGGTGAAGAAACTCATCGAACGCAACCAAGGTGCCGCCCGCACCGGCAGCAAGGACAAGCAGGCCGAGATCGCCATCGCCGAGAAGGTCCTGGCCGTCCTCGAGCAGGGCGCAATGGCCAATACCGCCGCCCTGGACGACGAGGAGAAGGGCATCGTGCAGACGTGGCAGCTCCTCACCAGCAAGCCGCTCATCTACGCCGCCAACGTCTCTGAAGAACAACTGAGTTCCCTCTCGGCCGATCAAGCCAAGCAGCAGGCTGGCCTCCCGGCCGGCGCCACGCTGGTGCTCATCTCCGCCAAGCTGGAGGAAGATCTCCAGGACTTGAGTCCTGAAGAGGGCAAGGCCCTGCTCCAGGAGCTCAAGGTCACGTCATCGGGACTGGAGACGCTCATCCGCGCCGCCTACGAACTGCTCGGTTACCAGACGTACTTCACCGCCGGCGTAAAGGAGGTACGCGCCTGGACCGTGCGCAAGGGCGCCACCGCCCCTCAAGCCGCCGGCGTCATCCACACCGACTTCGAGAAGGGATTCATCCGGGCCGAGACCATCGCCTTCGCTGACTACATCCAGTACAAGGGCGAGGCCGGAGCGAAGGAGGCGGGGAAGCTGCGCGTCGAAGGCAAGGAATACATTGTGAAGGACGGCGATGTGATGCACTTCCGCTTCAACGTCTAATCACTGGACAGGAAGCCGCTCCCAGCGGAGCGCATGGTTGCCCGCCAGCGGGAAGCAGAGGGCTTTGGGCGTGCATTCGATGCGACCGCGCCGCTTACCGTTGCGGCGGCTGACGACGGTTGGCACCTGCAGCATGGAGAGCCCATCAAAGACGCAGCGCGCCATCCGGCCGGCCGTGCCGCCGCCGGCCCAGGCAACTTCGCCAATATCCTCGGCCGTCACCCAGCGGTGGTAGCGCGACTCGCGCGTGGCCATGAGTGCCCCGCCGGTGACGGTGCAGAGATAGAGCTGCATCGTGTCGGCGTCTTTGACACGCTCGGAGCCGATAGGCGCGTGGACACACACCTCAAGGCCAGTCTCGTCGAGCACTTCGCGTTTGAGGGCTTCTTCGTCCGTCTCGCCGTCATTCACACCGCCGCCGGCCAGGTTCCAGTTCTTCTGGTCTCGCCACTCAGAGATGAGCAGGCGATCGCCGTGCAGAATGGCGGCGAACACGCCGCGGGTGCCGTTCCCCTCTTGGAAACGGGCATGCATGCCGGTGGGGTCACTCGTCTTGCCACTCATCGCGGTAGGTGCGGAAATACGTAGAAACCTGAGCTTCATCCTCCGGTGTCCATGGTTCGGCGCGCTTTCTCACTATTCTTCCGGAAGTGACCGCCTTCTGGAAGTCGGCGACGTAATCTTTGGGATCAGCCACGATCTGCGGATGGTGTTCGATGGCAAAGTCGCGGAACCAACCGCGGGTAAGGTTGGTGCAGATCCGCCGTACCGCAAAGCGGAACGCATCGAGCGCATCGTACGGGCGGCCAAACTCAAGCGACGGGACCACCACGCGTTCCAGGGCGATGGCGTACCCTTCCTCCTGTACCAGACGAATCTGATCGCGGGCGACGCGCTTGTTGAAATTCGCACGCGGAACATAGGCCATTGAGGTGTCGTTCTTCAGCTGCTCGTAGAGCGGGGTCTCGCCGTAGGCCGTGGCGATATGCAGGTCATCATGCTTGTAGACGCGAAGGAAGGCATACGGATAGTTCGCGAAGAACTCGTCATTCTTCATCATCAGCGTCTTGGAGGTGGCATTGAACCGATGCTTATAGCGCTCCTGGAGCTCGGCCACGCGGGCCGTCTGCAGCTCTGCACAAACGTCGGGCGACTCCTGCCGCT
>CAZEVM010000002.1:10677-49093 GCA_964515645.1 uncultured Candidatus Peribacteria bacterium | reverse complement strand
AGCAGCTGAAGCCCACGCGCTTCGAGGACATCATGGCCATGTGCGCCCTATACCGCCCGGGTCCGATGGATTCGATCCCTCTGTACATCAAGGGCAAGAACGATCCCAAGTCCGTGAAGTACGAAGTGCCCGAGCTGGAACCCTTCTTAAAGGAGACGTACGGCATCATGGTGTACCAGGAGCAGGTGCAGCGCGTGGCCCAGGAGTTCGCTGGCTTCTCGCTCGGTGCGGGATACCTACTCATCAAGGCCGTGGCCAAGAAGATCCCCAAGCTCCTCGCCGAGCAGAAGGAGAAGTTCGTGGCCGGCGCCGTGGAGAACGGCCGCAAGAAGGAAGTGGCCGAGAAGATCTTCGCCCTCATCGAACCGTTCGCCGGCTACGGCTTCAACAAATCGCACGCCGCCTGCTACGCCCGCATCGCTTATGAGACCGCGTACCTAAAGGCCAACTACACGGCCGAGTTCATGGCGGCCCTACTGAGCAGCGACAGCCAAGATACCGACCGCGTCATGATTGAGATCGAGGAGTGCCGCACCATGGGCATCGATGTTCTGCCGCCGGACATCAACGAATCACGCAAGCAGTTCACGGTGATCACCCCGGCTGAGCGCGAGGGCAGCGAGGGCCGCTACGCCATCCGCTTCGGACTCAGCGCTGTGAAGGGCATCGGCGAAAGCTCGGTGGACCTGATCATCGCTGAACGCGATGCCAATGGCCCCTATACGAGCCTGGAGAACCTGGCCCGCCGCGTGCCCTCGAAGGTCTTCAACAAGAAGCTGCTCGAGGCGCTGGCCAAATCTGGCGCCATCGACCGCTTCGCCGAGCGTGCCGCGGTGATCAACCACTACGACAAGATCACGAGCTACGCCAAGGACAGCGGCGCCGTGGGCGGCGGCCAGACCGACCTCTTCGGCTCCGCTGGATTAGTGGAGGAGGCGACGATCGACCTACCCTTCACGCCGCCTGCCTCGCCGCAACAAAAGCTCCTCTGGGAGAAGGAGACGCTCGGCCTCTACGTCTCAAGCCACCCGCTGGCCGGCCTGAAGCGCTATATCGCCAAGAAAGCCCGTTTGGTGGAGACTCTGACACAGAAGGACATCAGCAAGAAGATCACCGTCGCAGGCATTGAAGAAGGCTTCAAGCCCATCCGCACCAAGAAGGGGGACACCATGGGCATCCTCACGCTTGAGGATCCCACCGGCAAGATCGAGGTAACGCTCTTCCCGAAGACCTACAACGATCTGCAGAGCCTCCTCGGTCAACCCGACACGGTGCTCGTAGTAGGAGGCACGCTCGAAGCCCGCGGCGGCCAGTACCAGGTGATCGTCGACGCCATCAAGCGTGCCTCGCTCTCGACCATGATTGAGCGCGCTAAGGCCGAGAAGTTCTGGGACGAAGAAGAGGCCAAGCGCGGCATACAGCCGGTGCGGGCCGCTGTGATCGAGGATGAAGAGGAAGCCGACGTAGTGGATGAAGAAGGCAACGTCGTCGCCGGCGAACAGGCGACCGTCACAGAGACGGCCAGCAGCGATCTAACGGGCCCGCTCGCGCTCTGGATTACAAAGGGAATGCCGACGGACGAACCGCTGCGCAAGTTGGGCCTGGGTGGAGAAGCCGCTCCGGACGCCGCACCGGCCATCTCGGTCAACACCATCGCCCTGCCGGCGCGTGCGCCCAAGCAGCTCCTGCTCGATTTGAAGAAGGTGCTCGAGACGTTCCCCGGCCCCGAGCGCGTGCGCCGGAAGATCGGCGAGCAACTCATCGATGTGCCGCTCACCGTGACGATGTCCGTCTTGCTCCAACAGAAGATCGACGAGATCCTCGCCAAGTACGCTGCTGCCGCCTAATGGAGATTCTCAATATCCAAAGCGGCGACGCCGTGGCCAAGGCCGTGGCCATCCTGCGCGGCGGCGGCGTGATCGTGCATCCAACGGAGACGTGTTACGGCCTCTGCGCCGACCTGACGAACAAGGCCGCCGTTGAGCGGCTCTTTGCCCTCAAGGCGCGTCCGCCGGTGCAACCCGTGAGCGGGCTCTTTGCCTCCGTGGCTGCCGCCAAGGAGTGGGTGATGTGGAACGACGAAGCTCAGCGCCTGGGACGCGAGCACTTGCCCGGCCCCCTGACGCTCATCCTACCCATTCGCGAGGATGCCCCCGCCGCGCTTTGGAGCTGTCCGGCCGGCGGATTGAGCCTGGGCGTGCGCGTGAGCAGCCACCCCTTCGCCCTAGACCTGGCAGCCGCCTACAACTCGCCCCTTAGTACCACCTCGGCTAATCGCCACGGTGAACCAAATCCGTACAGTCTCGAGGACCTGCTCAAGACTTGGCCGACCGATGGACCGGACCTGATCATCGATGGTGGTATCTTGCCACCCGTTCCACCCTCGACGGTGATAGATCTTACAAAGGGGGGAGAAGTGCGCCGGCAAGGCGAGATTGGCCGTTGATTCATGGGTATTTGTTATTTGTCAAAATCTACTGGCGGCATTTAGGATCGAGTCATGAAGTGCCCGCAGTGCGGTAACGAAGACACCGGCGTGGTCGATTCCCGCCTGACGGAGGAAGGCAAGGCTGTGCGTCGTCGCCGTGAGTGTGCCAAATGCGAGCACCGTTTCACCACCTTCGAGCGCCAAGAGGCAGCTTCGATCATCGTTGTGAAGCGCGACGGCACGCGCGAGCCCTACGGACGCGAGAAGCTGCAGCGCGGCATTTGGCTCAGTTGCACCAAGCGTCCGGTCAGCCAGGAGCAGATCGACCAGATTGTGAGCAAGCTCGAGGAGAAATGGCGCGCCGATGGCGGGGAGGTAGAGAGCGTCACCATCGGCACCGATGTGATGAAGGAATTGAAGAAACTCGATCAGGTCGCGTACATCCGCTTCGCCTCAGTACACCGCGAATTTAAGGATGTGGAAGAGTTCAAGGAGGAGTTGGGGAAGCTCTTTCGGAAGTGAGGCCGACGCGTTGACACGGACGAGGGACGATCTACAGTGCGTCACCCCATTTCCTTCTCTTTATGACCAAGACGCTCAATACACAGGAAGCCCACAACGCCATGGGTGATTACGCCATCTGGCAGGGGGTCGCACATCCTCGCGCGCATCGCCGGGTGCGTACGGTCATGAGACATGGAGAGTCACTGAAGATCGTCGAGACAGAGACACCCTCTTTCTCAATCAGTCATGTGCACGCCTGTCGCAATCTATTCGTCACACGCGTGCGCGCTCTCCTGGATGCAGGCGATGAGGATGAGCAGTCGTCTGTGGATGCTCTACGACAAACCTGGCTGGCACAGGGCTTTGCCCCTGAGGTGATCGAGCAGGTCATCGCGGCCTACCACGTGGAGGAAGAGGCGCTTGCCGCTCTCATCCGTGCCTACGAAGGAGAAGTGGCCGACGAACCATTGATCATCTAAAAACCCCCTCGACGAGAGGGGGAGCGCTTCCGGAACCATCCGCCTAGCGCCGCTTGTCGTTGCCGGGCTTTCGTGACCCGTTATAGACAAGTGGTCCGCGCCCGCGAAGGCGCCTGACGCCGTGGATGTGCTCGGCGTACAGCTCCAAGATGAGGGTGGTCGGAGGATCCGAACCGACCCGCCGCAGAGCGGCCTGGAGGGAGGGGTTATTCTGGGTGCAGGCTCGCTGCTGGAGTTCGATCCAGTACACAGCGGCCGCGGCCAACTCGCGCTCGGACACCATGGCAGACCCTCTCAGGACAGCGGGGAACCTGTTCGTCCCCTGCTTTTCAAAAGAGACAGCTTTTGTGTGTGAGGCGAGAACCTCTTTTCGCTGGTGTGAAGAATGGAAGCGCTTATTTATTTAATCATCTATTTAAATTTTGTCAATATAGAGGGGCGTAAAAAATATCAATGACGGCTTCATCTGGCGTTTTACCGCCTCTAAGCCCTATACTCTGGCGCTATGTTGCGCACCCACACCTGCGGAGAACTCCGCCCGGAACACGTCTCGAAGGCCGTCACGCTCTGCGGCTGGATCAATCGCCGCCGCGACCACGGCGGACTGATCTTCCTCGACGTGCGCGACCACTACGGCATCACGCAGATTGTGATCAATCCCGAAGACAAGGACACCTTCGCCGCCGCCGAGAAGGTGCGCAGCGAGTGGGTGGTGAAGATCGAAGGCGAGGTGGTGGCCCGCGACGCAGCCGCCGTGCGTAAGGAGCAGCCCACCGGCGAGATCGAAGTGAAGGCCAAGCGCTTGGAGGTGCTCAGCGAGGCTCAGACGCCTCCATTCGAGATCGACGTCGACAAGGATGTGAACGAGGAGATCCGCCTGAAGTACCGCTACCTCGATCTGCGCCGCCCGCGCATGCAGGAGATCATGGTCAACCGTGACCGCCTGATCACGCACATCCGTGAGTACATGCACCGTCTGAACTTCACGGAGGTGACCACCCCGATTTTGGCCAACTCCAGCCCTGAAGGCGCCCGTGACTACCTGGTGCCCAGCCGCCTGCACCCGGGCCAGTTCTACGCTCTGCCGCAGGCCCCGCAGCAGTTCAAACAGCTCCTGATGGTGGCCGGCCTCGACCGCTACTTCCAGATCGCCCCGTGCTTCCGCGACGAGGACCCGCGCGCCGACCGCCACCCTGGCGAGTTTTATCAGCTCGACTTGGAAATGAGCTTCGTCACGCAGGAGGACGTGTGGAACACCGTCGAGCCGCTCTTCGTGGAGCTCACTGAGAAGTTCTCGGATAAGAAGATCTTGAACCCCGGCCAGCCGTTCCCGCGCATCCCATGGCGTGAGGCGATGAACCGCTTCGGCGTCGACAAGCCGGACCTGCGCTACGACCTCGAGATCCAGCCGGTCACCGACTTGGTGAAGGGCTGCGGCTTCTCGGTATTCGCCGGCGCCGTCGAGGCCAAGGGCGTGGTGCACGCACTCGTCGTCCCGGGCGCTTCCGACTTCACGCGCAGCCAGATCGACGAGCTGACGCAGGTGGCCAAGGACACCGGAGCCAAGGGCCTAGCCTACATCTTGGTGAAAGACGAGCTTCAGTCGCCGATCATCAAGTTCCTCGGCGATGACCTCACGAAGAAGCTCCTCGAGCACGTGGGCGCCAAGAAGGGCGACGGCGTGTTCTTCGCCGCCGATTCGTGGAAGGCCGCTTGTAAGGCGCTCGGCCAAGTGCGCATCGCTTGTGCCAAGACGCTCGGCCTCCAGGACCCGAAAAAGGCTGCCTGGGTCTGGATCACGGACTTCCCGATGTACGAGCACAACGACGAGGGTAAGGTCGACTTCTCACATAACCCCTTCTCGATGCCGCAGGGCGGCATGGAGGCCCTCCTCACCAAGGACCCGCTCGAGATCACGGCCTACCAGTACGACATCGTCTGCAACGGCTTCGAGCTCACCTCGGGTGCCATCCGTAACCACCGTCCGGACATCATGTACAAGGCCTTCGAGATCGCTGGCTACACCAAGGAGGACGTCGACCAGAAGTTCGGCGGCATGATCAACGCCTTCAAGTTCGGTGCCCCGCCCCACGGCGGCTGCGCCCCCGGCATCGACCGCCTGATGATGGTGCTCTGGGAGTGCCCGTCCATCCGCGACATCTACGCCTTCCCCAAGAACGGTAAGGCTCAGGACGTCATGATGAACGCGCCGTCGCCGGTGCTGCAGAAGCAGCTCGACGACCTGCACATCAAGGTTGTGGCTCCAAAGTAAGGTTTTAACCTCTTTTGAGCACGGTGCATAAAGTGTCATTTTGTGTTATAATAGAAAGAACACATGACACCTCCGACCCCAGACCCCCAGGCCGACAAAGAGGCGAAGATTGCTCAAGTCGAACAGCTGATTAAGAGGCGCCAGGAACAGGTGCAGGCCGAACGCCAGCGCCAAGAGGAGCGTCAGGAAGGTCTTGAGGCTGTGGCACAGTTGCAACATGCCGAGCTCAGCGAGGAGCTCCGTTTAATCGAACGCAAACGCGAAATTGCCAAGCAATGGCGCATTGAGCAAAAGGAGAAGAAGCGCGCGCTTGCGTTGGACCGTCTACGCAAACAACAGCTCCTGGAGCACGAGCTCCAGCTGAAAGCCGAGGCCGAGGCCGCCCGCGAGAAGCAGCAGGCCTACATGGATAACGTCCACCGCATCGCCGCCGAGAAGCGCTTCAAAGCCGCCAAGCTGGCCGCCGAACATGAAGAAGAAGAGAAGAATGACGACGCCGAACACCGCGAACACGTCGCAAATATGGAAGGCGAGACACGGTATCGCCTGGCTCTCAATGAAGCTGAGCACCGCTACCTGGGCCGCCGTAAGGAGTTGGAGACGCAGTTTAAGAAGCGGCGCTTTGATTTGGACCAATGGGCCCGCCGCCAGGTGCTACAGATCACGAGTGGCGCTACTGATGAACTCACTGTCCGCGACCGCATCACACCCGACCAGCGCCGTCGTATTGAGAAGATGGAGCAGGAGCGTGCCCACACACTCGAGTCGATCAACCTCGAGGAGCGACAGCAGCTGCAGGCGATCGATGCCACCTACGCCCGTGAGAAGCAGCAGGCCGAGACTATCTTTATGCAGAAGCGCAGCGTCAACGCCCGCAGTCGCAGCCAGAGCACCAACGCCGCGGCTGCCACTCGCGAGGACACGATCGAGCGCGCCGCCGTGCGCGCCGAGAACTACGCCACTTTTGGCAAGAAGCAGACGAATAGCCAGAAAGAGAAAGAGGCCGAAGCCTTGAATAAGAAAGTCTCCCAGCGCCAAGCTCGCCCCCTATTCTAACCTCGGGCCGGCTATACTAGCCGTGTGCCGGGGTGGCGAAATGGCAGACGCGCCAGCCTTAGGAGCTGGTGGGAGCAATCCCATGGAGGTTCAAGTCCTCTCCCCGGCACCAGAGATACTATGAAAAGCCACCCTGGGCGGGTGGCGATGTTTTTTGACACAGCTTTTTCAGACGGCATCAGGCTGAGCTCCGTGGCTCTCGAATCCCCCAGATGATTCCAGAGAGAGCGAGGAGTCGTAACAGGTAGTAGGTCACATCAACCTCCCACCAGCGTCGGCCTTGGCGCGTGCACGTCTGCTCGTGGTGGTGATTGTTATGCCAACCCTCACCGAGGGTGAGAATCGCCACCCACCAATTGTTCCGACTGGTATCAGCCGTATTGAAGCGGCGACTACCCCACACATGACAGACGCTATTCACCAAAAACGTCATGTGGTAGAGACAGACCGTCGAAACCACGAACCCCCACGTCACCCCGGGAATACCATCGATCAGAGCACAGAGGGCTGCCAGGAGCGAGGGGGGAATCCAGTGGTACCGGTCCAACCATCGCAGTTCAGGAAAACGCGTCAGGTCTTTCATAGGGCTGTTGACCGAGGGCGGATCCGGATCGAAGTTCCAACCGATGTGTGAGTAGAAGAACCCCGACATTTTCGGCGAGTGTGGATCGCCTTCCACATCAGTATGGGCATGATGAGCGCGATGATTCCGGGACCACCAGATGGGGCCCTTCTGGACCGCAGTGCAGCCGGCGAGCGCGAGGATGAATTGAAAACAACGACTCGTCTGGAAGGTGCGATGGGAGAAGTACCGATGGAACCCGCCGGTGATGGCGAACATCCGCACGAAATACGTGATCACCAGCAGCACAATAGACGTGGTGGTTGGGGAGACGAGAAAGAGTGTGGCGAGGGCTCCTAAGTGAAGGGAAACGAACACGATTTTTGTCACAAACACAGGCAACATGATGAACCGTCCTTTTGAGAAAAAGCCGAGAGTGTCAGAGAACATTGGAAAACAGCACAGCGCTGTTTCGTATGGTTGACTATACCGATAGAAAGCGTTGATTTAAATGTTTTTATTCCGCGCTATCCTCTGCTTTTACTTTCTTCCTCGGTGCCTTGTGCAACAGCTTCACATGCTCAGCCAGCAGGCCCAACCAGTCATCGGCCTTGGCCATGCTCTTAAGCTTCGCTTCGTCGATGCAGAGTTGGTTGCCGCGGATCTTCCACTCGGGATGCTTCATCACGAGCTGCATGATCTCTTGGGCAGTCAGGTGCGGGGCGAGCGTGAGCACGAGCTCGCGCTTGGCCTTGGAGATTTCTTCGGACTTCACGCGCACCACGCCGGCGCGGCGGCAAGCGAGCTTTACGCGTAAGATGGAGAACAGTGTCTCAACCTGCTTGGGCGGGTCGCCGTACTCGTCGGTGAGGTCGGTATGGAACTCCTTGAGGATCGTCTCGTCCTCGGCCGACGCGAGCTTCTGGTACACGGAAATCTTCTCGCCCTCCTCGGGAATGTAGAAATTCGGGATGAGGGCCTCCACGGGCAGCAAAATCTCGGTTTCGACCTCTTCCTGCACCTCGCTGGCACCGGCCTTGAGTTCGGCCACGGCGTTCTTGAGGATGCGCAGGTAGTGGCTGACGCCCACCGAGTTCATGGTGCCGGCCTGGCTGACACCCAGGATCTCGCCGGCGCCGCGAATCTCCAGGTCGCGCATGGCCACCTGGAAGCCTGAACCGAGCTCGCAGGCCTCGACGATGGCCCTAAGGCGCTTCTTGGCGTCGTCCTTGAGGCGCTGGCTGTGGTAGAGCAGGTAGGCGTAGGCCTGCACCTTGCCGCGGCCGACGCGACCACGGAGCTGATAGAGCTGGGCGAGACCGAACTTCTCCGCTTCGTTCACGATGAGCGTGTTGGCGCGCGGGAGGTCGATGCCGTTCTCGATGATGGTCGAGCTGACGAGGACCGTGAATTTTCCCTCTTTGAAGCCAAGAATGCGCTCTTCAAGTTCTTCGGGCTTGAGCTGGCCGTGGCCCACCACCACCCTCGCCTCGGGGATCATCTCCTGGAGCTTGCGGGCGAAGGCGTCGATCGTCTCCACGCGGTTATGCAGCACGAAGGCCTGCCCCTCGCGCTTGAGTTCTTTCTGGATGGCCTCGCGCACGAGCGCATCGCTGTACTTGCGCACCTCGGTGATAATGGGGAGGCGGCCCGGCGGCGGCGTGGTGATGGTCGTGATGTCGCGGAGCTTGTGGAGGCCGAGGTTGAGCGTGCGCGGGATCGGCGTGGCCGTCATGGTGAGGATGTCGACCGAGGCGCGCATCTCCTTGAACTTCTCCTTCTGCTTCACGCCGAAGCGCTGTTCCTCATCAATGACGAGTAGTCCCAGATTCAAGAATTGCACATCGTCCTGGAGCAGGCGGTGCGTGCCGACGACGATATCCACGTCGCCTTTGCGCAGCTTCTCCAAGACGACGTTCTGCTCTTTGGCCGAACGGAAGCGCGAGAGCATCTCGATCTTGATCGGGAAATCCTTCATGCGCTCCTTGAAGTTTCGGAAGTGCTGGTCGACGAGGATGGTGATGGGGGCGATGATCGCCACTTGCTTGCCGCCGCGCACGGCCTTGAAGGCAGCACGGATGGCAACCTCGGTCTTGCCGAAGCCGACGTCACCGCAGACGAGACGATCCATCGGGTGGCCGTCTTCCATGTCGCGCTCAATGTCTTCGATGGCCTTGCGCTGTCCGGGAGTGAGTTCATAGGGGAACCCGGCGGCGAACTTCTCCTCGGCCGACTGGTCGCGACTGAAGGCGAAGCCCTTAGCGGCGGCGCGCTTGGCGTAGAGATTGAGTAGTTCTTTGGCCACCTCCTTCGTCTCAGCCTTCAGCTTCTCGGTCACCTTCTTCCATTCGGCGGTTCCCAGGCGCGTGAGCACCGGCTCGTCACCCTCCTCATGCACGTACTTGCTCAGCTTGTCGGCCTGGTCGACCGGGATGAAGAGCTTGTCGCCCTCGGCGTAGGAGAGCTCGAGGTACTCGCGGAGAGCGCCGTCGATCATCTTCTGCGTCATACCCTCGAAGCGGCCGATGCCGTGCTCCATGTGGACCACGTAGTCGCCGCCGCTGAGCGAGGTGATGAAGTCGAGCGCCAACTTCTGCACGCTCTTCTCGCGGCTCTGCTTCTTGAGCGAGAAAATCTCGCGGTCGGTGAGGAGCGCGCACTGCAGGTCGGGGTTCTGGATGGAGTGGGGGAGCAGGTCCTCCTCACCCGAGGCGAGCACGGTTACGGCGCCGGAACGCTGGTTCTCCGGTACTTCGAAGGGGATCGATTCCTCCCTGAAGATTGCCTTCAGCTCGTCGCTGCGACGACTGACGATCACGAGGTTCCACTTCTGGTGGAGCTTGTCCTTCAGGTCGTTCAAGAAGTCCGTGAGGGTGTAGAACTTCAGAATGGAGAGATAGCGCAGGTGAGCGTGCTGCTCGCGACCCTCGGGGAACGACGTGAAGCGGAGCGTGGAGCGATGCAGCGGAGCCTCTACGTCGTCTTGATCATCGAGGATGAGCAGACTGGCCTGGGGCAGCTGCTCTCCCAGGGGGGCCGTGCGGTGGAACGACATTGGTAGTAGGTGCAAATCACCCTTGTGGGGCGTCACCTTGGAGAGATCGGCAGAATCGACGGCGCTGATCTTCTCAACAGCGTCAAAGTGGAATTCAACGCGATATGTGTGGGTCGATTGGATGGGGAAAATATCAAGCGTGTCGCCGATGCGGCGGTACTGGCCGGGTTGCAGGTACTGGTCCGAGCCATGTTCGTAGCCGCGCTGGAGAAGATCTTCGACGAAGCTGGTGAACGAGATCTCCTCGCCAACCTTGAGCGTCAGGCGGCGTTCGACGAGCTCTTCGTAGAGCGGCAGTTCGGCATCGAAGACCGAGCGAGGCGCCAGGAAGATCGTCTTCTCGCCCTCCATGAACTGGAGGAAGCCTTGGAGCAATTCGGGCGTGAGCAGCACCGCCCCCTCGGCGTCGGTCTGGCCAGGGAGTAGGACCGTCTCCTCCTCAAAGAAGCGCAGCCAATGCGCGAGCGCCTCCACTTGGTTCTCATCTTGCGTCACAAGCAACGTCGGCGAGCGCTTGAAGGTGCGCAGGTGCGCCACCAGCATCGCTTTTGCCGTCTCATTACCAGCCCCCGACACGGTGAGGTGCCGATGACTTTCCAGGAGACTCGAAAGTTCCTGGTGCGTTGTTTTTCCGATGAGGAGCGATGGTTTCATTCGCCGGACACGGTATTTACCCTCCCCCGTTCGTGGGGAAGGTTCACTCCTATTATCGCTTATTCCTCAGGCAAACGCAATGGCATGATCAGGTGCAGGAAGTGGGGCACACCCGAAATCGCGAAGACCGCGGGGTGCATCCCGTCCTGCACTTTCATCTCCACCGTGTCGCCACCAACGTGCGAGAGGAAATCGAGGAGATAAGCGGAAGAGAGAGCGATGCGTGTGTCATTGCCGGAGATCTGAGCCTGAACTTCAGCCTCGTCGCGGCCGAAGGCGGTCTGCGGCGTGGTGACAGAGACCTTTCCCGCCTGCGAGCGGATGGTGAGGTTGTTGTTCGCCTCCTTGGCGAAGTAGTGCAGGCGACGGGCGGCCGTGGTGAGCTCGGCGGTGGGGAACTGCAAGACCGACGGCGTCTCCTTGGGGATGATCTGCTGGTAGTCGGGGAACTTTCCCTCGATCAGGCGGGAGAGAAGGCGCGTGGAACCAACGTTGAATTCCACCTGCTGCGAACTCAAGACAATCTCCACCGTGGGCGACGACTCGCCCTTGCCCGCCTTCTTACCGGCAAGGACGGAGCGAAGTTCATCAAGGACTTTCACCGGGATGATGCAGGCGATATCAGCGCCAGACTCAGGGAGCGGCAGGCGGATCTCCGAGAGGCGGTAACTGTCGGTGGCGGCGAGGATGAGTTGGCCCTTCTCGCAGCGCACGTAGACACCCGACAAGACGGGGCGCAGAGCGGTCCTAGCGCACGAAAACGTGACGAGGTGTAGGGCATCCAGCAAGAGCGAACTATCGACCACCAGGGCGCTCTGGCGCTCGATGGCAGGGATGGCGGGATATTCCGTAGCGGCCTCACCGGCGAGATTGGCCTTAGCCTTGGCCGAGGAGCACTTCAACTGCGTGCCTTCCTTCGTCTCGAAGAGCACTTCTGGATCGTTGTTGTACTGCACGAAGTTGAGCAGCGCCTTGGCGGGGATGGTCAGCGAGCCTTCGGTCTCCACTTGAGCATCGATCGAACTAACGATCGACAACTCCAAATCTGTGGCACTGATGGTGCAGCGATTTCCTTCCGCCTTCACGAGGACGTTGCCCAAGATTGGGAGCGCCTGTTGCGCGCCGATCGCACGCGTCACAACTTGGAGCGCTTGGAGGATGGCCGGAGTTGTACACAGAAACTTCATGCGTAATGAAAGGAAGTAAATATATCATATATTGAATTAGTCATCTTCATACTCTCTTCCGCTCAAGACCTAGATGCATTGGAATGCTGTGGAGAGTGAGACAGGAAAAATAGACTCTTCGTCGATTCTCGCGTTTTTCGCGGCTTTCTTGGTAAGAATGAGCGAGGAAAGCCTCCGTATCGACTGTGGAAAACTTGTGGATGTCCTTTTCGGAAGGGCCATCTAGAGCCAAATCTTACTGATTGGCTTCAGTAAGCCAAAAACCTTTCGGCCTGTGGGGAACTGGGGCTTTTGTGCGCATTCCTCGCCAAAACGCTTTCCACAGGCTCTCCCACGAAATGGGGATTACCGGGCGAAGGTTTTTTGCCATTCCCAGCGCTCGCCGCCGGCCGGATGAGGGGCTGACGTCCGGTTCTCACGGACCTCCAGGACGCCGTTCTTGGTGTGCACGTAACGGCCGTCGAGAACGTCCGCGGTGAGGAGGGCATGGCTGCCCACGAACGAGTTTCCGCCCACCTTCACGCCCGGGGCGATGCCCACGCCGAAACCGAAGCGGCAGCCTTCGCCAATGGCGCTGCCGAACTTCTTCAAGCCGGTCGCGATCTTCTGTCCGCGGACGGTTGAGGAGATCTCGCCTTCGTCGAGACGGAGGTTGCCGAGGTTGCAGCCGTTCCCGAGCGAGACGTTCTCCGCGATGACGCTGTCGCCGATGTAATCCCCGTGCGTCCAGACGTGCGGGTAGAAGACACTGTTCTTCAGTTCGGAGCGACCATTTAACGCGCAGTGATGGCCGTAGCTGCCGCCGCGGATGATGGTGCCGTAGCCTACCACCGTATGGGCGCCGATGTACGCGGGCCCGGCGATGATGGCGCCGGCGAGCACCTGCACACCTTCTTCAATCTGTACCGCGCCGTCGATGACGGCCGTGGGGTGAATCTTGGCCGTGGGGTGAATGATTTGTTCGCTGAAGCGGCGTAGGAAGAGCGGCAGGGCCTTGATGGGATCCCAGGGGTACTTGAAGGCGAACCACTCGCCTTCGTAGGCCGCAAAGACGTAGCGGCTCTTCTTCATCAAGATCTGCTCCGCCTGCGAGTAGCCGTCACCCTTCTCATCTGGAATTTCCTGAAGAGCGGACAAGAGCGCTTCGCGCTTGTGCGCATGAATGACGATATTCACGAGGTCGCTCGGCTCGGTGCCCGGCTTCGGCTTCTCTACGATGGAGACGATGCGTTCGCCGTCTACGGTCAGGTACCCGCCCGGGAAGTACGTCGACATCTTCTTGCCTAGGAACACGCCGTCAGTGTCCGGCTTAGCGGCCGCGGCCAACACGCTCTTATACGCGTTCACGTCCACCAGGTCGGTTCCCGCCACCACCAATACCCACTCGTCCTTCACGGTCGGCAGGGCCGAGAGCAGGGCACCGCGGGTACCGAGCGAGCCGTCGTCGGCCTGCACCACGACCGGCATGTCGGGCAGTAAGCGGCGGACCTCCGCCTCGTTCGTGGCGCTGGCCACCACCGTCACGTCCGTCAGGCCGGCCTCGCGCAGCACCGAGAGTTGGTGCTCCATCGGCGTGGTGCCGCAGATCGGTACTAAGGCCTTTTCCTTGAGCGGCCAGAAGCGCTCGGATTTGCCGGCGACGGTCAAGATGACGTGCATAAGGCGAAGCAGTGTAGCGGAGCTATGGTACCCGGTCCCAGACAAAGGAAAGAGTACCTTCCCGGTCCGTGCGGCGGATCTCGACCCCCGCTTTCACGAGGCGATCCAATACCTCTTCGTGGGGATGGTCGTAGGTATTTCCCGTTCCTGCCGAGATGGCGGCGATGGCCGGGCGCACTGCCAGTAGCCACGATATCCCCGTGGAGGTGCGGCTGCCGTGGTGGCCGGCCTTGAGGAGCTCGCACGATACATCGGCTCCGCTCCGTAGAACATTCTCTTCTCCTGCCGCCTCTAGATCGCCGGTGAGGAGAGCTAAACACTTGCCCTGCCAGCGAACGGCCAACACCACCGAGGCGTCGTTCACGTCGCCTTCCCATGGTCGAGCGTAGGTCTCTGGCGGCGGCCAGAGCACATCCAGCGTCACGCCGGCGCCGAGATCCAGCGAGGTTGCGGGATCACTGATGATCACCGTGGTGCCGGCCGAGGCTGTTTCCCGCAGGAATGAGCGGTATTCGGCGCCATCGTACGTCGGTCCGCTGAGTAGCACAGTGCGCACGCCGCCGCGCCTGAGCACGGTGGGTAACGAGACGAGATGGTCACGGTGAGGGTGCGTAAGCACGACTATATCCACATGTTGATCCGAGACCGGTAATAGTCGGCCGAGCTCCACCAGCGCCTGCACGTCCGGACCGCCGTCGATCAGCATGCGCAAACCCGAAGGCGCGGTAAGTAGCAGGCTGTCGCCTTGGCCGACATCGAGGACATCCAAGTGTAAGCGGCCATCAGGGAGAAGTGAGACATCGCGCAGTAGGCAGGCAGCCGTGGCGAGAGCGATCGCGAGGACGCGTCCAAGCAGCCCGTGGAGAGAGGTCTCATCCATGTCGGCAGCGTCGGCTTATTCGGCGTCGGTCATTGGTAATGCGCACGGCGAGGCCATGTACAACGCTTCGTTCAGATGCGAACGCGGTTCACTGGCGCGGCAGAACCTTGCGGCCCAGGCGCGAACCCGCAAGCGCTCCGGCAGCTACGATCGTGAAGAGAATCGAGGCCGGGCCGGATGATGTCAGCGGTGAACCGCTGCCTGTCACGGAGCCGGTGACCGGGCGGCCGGCCGACGGCGTGGTGGTCTGGGCAGCGATGAGGAGCGTCTGGACGGCGGGCTCGGAAATCTGGCCCGTGGAGTCGGCGGCGATCAGCGAGATGCCGAAGTTTCCAGCTGGAATCCGAGCGATCCGTACGGTGCGCAGGGTGGAGTCGATCGGCTGCCAGTCGCTGAAGGTCTTGCCGCCGTCGATGGACTGGGCAATGGCCAGGCCAACCACATCGGCGTCGGCATCAACTACCCAGTTCGCCTCGATGTCCACGTAGCCGTCGGGGCGGGTGTAGGGGCGCAGGCTCAGTGAGCGGATCGGCCCAGCGGCCATGCTCGATAGGCTGCTGGAGGAGGTGCGCGTGGGAGGGGAGACCACCGGAGTGGACGAGTTTTCGCTTGAAACCGATGAGGCCGAGGATACGGACGGCACTGAGCGCGACGAGGTGACAGGGGTAGCCACCGACGACGCGGACGACGACGAGGCCGCGAGCGAGGAAGACGAGGCTTGGGCTGACGACGAGGCGGGCTCGGCCTCGCTTACGAAGGCGGCGGAAGCGGGCTTAGACAGCATGGCCAGCTGGGCGCCTTGGCCGAGGGTCTCGGGTAAGCCATAAAAAGCATTCTTCGCCAGGGTGACGCGGTACTTACCAGCTACCTGAGGCTCGGTCATGACGAGTAGTTCCGTTTCATTCGAGAGCTCCATGCCCGTGACGGCGAGCGGGCGACCCTTCTCATCCTCCACGGTGACGGCCTCGAGGAGGGCGTCGATGGAGAGGGCGACGGGATGGTCGAAGGTGATGCGGAAGGCGTCCGTGCCATCAGCTCGCGTCTTCACCACTTTCAGTTCGGGGGCTTTGCCCGTGGGGCGGTTGGAGGCGGCGGGAACAGTCGCTGCGGCTAGCGCTTCTTCAGCGAACGTCGGGCTCTCCTGACCATCAGCATCGACGGCAATGACCGCCACATACACGTCGCTCTTCGGGGCGTTCTTCAACGTGAGCGTTGTCTCTGGTCCTGCTGTTTCCTGAAGGTCGTCGTAGTCGCCGGCGTTTTCCAAGATGGACATCGAGCTCCAGTAGACCCGGTAGTACGAAATACCCGAACCAGCCGAGTCCCACGTGACCACGATGTCATTGCCGTCGCGCTCAGCCGCGATGCTGCTCACCTCGACCGGGAGGGGGGCAGCGTTGGCCATCAGGGGAAGAGCGAAGACCAGGAGGATGCCGAGAAGACTATGACGGGCGGTAGACATGTGGGTGTTGGTTTCCTCTTATTATAGCAGAATTCCCGATTCTCGCCGCTTGTGTGCTTCCTCCTTTATGGTTTGGCGCATCAGTGCGAGATATTGCCAACGACGCTGTAAATTGGGGTCAGAATGGAGAAAGCAATGAAGCCGACGAGGCCGCCGATGAAGACGAGGAGCATCGGCTCAAGTACCACCGGCAGTTTTTGGGCGGTTTCAGCCGCTTTCTTATCGTAGATGTCAGCGATTTTCAGGAGGATCTGACTGAGCGTTCCGGAGCGTTCACCGACCACGATGAGCGACGTGACTGATACAGGGAAGAGCGTCTTACTCGACTTAATTTCTGCGAATGATTTTTGGAACGACTGGCCCTGTAAAATTTCTTCTGTGATGCGGCCGTAGAGGTCGCGGTACGAGAGGACGGTGGTCACTTCAGTGAGTGAGCGCATGGCTTCTGGCAGCGGCACTCCGGCCTGAAGCAGTCCGCCGAGAATAACGCCGAAGCGAGCGATAGTGGCGGCGCGTGCCAACGGACCGATGCCCGGCACATGGAAGGCGAGCCACTGGAGGGCCCGCTTTACCGGCGGCACGAGGGCGTTCAGCACGAAGATCGCGAGCATGCCACCAATACCGAGGCTAATGACGAGCGTTCCGTTACTAGAGGAGAAGTTGGCGAACGCGATGAGGATCCTGGTGGCCATCGGTAGAGGTGCATTGAGCGAGATCAGCACCTGCACAAGGTTGGGGAGCACAAACACGCCAAGAATGATCACCATCGCCAGCACGAGCACAATCACCACCGAGGGGTAGATCATGGCCATCTTCACTTTTGATTTCAGCTCAGCGTCTTTTTCCTGCTGCTCGGCCAGGTAGACCATGTTGCGCGCGAGCGAGCCGGCCTCTTCGCCGATGCGCACGAGCGCGATGGCATACGTGGTAAAGAAGTTCTGCTCCTGCATGGCCACCCAGAGCGGCGAACCGCTCTCCACCGAGTCGAGGATCTTCTTCACGATCTTCTTCATCGGTTTCACACGCGTCTCTTCCTCAATGGTCTTGAGTGCCTCGGGAATGGGCAGACCGGCGCCTAGTAGCGTGGCCATGTTCTCGATGAACATGGTGCGCTCCTTGCCCATGCCGATGTAGTTGAGCGAGACGACGAAGTTCGCCAGCGCGCTCTGCTTGGCCTTCTTTGGGGCCACGGCTACGGCAGCCTCGGGAGCTGGCGTCGGAGCCGAGGCGGTGGTTGGTGCGGCCGGTGTGGGCGTGGTCTCGGCCATCGTTTATTTGGCGGGGGAAGACGGCTTTTCCTGCTCTTTGTCGATGTCGTTGGGGGCGGCCACGCGCAGGAGTTCTTCCAGGCTGGTCACGCCACGCTTCACCTTCTCGAAGCCGTCCTCGAAGAGCGACGCCATGCCCTGTTTGCGAGCGAGCGCGTTGATGTCGGTGGAGCTGGCGCGCTTCACGATCAACTGTTCCATCTCCGGCGTGATCTGTAGTACCTCGTAGATGCCGACACGGCCGCGGTAGCCGGTCTGGCTGCAGTGTTCGCAGCCCTTACCACGGTAGAGTGAGAGATGGCCGCTCTCGGGGAAGAGCGTGTCGCCGGCTAGCGGGTAGAGCGTGCGGGCTTCCTCGCGTGTGACAGTGATGCTGGTGCGGCAGTGCGGGCAGAGGCGGCGGACAAGGCGCTGGGCCACCACCACCTTGAGGGTGGAGGCGACGAGGTACGGCTCGACGCCCATGTCGAGCAAGCGCGGCACGGCGGTGGCGGCGTCGTTGGCGTGGAGCGTGGAGAGCAGGAGGTGGCCGGTGAGGGCGGCGTTCACCGAGATCGACGCGGTCTCGCCGTCGCGGATCTCCCCGACCATGATCACATTCGGGTCGCCCCGCAGGATGCTGCGCAGGCCCGAGGCGAAGGTGAGGTTGGCCTTGGGGTTCACCTGGATATGGTTCACGCCCGGCACCTTGTATTCCACCGGGTCCTCGATGGTGGAGATGTTCACGTCGGGGTGGTTGCGCAGCTTCACCAGCGCGTAGAGCGTCGTCGATTTACCGGCGCCGGTCGGACCGACGGTGAGCAGCATGCCGAAGGGCTGGAAGGCGGCTTTGGTGAGGATCTCCTGCTGCTTCTCGCCGAAACCGAGATCGGCCAGGGTGATGGTGCGGACGTACGACGAGAGTACGCGCATCACAATCTTCTCGCCGTCCACCACGGGCACGATCGAGACGCGAACATCCATGGGTTCGCCCTTGCTGATCACACGCAGCGCTCCATCCTGGGCGGAATAGTGTTCGTCGATGCGCATGTTGCCTTCGATCTTGATGCGGTTCACCACGCCTTCGTACTGCTCCTTCGGCAGGCGGCCGACCTCGTGCAGCACACCGTCCACGCGGAAGCGCACGACGACGTTCTTCTCTTGCGGCTCGAAGTGGATATCCGACGCGCGCAGTTCGAAGGCGTCGGTGATGATTTCCTGGAGCAGGATCGGAGCGGGCTTCTGCTTCTCCTGGATGATCTCCTGGAAGCGCGAAGCGAGCGGCTTTCGGTAGTGCACGAGCAGCGCATCGATGGCCGACTGCGGCGCGTAGACAAAGGTGATGCCGCCGGTGTAGGCGGCGCGCTCGGCCGTCTTGCTGCCGCCGAGCTTACTCAAGAAGCCGAGTCCGCCGGCGGGCTTGGCCTCGGTGGTAGCCTCGCCTTCGGCGGCGGGCAACTGGGCGTCGGTCTGGTCGATGTTTTGGCGGAGCGCTTCCTCCAGGTTGGCGCGCGTCGGGTCGGAGGTGGCGATGGTCACACCCTGCTCATCGCGGCCGACGACGACGCACTGAAAGGCGCGGGCGATCTCTTCGGGGAGCGCGGCCATCAGCTCTTCGGTCACCTGGGCGTGCTCAAGGTCGAAATGCTGCAGCTGGAAGTGCTCGGCCATCGCACTCTCGAGCAGGTCTTGGGTGAGCAGTCCCATCTCGAAGAGCGATTGTTTGAGCGTGAGCTGGTGTTCGGCGGAATGGTCCTGGGCCTTCTTCAGGTCCTCGGCGGAGAGGTAGCTCTGCTCGATGAGCAATTGGCCGAGATCGGCGTCAGAGAACGGCATCGTCGGAGGAAGGAGAATCGTCGGCCGGAGCCTCAGCGGGCGTCTCGGCTTCGGGGGCGGGTTCGGCGGGGGCAGGCTCCTCAGCGGGCGTTGCGGCGGGCACAGCAGCCGGTGCCGGCGCGGTCGGAGCGGGCGTCTCTGGCACGGCTGGAGCATCACCCAGGATCTCGTGCACCTTGGCCACGATCGATTTGAGCGGTACGTTCGACTTCACCAAGTAGTCCACGGCGCCGAGTGATTTGGCGCGCGCCAAATCCTCACTCTGGCCTAGGTTGCTGAGCGCCACGATCGGCATCGTTGCCTTGCCCTTCAATCCTTCGAGTACGCCGAAACCATCAAGTTCGGGCAGGATCATGTCGAGAAGCATGAGTTTGAAGTCGCCAGTAAGACCCTGCTTCAGTCCATCGGCACCCGTCATGGCCACCGTCACGTCGTATCCCTCATGCGTCAGCTTCAGTTCCAAGGCGTGGGCAAGGGGGCGCTCATCCTCGACGATGAGAATGCGCGTCTTTCCCGTGGAGGCGGGGGTGGCCGGAGTGGGGTTTTTTGTCTCTGCCATGCGCAAAGAATCTCTTAAGTATAGCAGAAAAACGCCTTTTGGCCAAGGTAGAGGCCAAGAACAAGGGGTTGAGCCATCTTTTTGCCGATTTGAGGCCTTTTACGATAGTAAACGGCGTCCGTTGAGGGCTTCGCGCAGCGTTCCTTGGTCGACGAATTCGATGTCTGCCCCCATAGGGAGTCCGTGCGCGAGGCGTGTCACGCTCGCCACCAGTCCGGCCAATTTTTCCTTGAGATAACTCGCCGTCGCCTCGCCTTCAATGTCTGGATCGGTGGCGATGATGAGCTCGCGGATGCCGCCTTTTCCGGCGCGGTCGACGAGCTCGCGGATGCGCAGTTGTTCGGGGCCCATGCCGTCGATGGGTGAGAGCACGCCGTGCAGCACGTGGTAGCGGCCCTTGTAGCCCGAGCGCTCGAAGGCGACGACCTCGAGCGGTTCCTCCACGACGAGCACCGTCTCCTTGTCGCGTGCGGTGTCTTGGCAGATCTGGCAGAGCGCTTCGGTCGCGACCATCTGGCACTCGCTGCAGTAGGTGAGCGACCGCTTCAGTTCGAGCAGCGCTTGGCCGAGCGCCTCGGGCGAGGCCCGCGAACTCCTGAGCAAGAAGAACGTCAGACGCTCCGCCGACTTGGGGCCGATGCCCGGGAGCTTCTGCATCTCTTCGATGACCCGGTGGATTTGGGGCGGCAGCAGCGACACGGGGGCAGGATAGCAGTTCGTCACCTTTCCGAATTGCGTCATTTGGGCCTTTTGTCTAGCATCGCTCGCCATGACTCTCCACGTGCCCCAATCGCTCAGCAGTCTCGATCACGCGGCGTTCGACGCGCGCTTCGTACAGACGTGGCATCCGACGTACCCGTGGACGAAATCCACCTTGTCGTCCGAGACAGACGTGCGTGACACGGATGTGTTGGAGTGGGCGAAGGCGCAGTTGGCCGAGGCTGTGCGCGGCGAGCCGCGACTGCGCGGCTATGACTTCAATCGCCAGGCGTTCACGTATGCCGCCTTCGAGCTCGTGCGTTGGTCGCTCCACACCGTGCATCTTCGTCAGATGCAGATTGATGAGTTGGTGGAACGACTCCGTCTCGACTTCACGCGCTGTCTCGAGGAAGGTGTCCTCATCACGAGTGATCCGCGCAGTCCGCTGTTGGAGCAAGGCGTGTCTCGTCCGGGGGTGCCCGGAGCTAAAACCACCCATCTTCCACTGACGAGCCGGTACGACCGGGTGCTGCTCGAAGTGCTGGCCGGCGGACCACCGAAAACGCTCGTAAGCACCGCTCGGCAGCGCATGCAAGATTGGCTTCAAAAAGAGCAAATTTCATTTCTCACCACGATTGATCGCGGTTCTTTGCAGATCCATCAAGAGGGATGGCGTAAGGAAATGTGGACACTGCTGAATGGTGTCCCGAACTTCGGTAACGACGAGGCTCCGCTCTGCGCTGAGTCGCGTGATCGGATGTTGAATCTGTCGATCGATGCGATGGTCGATGTCATGCCTGCGTCCATCGTGACCGACGAGCTGCAGCGAGAGCTGAATGAAGAAGTTTTCCGCCGTACGCGCGTGACAGAATTGTCCGCGCTCGACTACGAACGGCTCTACTCCATCTGGCAATCACGTAGCCACACGATGCTGATGAAAAAACCGTCGAAGGACGAGTTGATCAAGCGACTGGTTGATAACGAGGTTCGTTCTGCCGCCTCGTCGCTGCCTCACGTGCCTGTGCTCGAGCCTCCTGTTGGCGACTCTCGTCCGATTGATACCTTTACTTCCGCAGCACTGGCGGAATGTCTTGAGCCGCTTTTAGAGCAGCCGCAAAGCTCCGTGCGAGATGCGAAGATTCGCGAGCGTCTCTACATTCCTGAATACCACATGCTGGTCAGCGCCCAGAGAATGCTCGATTTTCTGCTGCGCATTGAGGGTACAAGCCAGTCCGCAGTGGAGGATTCCGATGAGGAGGTCGCTCGGGTCACGACGGAGATGGATCAGGTCGCACATAGCCTGCGCAATGCGCACACCGTGCTGCAAAGGGCGTATCAGGCGCTCAACTTGAATCATGCCCACCGTCCGAGCGGTGTCATTCTCGACTTCATCGTGAGCGCTGTGGCAGGCCACGTGAATGTGCGTCGTCAACGTTCGATGATCTGACAATCACTCCTCCCGCCCCGCGCGGAGGTTGCGATCCTGATCACGCTTCTTGATGACCTCGCGGCGGTCGGCCTTCTTGCGGCCGCGACCGACGCCGAGCACGAGTTTGATGTATTTGCCCGCCTTCAATTCCACCGGAATGATCGTCACGCCTTTCTCCATGCTCAACGCCTGTAAGCGTTCGCTCTCTTGCTTGTGCAGCAGGAGAGGGCGGCGACGCTTGGGTTCGTAGTCCTCGTTGTTCGCGTACTGGTACGGGCCGATCATCAGGCTGACGATCGCCGGCTCGCGTCCCTGCCACGTCACGTACGCGCCGGAGAATTGCACCTGGCCCAGGCGGCACGATTTCACCTCCGGTCCGGTCAGACGCAACCCGGCCTCCACCGTTTCGGTGATCTCATAATCGAAGCGCGCGCGGCGATTGCTGACGACCTTCATTTTGTTCATTTTACTGTATTTTGAGCTGTTCCAGTAGGAGTTGACAAAAAATCAATATTACGTATTATTAAGTCGTTGGTTCCTTCCGTCGATTCCTCTCTGCCCGGATCCCGGCCCGTGACCGCCGCGGATCGAGATCCGAGCAGAGGGGCGCCAGCTCTTGCTGAGTGACAAGAAGTCGCTTAAGAACCAATGAAGAAACCGCCCCGCTCAGAAATGAGTGGGGCTTCTTTTGTGCGTCGTCACCAACCGCGCGCGATGAGCCACTGCAAGATGAATGGCGAGACGATCAGACTGATGAGCGCGCCGCAGGCGAGGAAGGGGCCAAAGGCCAGACGGTCGGTGCGCTTGAGGCTGCCGGTGGCGAGGCCGAGCAGCGCCACCAGGGCGCCGATGATATACGAGCTGAGAACGGCGATGATCATCTGCTCCGCGCCGCCCACGAGTAGGCCGAGTCCCACCGAGAGCAGCACGTCGCCGCTGCCAAGCCAGCGACCGCGACTGATGAGCCACTGGCCACCAAAGACGAAGAGTCCCACCACGGCGCCGCCGACGTAGACGTAGCCCGACTCCAGGCGGAAGGCTAGTGCCAGCACGATCACGGCAATGGAGAGCGCGTCGGGGATCATCTGTGTTTCTCCGTCGATCGCGGCAATGACGAGCAGGGTGACGAGCGCACTACAAAGCAAGATTGCGCCGAGGAAGGTTGGCGCCAGCACGTATGCGACGATGCCGAGCAGACCTCCGCCGAGTTCGAGCAGCGGGTAGCGGGCACCGATCTTCTCGCGGCAGGTTCGACAGCGACCGCGGAGCCAGGCGTAACTGAGGAGCGGCACCAGATCGATGGCGCCGAGCATGCGTTGGCAGTGCGGGCAGCGCGAACGGCCCAGCACCGTTTCGTTGCGGGGTAGGCGCCAGACAAGCACGTTGCCGAAGCTGCCCAGCGACAGGCCGAGGACAAACAGCAACAGGAGCGGGAGGAGCTCGATCACGCTCCTAGTGTAGCGCTCAGGCGAAAAGCGCGCTCAGGCGGCGGCGGTGCCAGCCAACAGCGGCGCCGAGTGCCGAACTGAGCAGGAGCCATTCGCTCGCGCCGGAGCTGGGCAGGGCGGAGGCCTTACTGGTGGCGGTCGGCGCGGCGGCGGCGCTCGAGGACGACGAAGACACAACTTCAGCCGCGACTGGCAGCGGGTCCATCACGGGCTCTGCCACCATGGGTTCGGCCGTGTTCTCAATCATGATGTCGAGTGAGTCCGCATCACTTTCAGCGGGCACGGGTTTTCGCTGGGGCGGGGGAGGCGTGGGCGTCGCGCGCACCTGGGCGGGCACGCCGAGCTCTGGCAGCGGGGCCGGCTCGTCTAGAGGTTCGACGATGCGAGCCACTTGCTCGCCCAGGACAGCGGCCGTGAGCGAGTCGACGGGGTCAGCGCCGATCAACTGGGCGGCGCCCGCATAGGCCCCGTAGAGGCCGGCGGCGGCGGTGGCGCCGATGACGGCGCCGATCACTTGGCGGACGAGAGGGTGGCGGAGCATGGTTGGTATTGGTTTCCTCATACTGTACCACAAAACCCGCTTTCGGGCGATGGTCTGCATTTGCCTAAAATCATTGTCGATGTTAAAAGAATACTATCGGCAACCGCCGATTCTTCCTGTTTCACCCCTTATGAAGCGCGTTCTCCTGACCGGCATCGACGGATTCATTGGTCACCATGTGGCCGAGGGCATTCTCAAGAACACCGATTGGAAGATTGTGGGTCTGAGCAAGATTGACAGCGCCTCCACGCTGCACCGCCTAAGCGACATCGAGGGCTGGTCCGAGAAGTACGCGCACCGCGTTGAGTTCGTGCACCACGACCTGCGTGCGCCGGTGAATCCGTACATCGCCAATCGCATCGGTCCGGTGAACTACATCCTCCACTTGGCCGCCAGTACGCACGTTGACCGCTCGATCGAGGCGCCCATGGAGTTCGTGCTCGATAACGTCGTCGCCACCTGCAACATCCTCGACTACGCCCGCACGCTGAAGGACTTCAACATGTTCCTGTACTTCTCCACGGACGAGGTCTTCGGCCCCGCTCCGGAGGGTGTCGCCTTCAAAGAGTGGGACCGCTACTGCTCCAGCAATCCGTACGCTGCCACCAAGGCCGGCGGCGAGGAATTGGCGTTCTCATATCACAATACGTACGGCCTGCCGGTGGTGATCACGCACACGATGAACGTGTTCGGCGAGCGCCAGCATCCGGAGAAGTTCATCCCCAAGGTGATCAACGCTGCCCTACGCGGCGAGCGCCTCTTCATCCACGCCGATCCCACCAAGACTAAGGCCGGTACGCGCTTCTACATCCACGCCCGTAACGTCGGCGTGGCGATGCTGTACCTCATCAACCAGTTCGACGCCGGCAAGATCGCCTCTGGCGACAAGTTCAACATCGTCGGCGAGAGGGAGGTCGATAACCTCACGCTCGCGCAGATGATCGCCAAGGTGGTCGGCAAGGAGTTGAACTACGAGCTCATCGACTTCCACGGCAGCCGCCCGGGCCACGATCTGCGCTATGCCCTCGACGGCACCAAATTGGCGCAGATGGGCTTCTCGTATCCCATGAATTTCGAGGAGAGCCTGGAGAAGACGGTGCGCTGGTACCTCTCTCGCCCCGAGTGGCTCCTTGATGGCTTCTCCCGCGCGCAGTTCGCGAAGGAGCAGGCTGTGCACGAGCTGATGACGCGCGCCGCTCAGCCGGCTCACACAGTGCCTCCAGTCAGCGCGGCTTGAGTAGGCTCGATTTGTATTTCTCCGGCTCGAAGGCGGGCAGCCGCTCGACCGGGCAGGGGAAATCCGCTTCGCTCACACCCGGCGGGAGCCGTTGGTCGTAGCCGAGCACGATGAGGTCGGGCTGCACCTCGCGCACTGGCGCCAAGAAATCGCCGGCATCGGAACCGAGCCGCACCCGGGCCTCAGGAAAGGCCTCTTGGATCATCGCTGCCCGCTCCGCCTCGTTGTGATGCGCCGCGTGGTTTTTGATCCGGGCCACCGTGCTGTCTCGCGCTACCACCACATGGAGCTCACCGCGCTTGGCTGCTTCCGAAAGCACGAAGCGGTGGCCTGGATGGAGTAGATCGAAGGTGCCGAAGACGAGGACGCGGGACATGGGAAGGCGAGTATACGCCCTGCCATCGGCTCAGCGAGCCGTCAGGTCGATGATGTAGATCCGCTGGTCATCCATCACGTAGAGATGGCTGTCCTCGGGATCGACGTAGATGTCCTTGAGCGTGCCGACCTGCTCACCCTCGAGCACGTACTGCTTCACGTAGAGCGACTCGCCGTTAGCGCCGCCGTCGGTGGTGACGATGATGCGCCTGCCGATGGGGTCCAAGAAGTAGAAGTTGCCCTGCTTAGCCACCTTCGTGACATCCAGGAGGGCGTCCTTGGGCAGGCGCAGCACCTTGAAGGGCTGTACCTCGCCGCGGTAGTACTTCAGCACCGTGCCACCTCGCTTGAGCACGTAGATGTTGCCGTCGATCGCCATGTCGATGGCGTCTGTCAGGTCGCCGTTCACGTTGTACTGCACCGGGGAGGCATAGCGGTTCGTCAGGCGCTCGTACTTGTAGATCTTGCGGTTGGTGGCCGAGAGTACGTAGAGGTTACGCTGGTAACTCTTCACATCCTCACCGCTCACCCAACCGTTCGGATCTTCAGTCTTCATGGTCGTCGTCTCACCGGCTGAGAGCTCAACGACCGAGTTATCCGTGGTGAGGAAGGCGACTGAGTCGTAGCGGGGGAAGGCTACAGCATCGACGATGCCGGCGTTATCGCCCAGGGGGGTGGGGTTATCGACGGAGTTCAGGAGTACGCGATAGACCTCGCGCTGGTCGTACGCAAAGAACTCGCCATCGCTCACGCCCACCAGGCCGGCGAGCGAGACGGAGCCGTTTTTGGCGGCGATGTTGGCGGCGATGCGCGGCGAGGGGATGCGGATGATGTTATTCAGCTCCTCGCGCTTGCTCTGGATGGTCTGGAGGAGGTTCAACGCTTCGGCGCGGTAGAGGCCGCTCTTATTGACGATGATCTGGTTCGCGCGCTCCTCGGCCTGTTCCAGGATGTCGTTGGCGTCGTCGATCTTGCCGATGATGCGGCGGTTCTCAGCCGTCTTGATGCTCTCGTTGATCTGCGTGACGAGCTTCTGCAGGTCGCCCTCCGTCTTGCTAAGCGCGCTCAAGGTGAAGAGGTGGACCACCGCCCAGATGGTGACGAGCGCGGCCAGGGCGCCGGCGAGCAGGAGTAGATGGGCGCGCTTCTTGCGCGTGGGGTGCGAGAGATCGGCCAAGAGCTGGTCGAACATGCCGCGCAGGCGGCGGACACGGGAGTGCACGTCGATCTGCGGCAGGGAGAGGCCGGCGGTCGTCTCCTTCAACCAAGCGCCGGTGGCAGCGGCCATCTCGATGCCGCGATTCTGCTTGGCGGTGCGACGGCGGGTGGGTGACGGCTCCTCTTCATCGGCGACGGCGACGGCGCCGTGCGGCGAGAATTCGATAAGGGCCAGGGCAGCACCCTCACCTTCTCCTTCGAGGGTGGCGGTGAGCGCTGTGAGTGCGGTCTGTCCGCCTTTGGCGGCGACCTTGCCCAGCTGGGCCGGAGTGAGCGTGCGGAGGAGGCGTTGTGTGGAAAGGACCACGACGTCCTTCGGCTCCAGATTGCCGCTGGCAATGTGCACGAAAGCAGGAGTTGGCTTACCGCCGGTGTATTCGGTCACTTGGCTGGCGCTGCCTTTGCGGACGAGATACCCCTCGCTGCGGCCAGCGTGCGAGACGTGGAGCGTGCCATCGAGCTCGCAGATGGCCAGGAGCAGGTGCACGTCGTGCAGGTTGCTGCCGACGAGCAGGCCTTTCAGAAGTCCGTTGAGTTCTTTCAGCGCGCCGTCCAAGCGGGCAGCAGCATCGCCATCGGTGGAGATGAGCGCGTGCTGGATTGTTTCCAGGCAGCTCTGTTCCATTGTCCGCGCGCTCTCGGCGTCGCCGTGGGCCTCAAGCAAAAATACCACGCGTTCACCGTTCCCTGTTTCGAGGGCGTGGGGAGTAATGAGGCTGCCGGTATGCGCTCGGGTCTGGCCCGTGCGGACGATGATGTCCATACGGTGTGCAAGGCTACTATGGAGGGAGTCCGCACATCAATACGATCAGACCCCGCCCGCGCCGCTTGTCTTGCGCTTCGTTGGAGCCACATCGTCACGGCAGGGGCGATGGGAATGCTATTTTGACCTGAAAATCAAAAAAACAAACAAATTTTTTGTTGTTTCTAAGCCAAAAAAACAATGCGATGACATCAGACCCCTTCACAAAATTGACAGTCGGGTGTAGAGTGAGGACATTCACGAATTCCCCAATACCCTGCCATGAAAACGGTGAAAGAATGGATGCAGCGCAAATTCAACGCTGCTCCCGGAGAGGAGATGCCTCTCAATCCAGTCGCTTCCGACGACGCTCCTTTTACGCCGTCGTCCGATCCGTCGCCCATCTCGCCCCCTTCGACTCCGGTCCAGGGCGGGCAGGGCCAAGGTTTCCAAGGTCGCCAGGGAGGCGGTCGTCATCGCGGTGGCCGCAACCGCAACCGCGGTAACGGCGGCGGACAGAATCAGAGCCAGAATCAGAACCGCGGCCGCCAGCCGCAGGGCAGCGTGCCTCAGCCCGTCCAGCAGTTCTCCGATGCCGAGGGCCGCAAGGTCCCGCTTCGTTTCTACCCGCTCGGAGGTTTCGAGCAGGTGGGCCGCAACTGCTGCGTCATCGAAGTGGATGGCGACATCTACATCGTCGACATCGGCGTGCAGTTCCCCGATGAGAGCATGCTCGGCATCGATTACCTCATTCCCGATGTCACGTGCCTCAAGGGTCGCGAGAACCGCATCAAGGGCGTGTTCTTCACGCACGCTCACTTCGACCACGTCGGCGCCGCCCAGCACGTGCTGCCCCAGCTGCATTACCCGCCGTGCTACGGCACCAAGTTGACGCTCGCCATGATGAAGAAGAAGCTCGACGAGGAGCACATGACCAGCAAGGTCCGCATGAACACCGTGAAGGCCGGCGACCGCGTGCGCATGGGCAAGGTGGAGGTGGAGTTCATCCGCGTCACGCACTCCATCCCCGACTGCGTCGCCATCGCCTTCCACACGCCGTACGGCACGCTGCTCCACACCGGTGACTTCAAGGTGGACATGATGCCCCTCTACGAGCCGCCGATGGACTTCCAGCGTTTCGCTGAGCTTGGCAAGCAGGGCGTCCTCGCCATCATCGCCGAGTCGACCAACGCGCAGAAGCCCGGCTACTCGCCGAGCGAGCGCGAGATCGCCGCGACGCTGCGCGATTCCATCGTGCAGGCCAAGGGCCGCGTGATCATCTCCACCTTCTCGTCGCTGATCACCCGCGTGCAGCAGATCATCGATGTGGCCAAGGAGATGAACCGCAAGATCTACCTCTCCGGCCGCAGCATGGAGGAGAACATCGAGATTGCGATGAACCTGGGCTACCTCAAGGCGCCGCGCGGCATGGTCCGCAAGGCCGGACCGGGCATGGATAAGATCCCCGCCAGCGAGGTGATCATCATCACCACCGGCGCGCAGGGCCAAGAGAACGCCGGCCTCGCCCGCATGGGCCTGGGGACGCACCGCCATGTGGCCGTCCAGAAGGGCGACACCGTCATCCTGAGCTCCAACCCCATCGTGGGCAACGAGCGCGCGGTGGCCAAGGTGATCAACAACCTGCACGAGAAGGGCGCCCGCGTCCTCCGCAACAATGAGCTCGCCCTGCACGTGACGGGCCACGGCTTCGCCGGCGACCTGCTGCTCATGCACCAGCTCGTCCGCGCCAAGCACGTCATCCCCGAGCACGGCGAACCGATGATGAAGTCGGCCCACGCTGACCTGGTGAAGTCGATCGGCTACCAGGAGAACCAGGTCCACCTGCTCGCCAACGGCGAGATCCTGGAGTTCGACCACCAGGGCAACGCCCGCCGCAGCAAGCAGAAGCTCCCGTTCAAGGATGTCATCGTCGACGGTAAGTCCGGCGGCGAGGGCGAGCGCACGCTCACCGACCGCAAGGTGATGAGCAACGCTGGCGCCGTCATCCTGGTGCTCAAGGCCTATGCCGAGAGCATGCGCCTCGTTGGCGAGCCCGACGTCATCTCCCGCGGCCTCCTCTACGGCAGCGAGCAGACGGACATCACGCGCGAGATCATCGCCGCCGCCAAGAAGGCCTACGAAGACGAGCTCAACCGCGGCAGCAAGGACCGCAAGGAACTGAAGCGCGCCGTCACCAGCGCCCTCTACCGCTTCTTCGACCGCAAGCTCGACCGCGAGCCGATGGTCATCCCCATCGTCGTCGAAGTCTGAACGTCAGTATTCGGTATTAAGTATTGAGTATTAAAAACGAAGATTATTCAACGCTTAATGGCCATCCCTTAATACCTAATACTCAATTCTTAATACTTTCCAAATAGAATGAAAAAAAATTACAAATCTTTACCGCGCGGTAACTACGCCTTCATCGATGCCCAGAACATCCACCGCGGCACGCGTGCCGCCGGCTGGCTGCTCAACTGGGCCCAGCTCCGGGAGTATCTCCGCACCGAACAACGCGTCACGAAGGCCTACCTGTTCATCGGCTTCCTCGAAGGTCAGGAGCAGCTTTACGCCTCGCTGAAGCAAGCCGGCTACGAGCTTATCTTCAAGCCGACGGTGAAGCACACCGTCGACGGCAAGACCGTCATCAAGGGCAACGTCGATACCGACCTCGTCCTGAAGGCCATGATGGAGTGGGACCACTTCGACCAAGCCATCCTGCTCTCGGGCGACGGTGACTTTGTGTCGCTGCTCACCCATCTGTCGCAGGCCGGCAAATTGAAGTCGGTCGTCGTCTCCGACGCGCGCTCGGCCTCCAAGCTGCTCGCTCCGTTTAGTCGCTCTACCGTCTCCCTCGACTCCCTCAAGGGCCGGCTGTCGGCGGCCAAGCCCAGGCAGTCCGCTCCCACTCGCCGCCCCCATCGGGCCCGCCCCGTTCTGGCTAAGTCGATGCTGGTAAAGCGTCAGAATCGTCATTCTGTCGCTAAAAAGTCGGTTTCTACTCGGACCCGACAAGAGCGCCGGGAATCATTGCTATAATACAATAAATATTGTTAAATAGTATAAACCGCGGATACGCCGCGGCAGAACCTTCTCAACCAACGGTAGGAGATATACCGATGATTATCGATCCGAATTGGCGCCTCAGTGACGCTGACTACGCCGCTGAGTACATGCCGATGTTCACTGCCTTCAAAGTCACCGCGACCACTGCTCAAGGTCATCTTCCGACTCTCGACGCGATGATCGATGCCATCACCGGGTCCCGCGAGGGGCACTGGCAAGATGCACTCGAGTCCGCGCTCAAGGAACGAAACGCCTACGCGCGGTTCGCCGGAGTGGCCGAGCGCTCCGTGGACCCGAGCTGGCTGCCGCCCACGGCGCGCTCCGGTCCGTTCTCGCTGATCCGCCAGGCGGTGGAGCTTGTTCCGCTCATGACCGTGCCGTCCCGCCCGCTCAAGATCGCCGTAGCGGACGACCAGAAGATCGTCCTGATCATGATGGGGAAGCTGCTCGACATCTGGCCGAGCACGACGATCCAGTGGATTCACCAGCAGGCCGGTTCGGCCGTGATGCTCGACGTTGATGTGGATATCGCCTTGCTGGACGAGCACATGGACGGCCGCAGCGGCAGTGCGGTGTATGCGTTTTACCAATCCCAAGGGCACCAAGCCGTCTTCGCGTCGATCAGTACGACTGGCAACAAGCCTAAGTGGGCCGTCCGCCAGTACGATCAGAAGACGACGATCTCCGGCAATCGTACCTCAGCCGAAGACTTCGTTCGCTTCATGAACGCGCTCATCGCCGAGGCTCTCGCCAAAAAGCCCTGATCACTCGTTCGTTTCCTACCAACCCTCAAAACCTTTCCTGGTCCGCCGGGAGGGGTTTTCTTCGTGTCTAATCGGGGGAAAAGGCCGCTATACTGGGCCTCGTGTCTACCCGCCAGATCGCCAGTTCGACGCTGTGGCAGCTCGCCAGCCAGTTGGCTATGGCCGCCATTAGCATTGTCACCGTTAAATTGGTGGCGACCGGACTGAGCCAGCACCTCGCCGGCTTCTACAACTCCGCCTACGGCTACCTGCAGATCTTCGGCATCATCGCCGACTTTGGCCTCTATGCCGTGGCCGTGCGCGAGGCGAGCCGGGCCAAGGACTTGGCCGAGACGGTGGGCGCGGTGGTGGTGCTCCGCGGCCTGATCGTCATCGTCACCTTCGCCGCCGCCCTGCTCATCGCCTGGCTCATCCCGGCCTGGCAGGGGACGCCGCTGCCGCTCGGCGTGACCATCACGGCCTTCGTGCCGGTGTTCACACTGATGGCGGGGACGCTGCGCGTCATCTTCCAAGTGAAGTACCGGATGAAGTGGGTCTTCGTGGCCGAGGTAACGCAGCGCATCGTGGCCGTTTCGCTCATCGGCAGCGCGGTGCTCCTGGGCGCGCGCCAGACCGAGGACATCTCCGTGCTCTACTGGTTCCTCATCTCCGGAGCGCTCGGTTCGTCGGTGTTGCTCATCCTTTCGATCGTCGGCTGCTCGCGCATCCTCTTGCCGAAGCTCAGCTGGGACCCAACGCTCTATAAGCGGCTCTTTAGATTGGCCTTACCCTTCGGCTTGGCCTTCCTCTGCACCACCGTCTTCCGCCAGGCGGACGTGACGCTCATCTCGCTGCTGCGCTCCGACTTCGCCCTGCAGAACGCCACCTATGGCTTTGTGCAGCGCGTGATGGATATGACGTACTTGATCCCGACGTTCCTGCTCAATTCCACGTTGCCGATTTTGAGCGAGCGCCTAGATAAGAGTGAGGACACACGCGATTTCTTGGGAAAGATCCTGCTCATCGTCCTGTTGCTCGGCGCCACCACAGCGCTGACGGGCGCTTTCTGGAGTCGGCCGATCATGGGTCTGCTCACCAACGAGAGCTACCTCAGCACGGCCACTACGCCGGGCGCCGACACGGCCCTGAACTGGCTGAGCATCACGATGCTGACCAATGGTCTCGTGGTGTACGCCTTCTACCTGCTTCTCGCCCAGCACCGCTGGCGTCCACTCGTGGCCACACTGGCCGTGGGCGCGGCCGGCTCGTTGGCGCTCAACATGCAGCTCATTCCCCAATACGGCTTCACGGGCGCGGCTATGACGTCGGCCCTGGTGCACACCTGCCTGGCGGCGGCCCTGACGGCCTACGCTGGTCGCGTGCTCCCGGCGCGCCTGAGTATGGGCACGGTCTTCCGCTGGTTGGCCTACGTCGTCCTGCTTATGGTGGGCCTGCTCGCCATCCGTCCGTGGCTCGGTACAGACCTGTGGACCGCCGGTGGATTGGTGTTGATCGTCCTCTGGATTGGCGCCATTTCCTGGGCGACTGGCCTGGTGCGCATTCTGAAGAGTTGAGGCTATACTTGTGGTGGATGCCGCCTTAGCTCAGTGGCCGCGCCGCGTTCAGCGGCGCGCGCAATTAAAAAGCCTACTGCTCGGTGGAGACCAGATCGTTTATCCTTCAGCAGGACACCAGCCGCCTTAGCTCAGTGGTAGAGCAACGCACTTGTAATGCGTGGGTCGCGAGTTCGACTCTCGCAGGCGGCTCCATTCAGCCTAAAAATAGGGCACGTCGAAAACGGTTGCTTCCCAGGGCGAGGGGCGCTTTTATGCTCCTCCCCCTATGCTTGAAGTCGAAACCAAGTTTCTCGAAGTGGATCCCGATGTCATCGCGGCGGCGATGGAGCGCCTCAATGCCGAGAAGCTCTATGACGGCCAGATCGAGACACGCTACTACGACACGCCCGAGAAGACGATCCGCAAACAGGAGAAGTCCCTCCGCCTGCGCTTCAAGGCCGTGACAGGCGACGTGCGCCTCACCTCCAAGCGCAAGCTGAGCGCCAATGTGGTGCGCATCTGCGAAGAGCACGAAGTGGCTATCGGCAACGGCAGCGCGGCTTCGGGTCGCGCTCGCTACGAAGAGATGCACCTGCTCCTCGCAGCCATCAACTTCAGCCCGTACCGTGATTTCCAGAAGCATCGCACCTCATGGGGCATCGGTGATACGCGCTTTGAGTTGGATCGCATTCTCAATGTCGAAGGCCGGGCGGTCGACGTGCCGCCACTGCTCGAAGTGGAATCGTCCAGCGCCGACGCGGTGATGCATTACGCCGGCTTACTTGGATTGACCGAAGAGCAAGCCCAGCCGCTCTCCACCAGGGCCATCCTCAAGCGATACAAAATCGTGTGATCCGCGCCATGCGGGCGCGCCAGGAGAGATCTTGCACGCGGACTTGGGCGGCGACCGCGCGCTTCGCCGACCCTGACGGGTCAGCCAGGACTTCATCGAGAGCGCGAGCGAGGTCGCGAGCATCGCCCGGCTCGCAGAAGCGGGTGGTGGATTCGTCGAGCAGGTCGCGCACCGGCGGCAGCGCGGCAGCCACGGTGGGCAGGCCGGCGGCCATGTACTCCAGGAGCTTCAGCGGAGAGGTGTCGCGCTGGAAGAACGGGTCGGCGCTCTGGGGGGCAGGGAAGACGCCCAGGTCGGCGGCGGCCATGGCCAGCGGCACCTTGGCCGAGGGCACGGGTCCTTCAAAGCGGATGGTGTCACCGGATAGCCCCTGCTTGGTCGCGAGTGCCTGTAGGCGCGTCACTTCGCTCAAGGGTCCGCCCACGATCCAGAGGAGAAATGCCTGCGCACGATCGCGAAGCAGGGCGGCCGCTTCGATGAGCTCCTCGACGCCCTTGGGCAGGTCGTGGCCGCTTTTGAGCGAGCCGACGTAGGCGATGACGGGACGATCGGTTGGGAGCGTCCAGGCGGCCTTGGCGTCCGTCTTGGAGGGCAAGCCGACGAAGGCGGCCAGGTCCACGCCGTCGGGTTCGACCACCACCTTCTCCGGCGGCAGGCCGCGGGCGACGAGCTCGTCGCGCATCGGGGACGTGAGCGCCACGATCAGGCGACAGTGCGCGGCTGCGTCCTTGAAGCTCCACTGGAACCGACTGGGGACAGTGTGGAGCTCCAGCACCGTCGGCAGGCCGGCTTCCAAACTAGGCGACAGCAAGCTGGCGCTGCGGAGATAGACGAGGTCGTAGCGGTTCTGGGCGAAGTGGCGGCGGAGCGCCCGCGCGTACGAGACGTTGGTGACGTGCACGGCGAGGGGGCCGGGCACGAGGGGATGCGTGAGGCCGTCCGTGACGGGCAGCGCGGTGACGGGGAAATCGGCGGCGATGCGATAGAGCGAGCGCGGCGTGCCAGTGACGCTGTTGGCCACGGCCGGACAGATGAGTTCCACCTCATGGCCGTTTTCCACGAGGGCGGCGCAGACCTGCGAGATTTGGTGGGCGTAGGCCTTCTCGCTGGGGAACCGGGCGTGGCAGACGTAGGCGATCTTCATGCCAAGTGTTCGAAAGCGTACGCGAAGAAGCGGTCGGGGCGCAGGTAATTGGCGAAGGCACTGCGGGCGCGCTGTTGCCGCGCCTCGATGTCGGCGCCGCTCGCGGCGGCCCACCACTCGCGTAGCGACTGTGGCATGGTGTGGATCTGCGTGTAATCGAAGCGCAGGAGGAACGAGTCGTACTCAACGACGTCCTCGAGCGGCAGGGGCGTCTCGGTGTCGATGAAGAGCGGGATGCGGCCGAGCGCGAGGGCCTCGTAGAAGCGGTAGGAGTAGTTACCGTCGCCCTTTACCACCAGGGCCAGGTCGCTCTCGCGCATGTTCGCCACGTACTCGGCGCGGGCCTGTTCCGGCGGCAGGCTGATGGTCTCCACGTGGCCGGAATAGCTCTTGCGGATGAGGAAATTTGGGCGAAGGCCCGGCTCTTGCTCGAGGGCGCGCAGGGCGGCGCGGCGGAAGGTGAGGCCCTTCTTCTCGGCGCGAATGCGCGGGTCCACCATGAGGAGCGCGCGCAGGTCAACGATCGCGTCGCCGACGAGCGTGCCGAGCGCGTTCTTCAAGTTCTTGTAGTCGGACCAGCCGCAGAAGGCGATGACGGGTTCAGCACTCTTGGGTCGCGGGACGAATGCTGCTTGGCCCAGCAGGTCCTCGGCGTAGGCCGGCATCATCCGTTCATTTGGCCGGATGGAGCGGCGGTACGCGGAAGAGACAAAAGAGAGGCTGTGCGGCAGATCGACGACGCAGGGGGCGTCGCCGTAGTTCACGACTACGATCGGCTTGCCGTATGTCGTGGTGCGCTCGGTGAGGCGGGCCAGGTACGCGGTGTCATCCTTCACCTTGCGGTACTCGTGCGGCACCAAGAAGTAGTCGGCCTGGGCCGGGTCGTCTGTCAGTTGGACGATGGGCTCATTGAAGCAGGCGAAGGCTCGGTCGACGAACGGGTTCTTGCCCGTGCCCGCCACCGCTCCCAAATTGGGGTATAGGAGCGGTAAATAGGGCAGGTCTGGCCGGAGCTCGATATGAGCCGTGCGCACCGATTCAGCCTATCTCTTCGACTAGGCGAGTGGAAGCATCCATCCCCGCTGAAAAACGCTAACATGCGGCTAGATGGCACTTTCGTTTCGCTCCCACTGGCCGGTCATGCTCGCTGCTCTGGCCGTGCTCAGTGTCGTGGGGCTGACGCTCAGGCCCTACGGCGGCAACCCGAGCGCGTTCTTTCATCTCGATCAGCCGGTCTACGACGAACATCCAACGCCCGCGGGCTTTGTGGTGCTCGGCGTGCCAGCCTACGACGGTGCTCACTACTACCAAGTCGCCCGCAACATTCCGGCGTTGTTCGATGTGTCCCAATGGGACTGGCTCAAGAGCCTGGTGACAGATTCGTACTCGTACCAGCGCTTCACGCTCCCGCTGCTCGCTTTCGTTGTTTCTTTCGGTCAAGACGCCGCGTTGCCGTGGGCCTTCTTGCTCATCAACATCCTCTCGCTCATCGGCGCTTCGTACCTGATCTTCAGGCATACCAGACAACCGCTCTACGCCGTGGCGATTGCGCTGAGCCCTGCGGCGATGGTGGGTCTGCACTTCAGCTTGGCTGAACCACTCACGCTCTTTTTACTCACGGCGTTCCTCGTTCGCTATACGACGCGCGGACGCATTGATTGGCTGAGTGTTGTTCTACTGTGTCTGGCCGCCTGGGCGCGTGAAGTGAACCTCCTCTTCTTGGCGTTGCTCTTTGTCTATTCGCTCGGACGCCGACGCTGGCAAGACTCGGCCTTTGTGCTTATTCCGCTTACGGCCTTCTTGGTGTTACAGGGCTGGATTTATGCCATCTTCGGCAACTATCCGTTCCTCATGAGTGCCGATAAGCGCACGTTTCCGTTTGAGGCGATGATTCAACTCGTCACCGGCGGCTACGGTTATAACCAGTTCACCGCCACATCGATCCCTCTCGCGCTCCTGTTCGTCCTACCGGCGCTCGCTTGGACGGTTCTCAAGATCGTCAAAGGCAATTGGTCGTTCTTGGCCATCGGCACGCTGGCGTTTTTAGGTCTCATGACCACAATGCCGCAGTATATCTGGGGATCCATCACGAGCATCGGTCGCGTGATCACGCCCGTGTATCCGTTGGCGATCTTACTGGCTGCCAATCATGAAACGCTCTTTTCCAAATACCTGGGATACGTCATCCTCGTCATCGGAATCGGCGCCGGCCTGACGCTCGCGCTCATTACCCATCCCTTCACCCTGTCCGCATAGCCGCTGAGCTGACCATTCTTGTGCCTGTGTACAACGAGGAACGCACCCTGCAGACGATCATGCAGGAGATTGTCGAGCGCTGCCCAAACGCCGATATCATCTATGTGGATGATGGTTCCAAGGATAGTTCGCTGGCCATCTTGAAAGCCTATGCCCGCCCGCAGGATGTTGTCCTCACCAAGCCCAACGGCGGTAAAGGATCGGCCATCCGCAAGGGCTTGGAGATCGCGCACGGCACCTACACCGTCATCCAAGATGCTGATCTGGAGTATGATCCGGCCGAAATTAATGTACTTCTCAAGACCGCCAAAGAGCACCCAGGGCACGCTGTGTTCGGTTCGCGCTTCCTGAAAGAGAATCCGCGCATCTACCGGCGTTTCCTCTGGGGTAATAAGACGCTCACGTTCGTGATGAATGTCCTCTTTGGCTCTCGCCTCACCGATAGCTACACGTGTTTTAAGCTACTGCCCACCGAGGCCTTTCGCGACTTGGGCCTCATGTCCAATGGCTTTGAGCTTGAGGCCGAGATCTGCGGCAAAGCTTTGCAGAAGGGGATTCCCATTCTGGAAGTGCCTATTACCTACCACCCTCGCACCGTGGAGGAGGGAAAAAAGATCACCTGGCAGGATGCCGCCAAGGGGCTCTGGATGATGCTGATGGTTCGCCTGGGAAGGCGGTAACCTGGCTGCGCCGGCGGAGTAGAATGGAGTCATGCCGGAACTGCCTGAAGTCGAAACCGTGCGCAAAAGCCTCGAGCGCTATTTGCCGGGCCAGAAAGTGGAGGCCGTGGAGGTGCGCCACCAAAAGAGTATCGCCGGCGACGCTGCTTTCGCCTCATGGCTCGTGGGCCGCACTATCACCACGGTCGAGCGTCGGGCGAAGTTACTCATCATCCGCTTTAAAGAAGACGACGATGTGCTGACGATCCACCTGAAGATGACGGGCCAGCTGCTCTACCAGCGCGGTACGCTCAAGGCTGGTGGGGGACATAGCCTCTCCAAGTCCGCCGACGAGCTCGACGAGCGCCACACTCGCGTGGTGTTGACCTTCCGTGACGGCGGCCGGTTACTCTTCAACGACCTGCGCTTGTTTGGGTACATGCGCCATCTCAAGCCCGAGCGCCTACTCAAGGATTTGGCTGGCTATGGCCCAGAACCTGGCGCTCCAGGCTTTACTCTGGAGGTGCTCAGCAAAACACTGGGCAAACGGGTGGTGTCGCTCAAGGCGGCGTTGCTCGACCAGAAGAAGATCGGCGGACTCGGCAACATC
>CAZEVM010000002.1:0-10667 GCA_964515645.1 uncultured Candidatus Peribacteria bacterium | reverse complement strand
GCTTCCGTGCCAATGTGCGTCCCACACGCCGCGCGGGCTCGCTCACCAAGGCGGAGCTGAAGGCGCTGCACCAGGCGTGCATCGACGTGATTGAAGAATCGATCGCCGTGGGCGGTACGACCTTCCGCAGTTACACCGATGCCGATGGGAAGAGTGGTGGTTTCGTGGCGAAGCTCCGCGTCTACGGCCGCGATGGGCTGCCGTGCCTGCGCTGTAGGACAACCATTCGTAAGACCGTCTCCGCTGGCCGCGGGACGCACTTCTGCCCGAAGTGTCAGAAGTAAGAAGTGAGAATGATGAATGCAGGGGAAGGTGTCTATGTGTTCTTGTTGACCGGTACGACAGTACGATACATTGAAGCTATGGCTTCGAAGAAATCCCAAACTAGTGATTTGGTAAAGCTTGTCAGTGCCATCCGCACCAAGGGCGAGGCGAAGCGGTTGTTGACCGACCTACTCACTCCGCAGGAGCTCGAGGAATTGGCCCTGCGCTGGCAGATCGTGCAACTACTTGCCAAGGAAATCCCCCAGCGCGAGATCGCGAAGAAGCTCGGCGTGAGCATCACGAAGATCACGCGCGGCTCACGGGCATTGCAGTACGGTAGTGGCGGCTTTGATCTCTTCTTGAAGCGCCTGAAGAAGGTGGGTACGGCGAAGAAGAAGCGATAAAGAGCCCCTCCGTAGAGGGGCTTGGGTTACTTTTTTTGCTCTTCGTCGATCTTCTTGATCTTGTCGCGGAGGGCTTGGACGGCTTCTTCGTTGCCCTTTACGCCTGTATTTGCGATGTCGTAGTGGAGGCGTTGCCTCCAGCAGTCAATTGCGCGGTAGTAGAGCGTGGAAGCCCTGGCTTTGTTGCCCACCGCCTGCTGCCAGTTGGCGATGACTGTGACATCCTGAGCGAGAAACCCGGCCTTGAAGTAGCTGCTGGAATTGTTCATCTGGCTGTACTTCTCATCGTAGAGATCATCGACGATGTTCAGGGCGGCCGCCGCCTCAGGTAGGCGCTTGGCCTTGAGGAAATGCTCGACGTACCGGATGTACAGCGATGCTGCCGGGACAGCGATTTCGGGGTCGGGGCGTCCTTTTGCGGCATTGACGAAGGCTACCGTCTCGTCGTTGAGCTTGTCTTGCTTGGCGACGAATTTCTCAATGGCTTCGGCCCGGTCCTTGGCTGCTCTCACTTCCTTGAGCAAGGTAATGAGTTGGTCATTCTTGGGGACTGGATCGGCCTTCTTCTCCTGGGCCGTCGTACTGGCGGCGAGGAGGAGCACGGTCATGATCGCACGCATGCTAATTCTCCTGCGGGTGATGGGGGAAAGGACGATTACTTCCCATCGTACTCCTGCCAGTCAATCATTCTTGGTTGCAGTCGCGAAGAACTCGCTCAAGAGGCCAGGAACCTCTGCTTCATCAGAAAAATGGCGGAACAAAAAATGCGGACAGCCGGCGATCATGGCCGATGGTTTCTTTCCTTCAGATGGTCGATAGAGGCAGAGGACAGGCTTTCTCATCTCTTCAGCTTTTGCAAGCTCGTACCCCACGCCGAGACTTGGCGATGTTACTTCAGCTACGATTACATCAGCAGCAGTGAGCCAGGCCATGTCCTTGGCGTAGATGTCGGCCTCGTTACCGCTGCTTCCTTGGGCTGTGAGCCCGCTCTGGCCGATGAATTCGGTCAGCACTTCGCCGTAGGCTTTTAGCTGTTCGATAATGCGGGCGTACAGGTCGACGTCCTGCCGGCCGCCCCGGATGGAGCCAGAAAAATAGATCCGCATGGCCGAAGCCTAGGCGGTTCAGCGTGAAAATTGAAGCTGGCGGAGAGGGGGAGATTCGAACTCCCGAGACCCTTTCAGGTCTACGCGCTTTCCAAGCGCGCGCACTAGGCCACTATGCGACCTCTCCAGCGGGTGGATACTGTAGCTGATTCCTAAGAGGGTGCGCCGGCGCACTAGACGTCTAGGGCAACCTCTCCAGCGGGTGACGACGGGACGGAAAGAGCGGACGGCAGTGTAACAGGCCAAACCCCAGGACGGAATCCCGTCAATTAGCCTTTTTCTGGAGCATACGCTCGAATTCGCCCAGCATGGCCACCACATTGGGAGCCAGCGGGCAGGGATGTTGGTCGGCTAAGCTGCGAAGATCGGCAAGCGAGTACCAACGGATGGGGCCGATCTTCTTGGGTTCGAGACCTTCCACCGGCTCGCCGTCGATCTCGCAGATGAGGTTATGAACGATGAATTTTCCTTCCACCGATTCGGTCTCGAAGTCGTCCATGGTGCCGACGATCACGGCCTCGCGGCCGATCTCTTCGCGGATCTCGCGCTGAATGGCCTCCTGCAGGTTCTCGCCTGGCTCCACCTTGCCGCCGGGAAATTCCAAACGGACGCCGTATTTGATGTTGGTCACAAGCAGGAGCGTGCCGTCACGGACAATCACGCCCGCGACTAAATGGCGGCGGAGGATCTCGATACCGCCTTCGGAGGGCGGAGTGGCGATCATGCCTCTTAGAGTGCGCGGCCGGCCTGCAGGCGCTTGGCCAACGTGCGGAGGTAGCTCGTCGCGACCTTGATCGTCACGAAGGAGCCAGTCTTCGGATCGAAGACGCGCTTCTTCTGGACGTTTGCCTTGAACGTGCGGCGGCTGGCGCGCAGCGAGTGGCTGCGGGTGTTGCCGAAGGCGGTTCCTTTGCCGGTCTTGGAGCAGCGATGAGCCATTGGGACCGCGAGATTACCCAGGGTTTGAAAAAAGGTCAAATGATTCTGACAAGGGTTTTTGGCCCGCTACAATGCCGCCGTGCCGCTCCTCAGCTTCCTTCAACCGACCTATCTCCTGGCCGCTTTGCTGGCTATTACGATCCACGAGGCCTGCCACGCCTTTGCCGCCAAACGGCTGGGCGACGATACAGCCGAGATGATGGGCCGCCTCACTTTGAACCCCTTGGCCCATCTGGACCTGCTGGGCAGTATCCTCTTCCTGACGGTCGGCTTTGGTTGGGCGAAGCCCGTGCCGGTCGACCCCCGCAACTTCCGCCATCCCGTCCGGGGTATGGCCCTGGTGGCCCTGGCAGGTCCCGTGAGCAATTTGATTCTAGCTGCGGGTGCGTACGTCCTTCTGTATCTCATCGCGCCGGCCTTCGGTTCGGCCGGTCTCTCCGAATTCCTCAGTGGCCAAAATGCGGGCAACCCGCTGCTGACGGTCTTCATTCAATTCCTTGGTCATTCGCTCTTCGTGAACTTGGCCCTGATGGCCTTCAACCTCTTGCCCGTCGCGCCGCTCGACGGGAGTAAGATCCTGCAGGCCTTTGTCCCCTGGCGCTGGAGTGATCTCTACGACGAGTTCCTCATGCGTGGGCCGTGGATCCTGCTCATCCTCCTTTTGGCCGGTGATTTCCTCGGCTTCCCGTTCCTCAGTCAGTGGGTCTTCACCATCAGCTCCTGGACGTTGTCGGCCTTCGAATGGCTGACGCCGTGGTGGTGAGCGGAGCCCCGCTGCGCTACCCTCTTTCTGTATGCGCCTCCCCCTTTCCTGGCTTTCGGACTTCGTCGATTGGACCGTCACTGATCCCGCCGCCATCGCGGAACGGATCAGCTTGTCGACGGCCGAGGTGGAAGAGATCGAAGCCCAGGGTAAGTACCTGGAGGGCGTCATCGTCGCCCGCGTCGAGACGCTCACGCGCCACCCCAAGGCCGATCGTCTCTGGCTGGCCGACGTGGAGACCGGCAAGGGCCTGACGCGCGTCGTCTGCGGCGGCACCAACCTTCGCACCGGCATGCTTATCGCCTTCGCCCCGGTGGGCACGACCGTGCTCTGGCACGGTGGTGAAGAGGCCACCCTTGAGCCGGCAGTGATTCGTGGCGAGAAGAGCGAAGGCATGATCTGCGCTGCTGAGGAGATCGGCTTGGCTGATCAGTTCCCGGCTTCCCCTGCCGACGGCGAGCGTCCGATCCTCGACCTGACGGCCCAAGGTTTCGCCGTGGGCGCCAAGCTCAAGGAACTGCTCGGCCTCGATGACGTCGTCTTCGTCATCTCCAATACCGCCATCACGCACCGCCCCGACCTGTTCTCCATCGTCGGCTTTGCCCGCGAATGTATCGCGCTCGAGCTCGGCACCTGGAAGAAGTCGCCGGAGACGAAGCTGCCGAAGTTCCCGAAGTCGGGAAAGAAAGTGGATAGCGCCTGCGAGACCGACGCCATCACGCGCTACTTCAGTTGCGCCCTCGACATCACCGCCATCGGCCAGACACCCGACTGGATGGTGCGCCGCCTCACGGCCGCTGGTTGGCGCCCGGTGAGCCTGCCCGTGGACATCACGAACTACGTGGCCACGGAGACCGGCATGCCCATGCACAGCTTCGACCTGGACGACATCAAGGGCACGATGCGCATGCGCGACTCCAAGGCAGGGGAGAAGCTCGTCACCCTCGACGGCGTGGAGCGCGAGCTGCCGGCGGGCGCCGTGGTGATCAGCGACGATGAGGGCATCTTCGACCTGCTCGGCATCATGGGCGGCCTGCGCAGCTCCACCAAGGACACAACCAAGCACCTGCTCCTCCACGCCGCCGTGGTGGACCCGCGCCCAATCCGCCGCGCCATGCTGGCCACCGGCCACCGCACGGACGCCGGTACTGTCTACGAGAAGGGCATCCCCGACGAGGCTGCCGAGCGCGGTTTTGCCCGCGCCCTCGAGCTGGCGTTGGCCCACCTTCCCGGCGCGACGATTACCTCGTCCCTGATGTCGTTCGGCAAGCTCGGCGAGACGCCGGCGATCCGCCTCTCGATCCCCAAGCTCGCGTCGCTCCTCGGCATGGAGATCCCCGTGCGCGACATCCGCCGCATCCTGAAGGACCTGGAGTGCAGCGTGACGGGCAGCGGCAACGCGCTCTCCGTGCGTCCACCGATGCACCGCCGCCGCGACCTAAAGAATGCCACCGACCTGGCAGAGGAGATCGGCCGCCTCTATGGCTACGAGAAGATCAAATCCCAGCTACCGAGCGCCGTGCTGCGCGTGCCTGAGCGCCCGGTGCGCTTGCACCGTCTGCGCGACGGCCTGGCCGCCCTTGGCGCCAATGAAGTCTGCCCGCTCTCGCTGGTGGGTCCGCAGCTGCTCAAGCGCGCTGGTATCGATCCGGCAGGCTCGACCCAAGTGAAGAACCCCCTCGGCGAGGACACGTCGCTCCACCACCCGACCGGCCTGCCTCAGTTGCTTGAGCATGCCTCGCGCCTGACAGTTGGCCGCAGCGAGCGCCTCTGGACCTTCCAGGCCGCGCACGTGAGCGGCCAGGGTCGTAAGGAAGAGGCGATGGAACTCAGCACCGTGTACATCGAACCGAGCCAGCCCGTGCCGCTGAAGAAGCTCCCGATGCTTGCCTTGGCCACGCGTCTGGAAGAGCTCTGGGCCCGCGACGGCCAGCAGCTGAGCCGCGAGCCGCTCGCCTCAGCTCCTGGCTGGGTGCACCCCGGCCGCAGCGCCGCGCTCGTCCTTGAGGGCAAGCGCGTCGGCATCGTGGCCGAGCTGCACCCGGCGGTGATCGCCGCCTTCGGCCTGCCCGAGCGCACGGCCGCCGCGACGGTGGATCTGTCGCAGGCGCTCGCGCAGACGCTGATGCCGCGCCCCATCCGCCCCATCGCCACGTTCCCTGCCATCAGCTACGACGTGACGGTGCGCGCCGACGCCGAGACCGGCACGGCCGCCCTGCTCGAGAAGATCCGCCGCGCCGATCCGCTTCTGGAGAGTGCCGCGGTGGCCGATGTCTATGTTGGTCCGGATCATAAGGACGGCGCTTACAACCTGACCTTGCGCCTCACCTACCGCGCTCCCGACCGCACTCTCACCGAAGCCGAGCTGCAACCGCTGCACGCCAAGGTGGTGAAAGAAGTGGTCGCCCTGCCTGTCGTCTAAGCCATGACGAGCGTCGTCACCAAGACCGGCGACAAGGGCGATACGGGACTCTTCAGTGGTAAGCGTGTTCAAAAGGATGATCCGCGCCTGCACGCCTACGGCACCGTGGACGAGCTGAACTCGTTCCTTGGTCTCGCCCTCACTGAGAAACTCCCCGATGATCTGCGCCGCCACTGCGAGCGCCTGCAGCACCTGCTCTTTCGTGTAGGGTCCGATCTGGCTACGCCCGCCGATGCGCCGGTGGCCGCGCCACGCATCCGTCCGTCCGATGTGACCGAAGTGGAAGGCTGGATTACCGAGTTGGAGCACACTCTGCCCGAACAACATTCGTTCCTGCTGCCCGGCGGCACACCCGCCACGGCCGCCCTGCACGTCTGCCGTACGGTCTGCCGCCGCGCCGAGCGCGAGGCCGTCACCTTGGCGCGCGTGGAGGAGATCCATCCCGACCTGATCGTGTTCTTAAACCGCCTGAGCGACTACTTCTTCGTGGCCGCTCGCCATTGCCAGATCTCGGCCAAGCTGCCGGAGATCCCGGTGCGGTATGAATGACAGCCGGCTGGTATAGTGGCCTCGTGACCCGCATCGCTGTCATCGCCGGAGCCGGACCTGCCGGTTTAACGGCCGCCTACGAACTGCTCGAGCGTACGGACATCGTGCCGATCGTCTGTGAGTCCACCGATGCCATCGGTGGCATCGCCCGCACCCACGTCTATAAGGGCAACCGCATCGACATCGGCGGCCACCGCTTCTTCAGCAAGGACGACCGCGTCATGAAGTGGTGGTTTAACATCCTGCCCCTCCAGGGCCATCCGTCGGCCGATACCGCCGAGAAGGGCCATGAGATCGACCTGGCCACAGAGGCCATCCTCAAGCGCCTGTGCCCCGAGTGCGTCGAACCCGGCGACGAGGTGGTGAAGAAGAACGACAAGACCGTGACCGTGAAGCGCGAGGCACCCGATCCAAACCAGGAGGACGCAGTTATGCTCCAGCGCCCGCGCCTGAGCCGCATCTTCTATCGTTCTCGCTTCTTCCCGTATCCGATCGCCATCACGCTCAGCGTAGCGCGCCGTTTGGGCCTCTGGAACACGTTCCTGATCGGCATGTCGTACATCAAACGCAAGCTGGCACCGATCCAAGAGGAGACGTTTCTTGATGCCTTCTATCGCAACCGCTTCGGCGACCGTCTCTACGAGACGTTCTTCCGCGGCTACACCGAGAAGGTGTGGGGCGTGAAGTGCAGCGAGATCCGCGCCGACTGGGGCGCCCAGCGCGTGAAGGGCCTCTCACTTAAGCGCGCCGTCGCGCACGCTGTGAAGGACCTGCTCTCGAGCGATTTCACCAAGCAGCAGAAAGAGCGCGAGACATCGCTGATTACGCGCTTCTTCTACCCCAAATTCGGCCCCGGCCAGATGTGGGAGACGGTGGCCGCCCAGGTGGCCAAGGCTGGCGGCGAGGTGCGCATGAAGACACGCGTCTGCGGCGTGCACATGTCGGGTGACCGAGTGACGTCGGTGACGCTCGAGGATGTCGAGACTGGCAAGACGAGCGAGCAGCCGTGCGATTTCTTCTTCTCCACCATGCCGATTAAGCACTTGATCGGGATGATCACCCCTCGTCCGCCCATGATGGTGGTGGAGGTGGCAGAAGGTCTGATGTACCGCGATTTCCTCACTGTTGGCCTGCTTTTAAAGAAGCTCCATGTGAAGGAGTGGGGTGAGCAGGTGACCACCGACGTGCCCGATACCTGGATCTACATCCAAGACGACAGCGTCCGCGTGGGCCGTGTGCAGTTCTTCAACAACTGGAGCCCGTACATGGTGGCCGACCGCAAGAACTCGGTCTGGATCGGCCTGGAGTACTTCGTGAATGAGGGCGGTGATCTGTGGGTGCAGACCGATCAGTCCCTGATCAACCTGGGCATCCAGGAAATGGAGAAGATCGGCCTGGCCAAGAATGAGGATCTCATCGACGCCTGCGTGCTGCGTATGCCCAAGGCTTACCCGGCCTATTGGGGCAGCTACACGCAACTCGACACCGTGCAGAAGTTCGTGGAAGGCATCTCGAACCTCTACCTCATCGGCCGCAACGGCATGCACCGCTACAACAACCAAGATCACTCCATGCTCACGGCCATGACCGCCGTCGACAACATCGTGGCTGGCCGCACCGACAAGACGAACCTCTGGGAGGTGAATCTCGACATGGTCTACCATGAGACGAAAGAGCCTGAAAAGAAGGCTTCCTAAGGCCGTCTTCTTACTATTGCTTTATTACAATTATTGTTTTATAGTATTGATTCCAACCGAGGGACGGTTGGTCGGTCTGTCTCACTCAAGGAGGAATTGGTCATGAGAACATTCACAGTACTGGTCGCTGTTACCCTCTCCCTGCTTACGGGCTGCAAGAGTGCGCCTCAGCAGCGGGTCTCCGTCGGGCTTCGCGTGCATGTGTCTGATCCGCTCGCGAGCAATCGCCACCGCGCGGCGAAGATCCCACTCGATCTGATGATCGAATACGAAGTGTCAGGGCAGCCTGCCCAGCCAGAACCAAATAGCGATCAATAATGAAATCCTCAAGCGGGCGCCACCGGCGTCCGCTTCTTTTTATGCCGGCATGTTCGCTGAATACCACTCCACAGCCTTCTCCACGCCACGATCGAGGGGTGTCTGCGGGTTGTAGCCGAGGACACGCTTGGCCTTCGAGATATCGGCGATATAGCGGAAGATCTCGCCTGTACGCGCCTGACCGATGGAAATGGGCGACTCGGACTTGAGCAGTTCCTTCATGCGCTCGGCCACGTGCAGGATGGTCGTTCCCTGGCCGTAGGCAATGTTGTAGGTGTCGTTCTTGGCTGTGTCGAATTTTTCGAGAGCCAGGATGATGCCGCTGACCGTATCGTCGACGTAGGTGAAGTCGAGACACTTCTCGGCGCCGAAGATCGGCAGCTCCTGGCCTGCGCGGCCGCGGCGGAAGAACTCGGGGATGAGGCGCTCGGAATCGTCGTACATGCCGTAGACGTTACTGAAGCGCATGATGATCTGGTCGATGCCGTAGCAACGGCGGTAGCTCTCGACCATGGCTTCGCCCGAGAACTTGCTGGCCGTGTAGGGACTTTCGCAGTGCTCCACGCGCACCAAATCCTCGGTGTAGCGCTCCACGCCGATGTTGCCGTAGGTCTCGCGCGATGAGGCAAAGAGGAAGCGCTTGATGCCCTTCTTTCGGGCGTGTTCAAGGGCGTGGTAGGTGGTGACGATGTTCTCGAAGGCGCGCTCAGGATGCTGCACCAGCTCGTAAACGCGCGCGTTAGCACCTAGGTGCACTGTCACGTCGTAATTGTCAGGAATGGTGTCCACTTGAGCAGGATCAAGCAGGTCGACCACCTTCGTGATGGCCTGGACCGACGGTTGCCACTTATTGGGCACCTGGTCAACGCCGAGAACTTCGTGACCCGCAGCGAGCAATGTCTCGCACAGGCGGGTGCCGATTGTGCCGCTGCTTCCGGTAACCAAGACGCGCATGTCCGCGCATGGTAACCTATATTTGCCGGTAATCCAGCAAATTGTCCCATGCTCACCCTCGTCCTCCCCACCTACAACGAGACGGAAAGTCTCCCAATCGTCCTGCCAGAAATTGCTTCTGCTCTTAAGGGGCATGACTTTGAAGTGATCATCGTCGACGACGACTCGCCCGATGGGACCGCTGCCTTCGCCCGCTCGCTCATCGTCCAGTACCCGTGGCTGCGCGTAGTGGAGCGCATCGGCCGCCGTGGTCTCTCCTCGGCCGTGATTGAGGGTTGGCTGGCCGGACGCGGCAACGTGCTCGCCGTGGCCGACGCCGACGGACAGCATGATCTCTCGATCCTGCCGCAGCTGGTGCAAGCAGTGGAACAGGGGGCGGCGGTGGCGATCGGCTCGCGCTATACCGAAGGCGGCAGTACGGGCACGTGGGGCGGCAGTCGCCTGGCGCTCAGTAAGATGGCAACCACACTTACCGGCTTGCTCTGTCCGAGTCCCGTTACGGATCCAATGAGTGGCTTCTTTGCCGTCAGCCGCCAGGCTTTCGATGCGGTGGTGCACACGCTGCGTCCCAAGGGCTTCAAGTTGCTAATGGAGGTGCTCGTGCATCTGCCCAAGGAGGCGCGCTTGGCCGAGCGTCCCTACACGTTCCGCGAGCGCCGTGCCGGCACCAGTAAGATGTCGTTGCGGGTGGAGGTGGAGTTCCTCGAGTCGCTCTACGACCTCACGGTGGGCCGCGTCTTCCCGCTTATTTTGGTGAAGTACCTGGCCGTGGGCGCGCTTGGCATCCTCGTGAATCTGGCGACATTCCGCCTCGTCTCGATACTCTGGCCTGAGACACTCCAGCCCACGTACCTGGGGGCCACGACGGCGCTGCTCTTCGCGATTGAAGCTTCGATCTTGTTCAACTTCCTCCTCAACAATCTCTGGACGTTTAAAAAGGCCCGCCTGAAAGGTTGGTCCCTACTTCGTGGTCTGATCACCTATCACGCTGCCTGCGCCCTGGGCGCGTTGGCCAACACTGCCGTGAGCACGCTGCTCCTCTTGCGCGGCTACCATGAGCTCTTTGCCTTGGTGGTAGGTGCTGGTTTGGCGGCGGCTTGGAATTACACGATGAGTCGGATGATCACCTGGAAGGATTAGTTGGGTGCGCAACGTAACGAATGGCACTTCTTTGTGTATGACAAACATCAGCGTCTATTCAGGTCGTTTCCCTTATTTGGTATCCACTTTCTTTGGCGCAAAGAAAGTGGA
>CAZEVM010000001.1:70125-79304 GCA_964515645.1 uncultured Candidatus Peribacteria bacterium | reverse complement strand
TCAGCGGCCTGTTTCTTTCTCCACTTTCTTTGCGCCAAAGAAAGTGGATACCAAAAGGATGCAGGTAGCCTCGAGAGACGCTGCTTTAAAAATCCATCGACCCAAACACGCTGTCTCCTTGTTCTGGATATCTTAGAATCGTTGTCGTTACGGGACAGCTTCCTTTAATGAGCACTGGCAGCGCCACGCCGCTACCGGCAGTGACATCCCGCGGGTCAGGTTCGGGACAGCCGCGCGTACCGTAGTTGCCGCCGGTACTAAGAGTCACGATGCGTCCTGAGCCGGTCATGGCCGACTGATCGGTTTCACCGTCGATCACGCGTCCGCTCGGCAGACGCAGTGTCTTGCCTCCACCAGATGTGGAAGAAGCTGAGCCGCTCTTGCCACTAGAACTCGTACTACCACCGACGGTCTGGCCGCTGGATAAGCGAAGCCCGTTGCCGCTGGCCTCGCGCTCTTCGGCGTCCTTCAAATCTTGGGCAGAAGCGTTTGTCGTCACTCCGTTGCCTTTACTGTCGATCTCCACTGTTGCCGAACCGCCACCGTAGCGATAGCCGATGGTCGTGTCGTACGTGTCCTCCATGATCGAGCCATACGTGATGTAGGTAGGATCTTCCTGATCCCAGCCCGGTGAGTAGGCGTGGGTGGTTGGGCCCCAGTCGGGGCGCATGCCCACTCGTTCCAGCCAGGTACGATCACCGCCAGGTTGCCAGTCACCCGTGCTGTAGTGCGGAACGCTTGAGGACGAGGTATTCAAGGAATCGGCGCTCCAGATGTACGGGCGGCGTGAATCCCAGAAGTCATTCGAGTTTTTCAGATCGCCCACCACCGAAGCGGGTAGGGGAGCGGCTGCGATCGTGTTCTGACTCTGCGACGAGCAGGCAGTTAGCAGTAGGGAGGCGCCGAGAAGGGCGAGAATCGTCGAACGCATTGGAAATAGATTCTATCCCAAATCTGTGATTTGTCAACTGCACAAGCTCTTACACAAGCGCTTATTCCGACTTCCAAACCTTATTCTCGTAGTCGAGCCAGTAGGTGACGCCGTAGGCGACCCACTGACGCTCCGAGACGCTGGCCCAGCGTAGGCCGTCAGTGCTCTTGTTGAGGTTGAGCTTGTCGTCGAAGCGATACCACGTGCCGCTATCTGACTTCCACTCCATCGGCTTCAGCTCCTTCCACGTGGTGCCATTGTTCGTGGAGCGGTAGAGCTTGCCATCTTGCAGCTTCATCAGGCCCTGGTCGGCGTCGCGCCACGTGCTGTCGCTCATCGTCCAGCTCGGCGTGCCGGACCACTCACTGCTCACGGCCGATGACGAAGAATACGAGCTGCTCCAACTGGAAGACGAGGCGGGCGGATTCACGTTCAACTTGGCTTCGAGCGTGGCCACGCGCTGCTGGAGCAAGGCGATGGTGGCGCGGAGGTTAGCGTCCTCGCGTGAGAGGATCACGGCCATCTCGGCGCGGTTCACGGTACCACCCGGGTTGAAGGTGCCCGGCTTGTTGGCGGGACCCGTCATGATGCCGGCGTCGGCGGCCCAGCTGATGGCGTTGGCGGCCCAGTGGTCGGAAGGAACATCGCTGAAGGTCATCATCGCCGCTTGGGCGCTGAGAGTGCCGGCAGCCACCACCAAGACGGCGGCGATGAGCAGGCGGAGGGTGGAACGCGAGAGGGGAGTGGGGTGCATGGAGGCCATAGGGTTCCACCGTAACCTCCTCCGCAGCCTCTTGCCCACTTCCCAGATCGACGAGGTATGTTCAAGTACGGAGACGGTGTCGGATTGCGGCTCTATTCAGGTCTTCGGGGCCGTTGCGGATGCCGGGGCGATTGCTACACTGCCCCTGCTCTTTGCCCCATCAGTGCCGACGTGGCGGAATTGGTAGACGCGCACGCTTCAGGAGCGTGTATCTTCACGGATGTGAGAGTTCGAGTCTCTCCGTCGGCACCATCGAGCGTTTTTTGCGTGTGGCGCGTAAGCGATTAGAAATCCCAGGACGAGAGCCATACCTGGTTTTTCGCCAAATCGAGCAGGAGCAGATCGCCGCTATTTAAGGGGAGCTCATCGTCCCCGCGTCGCCGAGCCACGTAGAGGGTACCCTTCGAGCTGAGAACCTCTTTAATGACGGCGGAATCATGGCTGAAGACGTACTGCCCCTTGTCATTCGCGTCGTAGCCGGCATTCGTACTGCCAAAGCTGGTGCGCCCGCCGATGTCGGCCTCCACCGGACCCTGACGCCACGTCTGCCCCCAGGGCGCCTCACCGTTCATCCAGCCTTGGATGGTTTCCGGGCTCACTTGAAAAGCCATGTACGTTTCGCCACCGCGGATGTCGCCGCTGTCGGTGTCTCCTTCTAGGATTAGTTTTGCGTCGTTAGGTACGGTGAGTCCGGTCGTTTTGTTGAAAGACGACGAGGGGCTACAGGCAGCGAGCGTGAGGCAGAAAAGAGAGAGTGAAAGGAGGCGACGCATAGGTGCAGTGTAGCGCATGGATGCCGATTGAATGGCAAGCGCGGACTGAGGGAAAAAGAACTACCATGGTGCCGATGCCTCACCCGATCGAAAACGATCTCCGCGCCCTAGCGAACGCCAAGAAGGCGACAGTGCTAGCGCGTTTTTTCAAGACTGGGCCAGGGCAATATGGAGAGGGAGATACGTTCTTGGGATTGACCGTCCCACAAGTGCGGACGATCGTGAAAAAGTACGCCAAACAGATGAGTCTGACGCACATCGAGGCACTGCTCGAAAACCCCATCCACGAAGTGCGCTTGGCGGGCGTGCTCACGCTCGTCGCCCGCTTCGAGAAGGCCGACCTTGCGCGCCAGGCGGAGATCGTCGAGTTCTATTTGAAGAACCTGGCCGGCGTGAACAACTGGGACCTGGTCGATTCGTCCGCCGCCAAGATCCTCGGCGCACATCTGGCCGATAAGAAGGATGCGTCGGCACTCGACTCACTGGCACGTTCCGTCGATCTGTGGACACAGCGCGTCGCCATCGTCGCCACACAGGCCTTCATCCAGCGCGGCATCTACGAACCGACCATTCGCATCGCCTCAATTCTCCTGTTGCATCCGCACGATCTCATTCATAAAGCGGTCGGCTGGATGCTGCGCGAGGTCGGCAAGCGCGATGAGGGGGTGTTGCGTGGGTTCCTCGACGAGCATGCAGCCGTCATGCCGCGGACCATGCTGCGTTACGCCCTGGAGAAATTGTCGGAGCCAGATCGACAGCGCTATATGAGTCAGCGCGCTATTCAAAGAGCATAAGAAAAGAGACGGCCGGAGCCGCCTCTGTTCCGGATGACGGGAGCCCCAAGACGGGCAGGGATGTGTCATCCGGCTTTGGCCGGTTGGACCCCCTCATACTGCTTCTCAGTTTCGATCATCTCGGCGATGATCTCAGCACAGCGCTCATCGAAGACGTCGGTACCGTAGACAGACACCAAGAAGGGCCCGCGGATCCGCACGCTGCCGCGCCAGAACACGTCTGGGCCAGTAGTCTTGGGATGGCCGGGGTGTTGGGGCCGTTGCGCGATGAAACTGTTGTACCGGGCGATGCGCCCGGCGGACTCGGGGTACTGCCGGTGGTCGCCGATCGGTCGATCGAACAGTACTTGGTCTTCGTCAGTTCGAGTAATGACCACGTGGGCGCCGAATGATCGGCTCGTGCGTTCTTCGACAATGGCACGCAGACGAGGCAGGGCTTGTTGGACAAGTGCCTCGACGCGTTCGGACGGGGAAATCATGCAATCCTCGCAGGGTTAGGGGGTGATGATGTGAAACACCGACAAAGTGGCGATTATTGGAAGATTTATTGGGAAGTCAATGCACTAAGAGCCCAATTTGGAATCGAGGAAAGGCTTCAGAAAGGGCTCAGACGTCCATTGAACCGTCTTCGGAGCCTCAGGCATACTTTTACCGTGTTTCGCCTCTCCCTCCGTTCGGTCTTCGGGCACGCCCTCATCATCCTCATCGGGGTGGCCATCTTGTGGAAGGGCGGGAAGGGCTTGGAGGTAACCTGGCTGCTCCCGTTGCTCGCGGCCCTCGGCGCCTTGTCGCTCTGGGTGAATTCCAAAAAAGGAGGGGTTGGCGCCGTGGCCTGGCCGGCTTGGTTGGCTGCCGGACTCTTTGGTCTATGGACGGTCGTTAGCTTTTTCTTTTCCGAAACGCGCAACTACGGTCTCGACGAAGTGATCCGCGATCTCAGCCTGACGCTCCTCTGGCTTCAGTTGCTGCGCCTGGTCCCTGCTCCGCGCGAAGCCCTGGCCCGCCGCGTCATCGATGCGCTCGTGTACGCCGCACTCTTTGCCACGCTCATCGGTCTGGCTGTGTATGTCTTCCAGCCGGTGTCGCGTTTTGTCGGCTCGTTCTTCGATCCGCGTTACCACACCGACTATTGGCCCAACGCCTGGGCAGAACTTGTGCTCTTGGTTTGGCCGCTGGCGGCTTGGAAGGGGATTGAGGCAGCCGGCCGCCTGCGCCAGGTGTGGTTCGGAGTAGTCGGTTTGCTGCTTGGCTCCATCCTGCTCAGCTTCTCGCGCGGTGCCTTCATTGCGCTCGTGGGACAAATTGTCCTCTTTGGTTGCCTGGCATGGTGGATGGTGCCGAAGAAGAAGCGTGCCCTCCGTCGCGCACTTATCCTCGCTGGCATTGCGCTGGCGAGTGCCCTCATCTTGTTCTTCGTTGGCAACGCGCTCCGCGGGGTCTTTCATCCCGTGCAAGATGTCGGTTCCAAGGTGACCTTCACCGCCGACGAGGGCACCTCGTCCATCGACGAGCGCCGTGATTTCTGGGCTCAGGCCTGGGCTTTGTCCCTGGAAAAGCCCGTTTTTGGCCACGGCCCCTACAGCTTCCGTTTCCTTCAGCCGCGCCTGCAGGACAGCGTCTATGCCACCTCGGACCACGCCCATAACCTTTGGCTGAAGCTGGCGATGGAGCGCGGCTGGCCGGCCGCCATTCTTTGGACCATCATGGTCGGCTTCAGCCTCTGGCTGGCCGCCCGCCGCACCGCTGAAGACCGCGAATGGTCGTGGCAGCCGCTCGCTGCACTGGGCGCAGTCGGCGTGCTGGCGCACGTGCTCATCGACTACAACCTGCAGTTCGTCGGCATTGCCCTGCCGTTCTGGACACTGCTCGGCCTGATGGCCGCGCCTGCCACCTGGAAGAAGGCTCCGCATTTGGTGAACGTCGGCCAGAACGCGGTGGAGCTGATGGTTGTCCTGCTCCTGACGTGCGTGACGGTGCGCGAGGCTGCGTACCTTGTCACGTCGTCCCTTGGTCGCAAGGCAGAGATGCGCGGCGACGTGACCACAGCCCAGCAGTGGTACGCCGAGAGCGCCGACAGCTGGTTCGCCCGCGACCTGCACCTGGGCAGCGCCGGTATTGCCCTCCAACAGAACGACCTGCCCAACGCCTTGGCCGCCCTTGAGTCGTACTTCCACGAAAATGCCCAAGATGCCCGCGCCTACTCGCTGCGCGCCGCCGTCTTGGAACGTGCCGGCAACTATCCCGCCGCCGCCCGGGACTTGGCCCAGGCCTTCGCTTGGTCCAAGTTTAATGATCTCAAGGTGCTCCGCCGCTGGGTCTCGCTTTCGCAGTACGACGGCAACGTGCCGCCTCCGCCTTTGGAAGAGACGCAAACAGTCGTCAAAGCCTTCGCCGAAGCCTTCCGTCAGAACTCGCACTTCATCCTGCTCGGCGACAACGTCGAAGAGTTCAGCACCATTTGTTGGATGCAGGAGGTGGAGAACGAGCAGGGCCTGCGCGACTTCTGCCGCGAGCGCCTGCCGGCCGTGACGGCCCAGGCCAAGGAAGCGCGCTCCACCCTGGATGCCCGCAAACGAGGACGGCTCTGGTGAGCGGCAGGTCCCAACGCCCAAGGGGCGATAGGGGATGTGGCGTGTCGCACCGTCCCAACGAGGGGATTCGGGCCGCCGCGAGGAGGCCTAGGGAGCGAGTGCCAACCGGTGGTCCGTCCGAGCGGGACGGGTTCCATTTCCGTTCACTCTCCTTAGCGGAGGGTGGGCAGGCTCATCACCATACTGAGGGACAGGAAGGCGATGAGAACCACGTGCATCAGCACGAGCGGCAATGAAGTGGGGCGTGAGATAAGCTTCACGAATTCATCGTAAGCAGACCCTCTTGGACCTGGCAGTTTGCTAAATGTCATATTGTTGTATTGTAATACATTGACGATTGTCACAAATAGTATAAGAGAACTTTACATACCCCTATTTACCACCCGAAAACCGCTCCGATTTTCGGAGTGATGGCATTCATCCTAGAAGGTAGTTTGTACAAAATATGTATACGTAAATCCCTCTATAACCGGTCAGAGGTAATAGACATCATAAGAAAATGTTTTATAAGAGTAGTATTTCTTCTGTCTTTAGCCGTATGGCGTCAGTGTGGTTGGTGTAGCTAAAACTCACTGAATCAATCAATTGAGAAAGAATTCTGGCGTCTACTGACGTGACATGCGGATGAATCAGGTGTTTCTCAGGCTTCTATAAACGTATCGCCGGCTAAAACGTTACAAGGAGCGGCCGGTACGTGAGGCGAAAGACGAGCGTCAAAAAAACCCGGCGTGCGTTTGGGCGCGGCAGTGAGTATGATCGCCGGCGTCGCCGCGACGTCACCAAGCGCTGCGGTCGCGATTCTTCTCTCGTCGGAGCCAAGTCGGGACGTCGCTCAGTTGGGCCGCCGAGCCCCTGGGCGAGGCGCAATCAAACAAGCGCTGCGCGTTCCGGATCTATCCCTTAATGTACGTCTGTCGGGACGTAGCTCAGTTGGCTAGAGCGCACGGTTCGGGACCGTGAGGTCGAAGGTTCGAGTCCTTTCGTCCCGACCATTCAATACAAAGCGAGTTCGTCCTTTCGTAAAACGTCGAATCAACTGTTTGACGAGGTAGGAGTAGCCCATTGTCCGATGGCAAGTGTGACATATGCCAAGAAGCACTTTTTCAGATTGCTCCATCCTATGGCTTTCTGCTGTGGGCGAATGGTGTTCATAAGCAGTTTGTTCATTATTGACAAATGCACAAAAAAATACATAATAAACTATGTGCCTGATTCGTCAAAAATCTCCGCTTCATCGCTAAATTCAGGTGAATTTGAAATTGCCTTTATTGAAGCGCTTGATGGCCGACTGACGCATGTCCTACGTCCAGATGGGACGCGCGGGAAAGAGCTTGATCGTCACCAGCGACACGCGCTGCTGACCGTTATGGGGGAGATCGGCATTCTCTGTCGTCGAGCTCTCCAAATCGTCCATCCTACCGGTACAGGCAAGTCACTCCTGGCCGTGAACATTGCCGGTGCCCTCCAGGCTGCCGACAAGCGCGTTCCCGCGTCAGTTGATGCCCGCCCGCAGCTGGATCTCCTCATCGTCACCGAGCGCGCCGCCCGGCAGCGCATGCTCTCCGAATTAGAGCAAGCAGGCATGACCGACGTTGGCGTTGGTCTGTCAGATCTCCATCACCCCCTCGTCGTCACGACGATCCAGGCCCTGCAGAAGAACCAGAAGCGACTGAGCTCCCTCCTCCCTCCTGGCACGGTACGAGCCGTCATCGGCGATGAGGCGGATTTGCTCGTCACCGATGCTCGAAAGGAAGTCATCAATCTTCTCAGTCCCACCTACCGCTTTGGCTTCACCGCCACCCCCGACCGTCACGATGGTGGCAGTAGTAGTGAGGTCTTTGGCGAGACGGCCCATGAACTTTCGATCGAAGAGGGACTGGGACAGGGCCTCATGACCCCACCCCTGTGGCTTGGCTACCGGGCGGCGATTGACGGTGATGCAATTCCACTCGTCGACAATGACTACGACCGCCGAGAGCTCGGTCTGGCCCTGAGGCACATCGAGATTCAACAGACGATCCCAGAGCTCTACCGCTCCGTCGTCCCAGTCGATCAGCGTGAGCAGTGGCCCACCCTCGTCTACGTTCCGACTGTTGACCTGGTGCGTGACACGGTGGCTGCTCTTCAGGCCGATCAACCAGATCTTCAGGTGCGGGGCTGGACGGGAACGGAGACGTCGACGGCCCAGATGACACAGGACATGGCGGACCTGAATGCCGGCACACTCCACGTGCTCGTCTGCTGCGAGATGGGAGGACGGAGTCTCGATGTTCCCTCGGCTCGCTATCTCATCGATGCCTATCCCGGCCTATCGAAGCCAAAACTCAAGCAGCGCCATGGCCGTATTCTCCGCCGTTTGCGTGAGGATCCCTCCCGCAAGCCTTTCTCAGTGGTCACGCAGATTCTGCCCCAGGCCACGCGCTTTCGCCCCGTCTGCCTACCAGACCTCATTGAGGGGGCCTGGGAGCAGGCGGAGCATCAGGAGCTCCTTGGTCCGAGACCGGAGCCATCAAGTAGGGGGCAAGACGGGAGATCTCAGAGTACAAACCAGGGTCGTCCCACAGCCGAACTAGTGGCAGCCCTCATAGCGCAGATCCAACTGTTCCAGCCCTCGGTACACCTCGACCTACTCACCCAGGCCGACCTGCGGACCTACGCTGCACTAAGTGCAAACTCCCGCCTCACTCCCGACGAAACTCGCACCCTCATCCACGCCACCTACGCCGCCCAGCAGTGGTTCGATCTGAAGAAGACAGAGCGCTACGGCGACAACATCGCCGGCACGGGCCGGGGGATGATGTCTCTTGCCATTCTCTTCGGCGTAGAGGGGTATAAGTGGGGCATCACCGACTCTCACCACAGGCTCGGCCAGGCAATCTACGGCGAGAGTTACCCGTCTCTACCCGAGTCACCCCAAGTTGTGGAAACCCCCGACGCTGCCCGCACCCTTATTCAGGCGACCTACACTGCCCAGCAGTGGTTCGATCTGAAAGGGATAGAGCGTAAAGGCGACAACATCGCCGGTACGGGCCGGGGGATGAGAGCACTCGCCAGACTCTTTGGTGTGGAGGGGTATAAGCAGAACATTGCCAACTCGCACCACAATCTCGGTCAGGCGATCTACGGAGAAGGCTACCCATCTCTCCCTGAGTCGCCCAAGGTGGACACTGCCCGCACCCTCATCCAGGCCACCTACACCGCCCAGCAGTGGTTCGATTTGAAGCAGAAAGAGCGCTACGGCGACAACATCGCCGGCACGGGCCGGGGGATGATGTCTCTTGCCATTCTCTTCGGCGTAGAGGGGTATAAGTGGGGCATCACCGACTC
>CAZEVM010000001.1:60081-70025 GCA_964515645.1 uncultured Candidatus Peribacteria bacterium | reverse complement strand
GGCCGGGGGATGAGAGCACTCGCCAGACTCTTTGGTGTGGAGGGGTATAAGCAGAACAGCACCGACTCTCACCACAGACTCGGCCAGGCGATCTATGGGGAAGGCTACCCAGAGATTCCTGTCAAAGAGCCAAGGCCACCAGCCGTTGAGACCACCGACGCAGCCCGCACCCTCATCCAGACTACCTACACTGCCCAGCAGTGGTTCGATCTGCCTTGGGATGGTCGCGGAGGCGACAACATCGCTGGCACTGGCCGGGGGATGAGAGCACTCGCCAGACTCTTTGGTGTGGAGGGGTATAAGCAGAACAGCACCGACTCTCACCACAGACTCGGCCAGGCGATCTACGGGGAAGGCTACCCGAAACAGTGAATGAAGATGTGTTGAAAGATGTTGTGCGCTTAGAAAAAGCCTTTACCCAAGACTTCGAATTCAGAGTATACCTGGCGCGATATCCTCACGCTTCATGAAAACTTTCGACGCGAGAAACAGCCGATACACCCCTTCCAGCATCGCCGCCGTCTCCCGGACCTGAGTTCGAACAAGCGCAAGGACGGTCGACCATTCCATATCAGACATGAGACCGACCAAGGAGCAATGCGGATCGTCCGCGGCGTTTTGGTATGGTGCCGGCCGATGTCCATTCGCCTCCTGCCGTCGGCCCTGCTTGTCCTCCTCCTTTTAGCCGCTTGCGACTCCTCGACTGCGTCGATTACGGAAGTGGCTCCGGTGCCACTCTTTTCGACGGGGGCGACGGTGCAAGCCCTACCCCAAGAAGCCGTCCGGTCGGAACCAATTGTCGTATCGGATGCCGACCTGCAGGCACTCGACCTGCCGATCATCATGTTTCACTACGTGGAGCCGGCCCCGGCCGATCCTGAGTCGATGCGAGCGCAACTGGGCGTAACGCCGGAAGAATTGGAGAGCCAGGTGAAGGCGCTGAGCGAGGCCGGTTTCACCTTCTATACGGTGAGTGACGCGCCGGCGCTGATGGCCCGCCGCCTTGAGCCGGCGCAGAAGCGCGTCATCCTCACCTTCGATGATGGGTACGAAGACTTTTACTTGAATGCACTCCCGATCCTGCAGAAATACAACGCCAAGGCGACGCTCTTTGTGGTCACCGGCTTCCTCGGAAAACCGGAATACCTGAGTGTCGATCAGCTGAAGGAGGTGGCCAAGAGTCCGCTCGTGGAGATAGCCAGTCACACCGTCTCGCACCCCGACTTGGAGACGCTCAACGAAGAGCAGCAGCGCCATGAGATTGTCGACAGTAAGACGGACCTGGAGGCGATCATCGGCCGGCCGGTCTGGACCTTTGCTTATCCTCTCGGCCATTTTGACGAAACAAGTGAGGCTCTGGCGGCTCAGACGTACATCGCGTCGGTAGCTATCCGCGGCGGCCGCACGCAGAAGCCTGCCGACATCGACACCTTGAGGCGCTTGCGCATTGCGAGCCTCCGCGGGGCGAGCCTGCGGTTGTTCCTGGAGGGTAGTGATCCGCTCTAAACCATCATCTCTCGCAGAAATGACTACCAGGCCGCGACTCACCAGCGGTAGAATTGAGCCATGAAGCACCTTTTCCGCACTGTTACCGTCGCCGTCGGCGCTTGCCTGCTCGCCGCCTGTTCCTCCATGGGTGAGATCACGCTCGCCGTTCCCGACGCTGACGTCACCAATCACATCACCCGCGATTTCACCTGTCAGGGCGCGGCCAAGCCTCTCCGCTTCCGCATCACCAACGTACCGAAAAATGTCACCTCGCTGGCGCTCATCTTCGAGCAGACATCTGCCGAGAACAGCGCGTACGTACACTGGGTGGTGTACAACGCTCCCGCTTCCACCGGCTGGCTGACAGCGGACCGTCTGGCTGATGGCGCCGCGGTAGGCTTGAGCTCCGTCGAGGGGGCCGCCGCCTACATCCCTCCGTGTCCTGAGGCCGGTTTGCATCGCTACCGCGCTGAAATACTCGGTCTCGATGGCCTCCTCACGTTTGATTCGCCGCCCACCGCCGAACAACTGCGCGCCAGCGCCGCCTCACACATCGTCGCCCGTGGCGAAGTGGAAATCGTGCACAATACATCCGCCGACTACGAGCTCGGCCTCTAACTCTGCTATACTCTCGCCGTTTCCCCCTCCTTATCTATGAAGAAGATGCAGTGGATTATCCTGGCTGTCGTGGTCGTCCTCGCGGGCTGGGTGTGGTCCTCCTATAACACACTCGTCGGCCTCCGCGGTGGCGTCGATCTGGCCTGGTCGCAGGTGCAGACCGATCTCCAGCGCCGCTTCGACCTAGTGCCGAACCTGCAGAACACGGTCCAGGGCGCGGCTGACTTTGAGAAGAGCACGCTCACCGATGTGGTGAACGCCCGCACCAAGTGGATGTCGGCTCAATCGTCCGGCAACCGCGATGCCCAAGTGGAGGCTGCCAACGATTTCCAGGGTGCTCTTTCCCGCCTGCTCGTGACGGTCGAGAGCTACCCGCAGCTGACCGCCACCCAGGGCTTCCGCGACTTCTCGGTGCAGCTTGAGGGTACGGAGAACCGCATCGCCACCGCGCGCCGTGACTACAACCAAGCCGTGATGTCGTACAACGTCGCCGTCCGCACCTTCCCGCGCAACATTGTCGCCGGCTTGCTCGGCTTCGGTGCGGCCGAAACCTTTGAGGCCACGCCTGGCGCCGAGAACGCTCCCCAGGTGGAATTCGACTTCAAGGCCGCGAACTAAGCCGTCTGTGCTATGATGACCTCCGTGCTGAGCGCTTTCCACGGACGGCTCCTCACCGCTTCCACTCTTGCCATCTTGGCGATTTGGCCGCTGACGGTGTCGGCGGCCTTCGTCGTACCGCCGAACGACGGCTTCGTCACCGACGCGGCTGGCCTTTTATCAGAGGTTGAACACAACGATCTGGAGCTGAAGCTCAACGAGTACCGCCAAGAAACAAGCAATGAGATCGCTGTTGTCACCATCAAAACTCTCGATGGTGCCGACGTAGGTCAAGCCGCACTCGATGTTCATCGCGCCTGGCGCGTAGGCAGCCAAACGAACGATAATGGTATCGTTCTGCTTTTGGCGTACGACGACCGTAAGGTCTGGATTTCGGTCGGCTACGGTTTGGAGGGTGCCGTGCCGGATCTGACCGCGTACCGCATCACCGAGGACATCATGAAGCCGCTTTTGAAGGAAGGTCAGTACGCCGCCGCGCTCAATGCCGGCGTGGACAAATTGAAGGAAGCCATTGGCGGCGAGTACAAACCTGAGGCACCGGAGGAGCCCCAGGATATTGCCTCGCTCGTCATGATCGTGTTCTTTGTCGCCCTCAATGCCTTCCGTTTCTTAGGCGTGTGGATGGCCAAATCAAAATCATGGTGGCACGGTGGTGTGATCGGTCTCGGCTTGGGCGCCATCCTCGCTCTCCTCTTGCAGTGGTGGTGGACCATCCCCATGCTCATCGCGGCGGGCTTGGGCGTCGATTACTTTGTTTCCCGCTACGGCCTGGGACAAGCCACGCGTCGCCGGGGTAGCAGTTGGATCGTTGGCGGCGGCGATTGGACCTCTCGTGGTGGAGGTGGAGGTGGATTCTCAGGATTCGGCGGCGGATCGGCTGGTGGCGGTGGCGCCGGCTCGAGTTGGTGAGGCGACACGGACCGCGCTCTCACTCAAGGGCTTCAGAGGCGGATCGCTGGCCAAAAGGAGGCCCGTTCTGGCATGCTCATTGCCGACATGCCTGCCTGCGCGTGGAGACGATCGGCGTTCCTGGCGACCCTGGCGGCCGCCGGACTCTTGACGGGCTGTGGTTCGGACCGACCCGATCCACAATCGCTCGTGGGTGAGGCCGTGCGCGCCACACAAGCCCTTCATTCTGTCGCGTTCAAGCTGGAAGGCCATCTGACTGCCGACCTCAGCGACACCGCTCTTGACGGAACAGTGACGGCAAACGGTGCCATGACCGACGACGGCAAAACGCTCGGCGCACGCGTCACGTTTGAGGGGAAAGGTGGCCAATCACAGGCCAGTCAACCGGTGACGATCGAAGGAGAGATCGCCTACGCCGCGCAGGGTGAGGTGGTCGTGCGTCTGGATTCCGTCACAGGAAACGGCCTGGCAGGCTTACTCTCGCCAAGTCTACAGCCGCAACTCTTGAAGCGCTGGCTGCGCGTAGTTGAGGGTAGCACGGGCACTCTCGTGACGCCTGAGCCACAACTGCTGACGGCCGAGGCGGAAGCGCTTGAGGTGACCGAAGACATGGGTGATGAGACCATCGACGAGGTCACGGTGGCCCACTACGGTATCCGATTGAATCCTGCCAAGCTGAAAGCGTACCTTGAGCGCGCTGAGAGTGGACGTCATGGCAAGTTCGATGCCGCTCAGGCCGATGTGACAGCGAACGGCGAGATCTGGATCGATCCCGAGACTGCCTTAGTGCACCGCTTGCAGTGGGTCGTCACCAAAAACTCCGCTCCGTCGTACGGTCTCGACTTCACGCTGAATCTCCTCGATCACAATGCCGCTGAGCCCGCTGTGACGCCAACCAACGTCGTCGACATACAGCAGGCGATACTGCAGGCCGTCGTTCCCGCTACATCATCCTCTTCGTCTTCCTCCCCAGACGCTCCCGATGCCTGAACCCTCCGTTGTCGACGGGATCACCGGCCAGCCCGCCACCCCTCCGTCCGTGCCGCCAGTCGCTCCCAAGGCGCCGGCCACTCCTGAAGATGTGGCTGTGAAGCGCGTGAAGAAGACGCTCCTCACGGTGGCAGGCATCGTCTACGGCTGTTACGTGCTGTGGCTGCTCCTTCTTCTTGCCATCCTGCCCGATCCCACCGGTCGATTGCAGCCGCTCGCGGGCATCGGCACCGCATCGGCCATTGTGGGCCTGCTCACCTTCGCCGTGGTGGGCTTCCTCTTCTATAGCCACGTTCAAAATCCCGACCTGCCTCTGGGCGTGAAGCGACAGGCTACCGTGCGCCTCAGCCTGGCGGTGGTGCCTGGCGTGATGCTGAGCATCATCGCCGCCGCCATGCTCACGCGTGAGCCGACGTTGGTGATGGATATCGTCAATCCGACGAAAGCTGAGGATTTTGTCGCGCCACTGGCCATTACCTTTAGTGTCGAACGTGCCGTCGCCACTGCTCAGAATCTTGGCATGCGCCCCATCCAGTATCGCTGGGATTTGAACGGTGACGATAAGGTGGATCAGGAGACCACCGTGCCGACCATCACCGCCACCTTTGCGAAGGACGGTGTGTACGGCGTGCAGACGCAGCTCGTCATGGCCGACGGTCGTATTCGTGTCGCATCGCGCCGCCTCATCCTCTCGAAGTCCGTCTTCTCCATGACACCCTCGGTACCCATCGTGGAGCGCCCGGTGACCTTTAGCATCAGCAACCTGATCTCAAACAAGCAGCAGATTAAGCAGGTGGATTGGGACTTCGACGGCGACACGAAAGTGGATGTCTCGGGCAAGGACACCGATGCCAAGTACACGTTCTACGCGCTTGGTGAATACACGGTCACGGCCGTGGTGGAGCTGACGAACAAGTCGAAGCAGACGTACTCACGCACCGTCAAAGTAGAGCCGGCCCCACCTCTACCGTTCCCCGTCGAGTTGGTGACAACGCCCAAGCGTCTCATCAGCACGCCGCCGTTCGGCATCAAGATGGCCATCAAGACCGATACCCCAATTTCGGTCGTCGAGTGGGACTTTGGCGATAATACGGAGAATACGTTCGCGACCGAAACCACCCATACCTACGAGAAGAAGGGTCGATACCCGGTCGTGGCCAAAGTGCGCTCCGCCAGTGGCCAGATCGCCGAGCTCTCGGCTCTTATCCGCGTGGTGGATGAACTGCCCTTGCCGGACCTGATGTATGAAGGTGCGCCGATGCCCGCCAATAACCAAATCGTCGGCGAAGCTCCGCTGACAGTGCAGCTGACGCCCAAGACGAACCAGCCCTTCGTGCGCTTTACCTGGGAAGCGCCCGACGCCACGGAGGTAGGTTCGACCAACACATCCGTGCAGGCGATCTACCGCCAGGTGGGTACCTACACGCTCACGCTCATCGCCGAAGATGCCCAGGATCGGGTGAAGGTGATCCCCATTACCGTTACGGTGAAGCCGCCAACCTCGTCGCTCGTCATCCGCATGGATCCTGAAGGCGGCGTGGCGCCACTACGCGTGCGGTTTGATGCTTCGGAGAGCTTTGTACCAGATGATTCCATCTCGGGCTTTGTCTGGTCGTTCGGCGACCGCACCGACGAGGTGTTCGGCCCCGCCCAGGTGGACCACACGTTCCTCGAGCCCGGTACCTACACCATCGACCTCAAAGTGCGCACCATCGGCAAGCAGGAGGTTCGCACCAGCCGCGCCATCGTGGTACGTGAGTCGCTGCTGCGCGCCTGCATTGAGGCCAGCCGCCTCACCGGCGAAGCGCCGCTGGGCATCCAGTTTGATTCCAAGTGCAGCGCGGGCAACATCACCACTGTTGCTTGGGACTTCGGCGACGGCACCAAGAGCGACCAGCGCAGCGTGGTCCACTCGTTCTCCGACCCCGGCCAGTACGTGGTGACGCTCAAGGTCACCTCGTCCGACGGTCGCACTGCCACTGAATTTGTTTCTGTTTCCGTCCTCGCCCCATGAAGAACCGCACCATCTACCGCGCCGTCGCCCTCGTGGCGGTGTCAGCCCTCATCCTTTCCACGGTTTTGCCGGTCATTATGGCCTGGCAACAAGGGGTGTAAGGGGTGTTCTGAGCTCCTCCTGACTGGTAGAATTTGTCGGTGAGGCACGGATTCCTCCTTATCGATAAGCCTGCCGGCCCGACCAGCCACGACATCGTGGCGATTGTGCGACGTACGCTCTCGGAACGCTCCGTGGGGCATCTCGGCACGCTCGACCCGGCCGCTTCCGGCTTGCTCGTGCTTGCCGTGGGAGCCAAGGCCCTCAAGGCGATTGAGCTCTTCATGGGTCTCTCGAAGGAGTACGTGGCCGGTGTGACGCTGGGGAAGGTGAGCACGACCTACGACCAAGACGGACGGATCGAGGATTTTCCGATCAAGCCGGGTGTCCCCGAGCCCGAGATCGAGACTGTGCTGCGTCTCATCCGCGAGCGCTTCGTGGGGAAAATCCGCCAGGCGCCGCCGGCCCACAGCGCCGTGCACATCGACGGCGAGCGTGCCTACGAGAAGGCCCGTCGCGGTGAAGAGGTGGTGATGCCCGAGCGCGAGGTGACCATCGAGTCGTGCGAGGTGGAGTCCTTCGCGTACCCCAATCTAAAGCTGCGTGTCCGCTGCGGTTCGGGCACCTACATCCGTTCGCTGGCGAACGACCTGGGCGCCGCGCTGCGAACCGGCGGCTACCTCACCGGTCTGCGCCGGACCAAAGTAGGGGAGTGGCAGGTCGAACAGGCGGTCGCCCCCGAGGCCATCGGCTGGACGAAGGTGACCCCTATGAAGGAGGTCCTCAAGAGCCTGCCGGGCATCGACCTGACTGACGAACAAATGGCCGAAATCAAGCAAGGACGCGATATTCATGCCTCCATTGAAATCCCGAATACGGTGGCTTGGCATGGGGGATTGCCCGTTGCTTTGCTGGTTTCTTCGGGTCATCGCCAGGCCCACCCCCGGAAGGTCTTTTAAGCCGTTGCCTTCAGGATGGTCTGGCTGTACTGTTTCCGGGCTCTTTAGAACTTTGTGGATCGGTAGCTCAGCTGGTAGAGCAGTTGCCTCTTAAGCAATTGGTCGTGGGTTCAAATCCCACCCGGTCCACCATTTCATTTCATGCCGCAATGATGTGCGGCTATTTGCGATGCTTCGTTTCCAAACATTAAGACGTTCTTAATACTCCACACCACCACCCAATCTCGCTGCAAAGGCAAGAATCATAGTAAAATCCCAGGTTTTGCGTAGGATTTCCAACCAGTTCCTACTTCTTCACTCTTCATCATCTTTATGAATTCCCATCCTCAGTACTCGACGACCTCGAACCCGTGGTTCGTCGCAACGCTGTGCCTCCTGACCTTCGGTCTCGGCTTCGGCGTGTCCACCAGCCTGAACGCTGGTAAGTCGTCCGGCTCCGCCGCTCCGACGCCCTCGCAGGCTGCCGCTGCCCCGAGCAACGCCAAGCCCGCAACGGCTGACGATGATTTCTTCTCCGGTAAGGCCGATGCCAAGGTGACCGTCGTCGAGTTTTCAGACTATCAGTGCCCGTTCTGCCGCCGCTTCGTGAAGCAGACGTTGCCTGAGCTCAAGAAGAACTACGTCGATACGGGCAAGGTGAAGATCGTCCACCGCGACTTCCCGCTCTCGTTCCACCCGCTTGCCAAGCCGATGGCCATGGCCACGGAGTGCGCTCAGGATCAGAGCAACGACCTGGCTGTCGCCATGTATGACGCAATCTTCGCCAAGCAGGAAGAGGGCGGCTCCATCACGGCTGCCAGCATTCCCGAGTGGGCCAAGACGGTCTCGGGCCTGAACTTCGACACCTGGAAGTCGTGCTTCGACTCCAACAAGCACGCCGATGAGATCGCCGCCGACCAGAAGGACGGTTCCGCCGCCGGTGTCTCGGGTACGCCCAGCTTCTGGATCCTCGGCCCGAACAACCAGGCCAAGCAGATCAAGGGCGCTCAGCCGATCGCTGCCTTCTCGGCCGCCATCGACGAGATGCTCAAGTAAATCCGTTCTCGCATTCAAAAAAACGGCGCTCCGCGAGGGGCGCCGTTTTTGTTGTCAGTCAATCAGAGAGTCGCGGCGTTACCAGCCGTGAAGTCCTCCTTCTGGAGCGAGCTCGGCACGCTGCGATAGCGCGAGACGATGCGGTTATCGATGGTGCGGCCATCGGGCCAGGTGATGAGCTGCTTCCAGCCGATCTCGTTGGCCTTAAGCGCGCGGCCGTCGATAAAGTCGTCGCCCGAGGTGCTGGAGAAGTACGGGCCATCGAGCGTGGCGACGCGGCCATCCGGCGTGCCGTACAGATCGACGTAGGCGTCGTTGCCCTCGTAGCGGGACAAGATGAGGATCGGCGAGCCGGTGTCATTGGTGAAGCTCAGATCCTGGGCGCCCGGGAAGATGGTGGCATCGATACCGACGCCGTAAGCCTTGTAGTACGTCACGTAGAGGCTGTGCGGAGCGCGCTCGACCACCGGGAGGCCGGCCTTCACGAGCGAGCGGTAGAGGGTGGTGGCCGCCTGGCAGATGCCGCCGCCTTGGACGGGGCGCAGAGCGCCGCCCTCGAAGATACCGAGGGCCTCGCGCCAACCGCTGGCGCCCTTGAGCGTGTCGTTGAAGTTGAAGGTCACGCCCGTGCCGACGAGGGCACCGTTGAGGCGCTCAGAGAGAGCCTTCTGGATGTTGAAGATGCGGCCAGATGGTGAATTCGCAAAGTTAGAGCGGCCCTGGGCAATCCGGGTCATCTTCTGGAGCTGACCGTCGGGACCGGGGCGATAGACGCCGCCTTCGTCGTAGATGACGGGCACGGCGAGCTGCGGCACGCCCGCCAGAATCGACTCGGTAATTTCCGTAGTGATCGCCGGAATGTCAACAAGGTAGCCGGCGCGGACGGAGCCCGTTGCAGTGAGGCGGGTGACGCCATACTTGTCGGTGCTCTCACCGGTGACGGTAGCCCACGACGGAGAGGGGAGGAGCGCGGTCAGCGTCTCGGAGACAGCCGTCTTGATGCGCGACTCATCCAAAGAGAATTCCAGCTCCGAGGCCGAGGCGTCGGTCTTCATCCAGTCCTGGTGATCGTTAATGGCGAAGACGAGCGGCTCGAGCGTTCCGCCGGATGCGGCGTCGGTCTCCACGTTGAAGACGACGGTGGTTTTCTGCTTCAGCAAGCTATCGCGATCGGCCATGGCGGCCGCAGCGGCGTGGAACTCGAGGTTGGAACCAAAGGCACGACTGGCGCGCTGCTGGAACGCCTTCACGGCGCCAGAGGGCTGCTCAGCAAT
>CAZEVM010000001.1:0-60071 GCA_964515645.1 uncultured Candidatus Peribacteria bacterium | reverse complement strand
GGCGCGGCGGGAGCGGCAGCGTGGACCGTCTGCTGCTTGGGGGCCGGGGGGAAGGTCGCCTGGTCGACGACGCGGGCCTTCGTCGCGCTCGAGATCGTCACGGCGAAGATCGCGCCGGACACGACGAGGAAAGCGGCGCTAAAGAAACGTGTCTTGGGTGTGTTTTTGATGGTCATTTGATAGATATTATAATACATATTTTGAATATTTGCAAATATCTTTGTCCAGGCGTCAACAGCCCAGTCCCGGTTGACGGACCAGGGCAACGGTGAAGGAAGTGCAGCAAGCGTCATTGCCCCTGAGACGCGGGCTGCGTACGCTTCTTTCAGCCTATGGCGCAAAAAGTGCTTGTCGTCGGCGGGGGATTCGCGGGCGTTCGCCTGGCCCAGCGCCTGGCGAAGAATGCCCACTTTGCCGTCACGTTGGTCAGCCCCAGGCCGTGGCTGGAGTACTACGGCTCGCTCTACCGCATCATCCGCTCAGATGCCTTCTCGCGCGTCTGCCTGACCTTAGAGGAGATGTTGCCGCGGTCGGTCACGACCATGATCGATACCATCGAATCGGTCGATACGGCGAAGAACGTCGCCCAAGGCCGCCTGGGTGCCTACCCCTACGACATCGTGGTGCTCGCTCCCGGAGCGGAGCCGGCGTACTTCGGCATTCCGGGCATGAAGGAGAACGCGCTCACCATGAGCCACGTGGTGGAGGCCGTGCATCTGCGCCGTCACTTCGATGCCTTGCTGACGAACCACCACGTCTTGCCGCAGCACGAAAAGGAGACCTCAGAGCGCGTGCTCGTGATCGGCGGCGGACCGACGGGCGTGGAGACGGCGGCCGAGCTGGTGGTGCACTTGGAAGACCTGCGTAAGCGCCCGCCGCACGTTCTGCTCATTGAGGCGGCTGATCGTATCCTCCCGTCGATGCCGGAGATCGTCTCCAAGCGTTCGCACGAGCGACTCGAGAAGATCGGCGTGCAGGTGATGGTGGGCAAGAAGGTCACCGGCTGTGAGCCGGGCAAGCTCCTTCTGGCCGATACGCAAATTGAAGCCGGCACCATCGTCTGGACCGCGGGCGTGAAGGCCCACTCGCTCCTTTCTCGTGTCACCGGCTTGTCGCTCGACCCCAAGGGACGCGCCTTAGTGGACAACGATTTGCGCGCTCAGGGCCTGCAGAACGTGTACGTCCTCGGTGACTGTGCCAAGACGCCCTATGCGGGCATGGCCCAGACGGCCATCTACGATGCCGATCTCTTGGCCAAGATCCTCTCCGGCCGGCCGCGCACCTACGCTGCACCCAAGCCAAAATTCGCTCTGCCCATCGGCGAGCGCTGGGCGGCTGTCGTCTTCGGTCCGTTGAATGTCTTCGGCTTGCTGGGATACGCCATGCGCTTGGCTGCCGACTTGAAGGTGTTCCTCGCACTCACCGATCCGCTGCACGCTGTGCTGCACTTTGTGGGTTGGAAGAACCGAAAGCTGGAGGAGGCGATCCGGGCCAGTTTGTAACGCACATAAAATATATTGACTATTAAATAATTTACTATAATGTCAATATAGCGTTCGTTCACTCCAACTTCCCTAAAAATGAGGTCGAAATGTCGAAACTCGAAAACATGTGGGCGGATATTTTATCTAAGAATCCTTCTCAATCCGCGATCCGCTACGTGATTCGTTACGTCGACTACCTTCATCACGAAGCGGTTGAAGCGTACTTGCAGCGTAACCCAACGAACCAAGATTTGTGTTGGTTACTGCGGCAATATTATGGCGGGCCACACATCGAAAAAGCCGCTGAAATGCTCCTTGCTCGGAATCCTCGAAACCATGAGTTGCGTTTAATATTAAAGCAACCATATGCCGCCTGGCGGAAGAAAACGGGCTTGCGAATACTTGAGCAGCAGCCGACGTACGATGATCTCGTGTTTTTAATGAAAGAGTTTCGTTACTTCGAAGAAGAGATCGCCGACACGGCCGCCGAGCGACTGCTTCAAGGATCGCTTCCTAATGCTGTACTTCGAACCATTGTAGCCCAAAACAAGAAGATGAGACTGCAGGCTGCAGCGGTTTTATTCGCACAAGAGCCGAGTGACGTGGATTGTCGATGCATCATCGAGCATGTGCCTAGTCTTAAGAGCGATGCCATGAAGAAAATGTCTGAAAACGAACAATGGCGTCAAAAACTGAAAGCAATTCGCAAGGAGCAAAAACGAGTTCGCGGAGGATGACAGTCAGATCAATACGTTCCTAGAGCCTCGGCAACAGCCGGGGCTCTTTTTATGAAAAATGGTACAGGTGAATACTCACCAGCGAGAAAAGCGGGACAACACGTCTCGCTTTCTTTTATATATTCAAAAACAGGCGGAGATCGCTCTCCGCCTAGTGGTGGGCTCCGCGCTCTCAGCGCAGAAGTTCTTCGATGATTTCCGGACCGATCGAGTGCTCGTCGCAGTATTCACGGATACGTCGCATGGTGCCTTCTGCTTGAGCGTGCAGCCGGTCGGATGTCTCGACTCGCGCGGCGTTGTCGGTGATGGAACCGCTCGTGTCACTCCAGGCGGCAACGGATCCTTGATGTTGTGAGCGGTACGCTTCAATAAGCCCGCGCAGCTCATCGGAAATGGTAGACGTCACGGAGACCTCCAACTGTATAAAAGAGGAATGGTGCGAACGACGTGTAATGTTTACTATACTAATTTCTGCATTGCTGTCTAGATTTAGGTGGTGGAGCTGAAGGGATTTAAACCCTCGACCTCCGCAATGCGAATGCGGCGCTCTATCAGCTGAGCTACAGCCCCATGATGTCAGTGTACCTCGGAGATCTACCGCAGGCGCCTTTCTGATTCGCTCCTCGCCCGGAAGGGCTCGGCGGCAGCTGAGCGACACCCGTAGTGCCCAAAGCGACCGCATTCTACTGTCCCATCCGCCAAAATCCACCCTTCTCGACAAAGGACGATCTTGGTATAGTCCTCGGGCCCACCGTATACTTGGGCATAGCAACGGTACCAGTGGCCCGGTAGCTCAGCTGGTAGAGCACTCCCCTGAAGAGGGAGGTGTCATCGGTTCGATCCCGATCTGGGCCACCAGCTAAAAATCGCAAACGTATCCCACATTGTACGTTTTTACCCTACTACGAGCGCAAGAGGGAACAAGGAAGAGACCGGCCAGTGGGCAGGGTTAGTTTATCGAAGGACTTCTAATTGGCGGCAGTTTTTTGAATTTCAGAGAAGAGGTATAAACTTTTCTTGTCATGTCGCCGCCCGACTTTAAATTTCTAAGAGACGCTCCTATTCGTTCCACAGACGATGGGTATTTTGACTTCTATCACAAACATATTGCTCCTTCGATTAAATCAATTTTGGAGAATGAAAGTTGCGTTCATACCATTGGCCTATTTGGCGCATGGGGAACGGGGAAAAGTACAATCATAAAGGCGCTAAAGGACGAGGGAATATCAAACGCAAAGATGGTTGAATTTGATTGCTGGAAGTATCAGAAAGATTCATTACAGAGGCAACTTCTAATGCAGATAGCGAAAGACTTAAACCTTGGAAAGGGCTATCTTAATAAACTAATACAGCAATTTTACTACGACACCACAGAACAAATTGGTGAGCGCCCTCAAATTCGGTGGAGTGTTTTAAAGTTACAATTGTTTCTCCCAATTACATTGTTGTTATGGATGGCTGTTCGGACTTTTATGCCCGAATGGACCACGGCATCAATAATATTATTTCTCTTAGCAGCAATTGGCTTCGTTGCGAGGGAGCTACTGCTCCCTGACGATGCAAAAAACTTTATATCTATCACAGCGATTAACGGCACAAAGAATAAAATTGATTCACCAGAACTCTTCGAAGAATGTTTTTCAAAAATAATTAACGACTCGGGAGAGAGTAAGGTAATAATTGTGGTCGATAACCTAGACCGAGTTGAGCGTGAAGTAGCGATCGAGATGCTTTCGACTTTAAAAACTTTTCTAGAAATCAACACAGATGGAATGGAAGACAAAAAAATAATTTTCCTCGTTCCTTGCCACTACGAAATGCTTAGGCAAACCCTGATAGACACAATGAACCCGTCCGAGTATTTGAGGAAGATTTTTAATCTAGCTATTTGGTCACCTGAATTTATCAACACCGACTTGGACAAATACATTGAAAGTCTTTTGGAAAAAACTGGGGAAATTAACAAGTTAATTAATAATGAAGATGTCATTTTAGTTATCAAAAGCTCTTTTGTTGATAACCCAAGAGAGATAAAACAATTCATTAATAATTTTATTGCATCGCTTGTTATAGCTCTGAACACCGAGGTTGCTGCAATAATAAAGGACAATCCCGCCTACTTGGCAAAGATCCTGGTACTCAGAGATAAATTCCCTAAAGAGTATGCTGAGTTAAAAGAAAACTGGTTCGCCCCCGAAAGTATCGAGACCATAAAAAGCTCAAAAGATTTTAAAAGGTTCATGTTACTTACAAGTCGTATTACAACGGCAGATGCCGAAACATATCTTTACTTTAAAAAGCCTATTCTGGCTAAGGGCTTAAAACATGAAAACGAACTACGTACTGCATTAATTACAGGTGAATTAGAGACATCCATTGAATTAGTGAAAAAAGAAAAGAAAAAAGAAGCTGTTGTTGAATATGCAACAGCTTTGATTGAGGCTTATAAAACTCAAAGGAAGAATTGTACGACTCTAATTCAAACTTTATTAGGCTCATTCAATAGATTGGAATTCGAGCCGAGCAAGAAGGACTTTTACAACTCAATTGCTTATGCATTAGATGAGTATCTTTGGGATAATTACAAGCTTCTGGACCAAACGCTAATTTTCAGAGTCTTAAATAATCGACTATTAGATACTCACCTAAGGCAGAAACTCGCAGAGCGCTATACCTTGGCGACAATTGGGCAAGAGACAGTGGGAAACGAAGTCCATGCTGTGAGTGTTTTTAGTAACATTGTGTCTCATCCTCAACTATTTTCAGCTAATCAAAAAACAGAAATTGCTAAGGCAATTCAGCAACACTTCGTTTGCAAACCAAAAATAATATCTCTTCTTTCAGATAAAGAAAAGCAAGCTACTTTCCTAAACGATGATGCACTGAGTAGATTTATTGGGCACATTTCTGTTGATAATCACAAAGAATTTGTACCAGCTTTATTGCTGCTAAAAGAATATTTATACGACCGTAAATTTCAAAATCTTATCTACAACGTTTATGTGAAATTGCTCCAAGAGATGGACAGGGTGAAAAACTCTGAGCAAGGAGAAAAAGTACTTCAGTCATTAGATGAAATCTTTGACGAGTGTCCAGAGGTATTTAGCAAAATTGACGATAAACAGAAGAATCATCTTAGAGAACTTATAAATCCAGTCAGAACAAAATGGAATACTGAATGGCAAGCACGCTGCCAATCTATTTTTTCAAAGGTTCAGGCTGGAATGACTAGTAAATAAACGTCAACACTTTCCACCTGGCACGCTCATGCCACGACACGCTTGCATTTGCCCGTAGAGTCGGGCTATGCGTCACGCCTTGCCATTATCGGCATCTCGGCGACCCTCGGGCCCGTCACCTCCGTAGGTGTGGATTTCCGTAATCATGAGCCGACCGTCTGGACCGATCCAGACGCCGACGATCTCTTCAATCGCACGAAGGTCGTTGTGCATTTTGACAAAGGCAGATAATAATTGGTTCGTATTGGTCCCGACTGGGGCCACCAGCTAAAAACAAACGAATCCCACATGGTACGTTTTCACCCTACTGCGGACGCAAGAGGGGATCTAGGAAGAGACCTTCCCGTTGGAGGGGTGACAGCATCCTTATTAGTGGTGTAGCTTCTTCTTCAGATGACAGAGGCCGACGCGCGACGGCAATACGATCAATACGCAGAGTCCTATCGGGCCCTGCAGAGCAAGGTCGAGGCCGATATTCGCTCCCATCTAGAGGAGCATCGTCTTTCCGTCGACATCGACGGGGTGAGTGCCCGTATGGATTTGGTCGCGATGCGTCCGCAAATTAAGGACTTCCCGTCCGTTTACGCCAAGGTTGCGAACGTTGCCACTTCCGACATTAGGGACATCAAAGACATTGCCGGGGTCCGTGTGATCTGTCACTGCAGATCTGACCGCCAACGCGCGATCGAGCTCCTCCTTCCATTTTTGGAGGGCAGCTATCGCATCGTGGAGAGCACACCCGAGGATACGATGGACGGCTACACGGGGCACCACATCGTCGTGAGCAGCACAGACGTAGGGGCCGAATACATGTGTGAGATTCAGATTCGTACCGTGACGGAACACCTCTGGTCAGTACAGTCCCACAAATACAATTACAAAAAGAAGCCTGAGGGCGACTCACAAACCCTCATGCTGGGAATGTCCCAAATGCTCGGCGCCACGGAAACGTTCTGGGAGCTTGTGAAGGAAAAGAGCCACGGCAAAGATGTTGATGCTGCGGCCGAGCAGCTGTCTCAAGACACTGCGCGCTCAGTTGAAGTGCTAAAGCATACTGGAGTGGTTCGTCCGCCAGTAACTCGGGAAGAGATCGTCTCAAAACTCCGAAGTTTCTCGGATACCGATCGTTTTAATTTGGAAGACATGGTTGAACGAGAGATCTCTCATCTAAAACAAACCTGGGAAACCAAGATAGCCGCTGAAAGCCCTGAGGCTAGCAACGCAGGAGAAGCTGTGGAGCAAATGCAGCGTGAGATGTTGAACCTGACTATGATTGGTTTGTATGCAGTGAGATATGACAGGAAGGATGGCTTAAAAATGGTTCTTGATAAGTTCGCAGATGTTGCTGCGCTATGGATGCATGCGCCGTCATCGCGAATGGTTCCGTGGAAATCTATTCCGAGAGCAATACTGCACAACCCCTACTACTATTTTTGCATCTTCGCCCTTAAGGAAAAAAAAGGAGACATACTGTCTTTCTTGATTAATTACAGAACAGAACTGCGTGACGGCAATCAGCGTAGGCCCACACGAATTTGGTCAACAGCCGCATTCTTTGCACCGGATGTTTTGCATGGCGCAGATTCCATGTTTAACAGATTGCGGAAGAGTTACGAGAAAGATCTTCTTGTGAAAGAAATAATGGGTAATTTGAACGACGAAGAATTCTTAAACTTAAGCTGCCAGGTAAACATGCTGTTTTGCATGAAAATGAAGCAGGAATTAGACGAAGGCAAACCCGGAGCCCCTCATTGGGTATATCCGAATTATGGGCGATTTTATGAAGAACGAGTTATCCCATTAATGCAAAATGCGGAATGGTATGATGATTACAGAAAGCTATTGCTAACAGTTTTCGAGATGACTGATTTTGAGGAATTTACAAAGAAGGCTAACGAATGGCTGAATTGGTCTGCCAAATTTGAAAGACTGGGTAGTGGGTATACATGGGATTCTGTATGGGGATGGAAGCGGCCTGTTTAATTAAGCTGCTGGTGTGAAGCGTCTTCTCTAATCTTAGCTGTTAAATTTTATAAAGAACTCACGCACATTTTCTTCAAATCCCCCAGGGCAATTTGAGGGATGCCAAACGTGTGTGTCTGCAGCACCACTCCAGGGAATGGCCTCAGCCTGCCCATCCGATACGATTTGATCGTACAACTCTTCAATTACTTCATTTAGCTTAAACATTGATTTATATGTTTGACCGAAATGCTTGTCCTTGATTGAGTTATGAGCATAGGAGTTGTGCCGATTTTTAAGTACCTTTTTAAAATCTTCCGATTTTAAAAGTAACTTATATTTTTTTAGAGTCTCCTTAACTTTTGGAGTTTGATTTAGAGTATTAAGCCAATAACCAAAGGTGAATTTATTCTCGTCTGGCTCCATTAAGGCATATAAACGCACAACAATCCGAAAAAGTAATGAAAATCTAATCTCTTCTAATAATACTTTATATTTAATGGCTGGATTACTCGGTTTAGGGTCAATTTCATTTGGTAAATAATCATTCCAGGATTGCCACAACCTTCTGCACATATTTAATTCTCTAAGATAACCCTTTACTCTTACACCTGGTGGTCTAGGCATACTATCAATTTAAACAGATTGCTTCCTGATTAATACTAAAACCACTTCAAATCCGGCTTCGACCCTTTCCCTCCCGCCTTCAGCCACTTCGCGTACCGGTGACCCTCTATCCCTAGGTCCGCCAGCTTGTAGTAGAGATCACGGATCCGGGTCGCCTCCTCATCACTGAGGTCCGGCCTCTTCAGTATCTCCCTGAACTTCTGCAGATCGATCATGCCGGTGTTATCTCGCGCTCTCGGCCTTGGGGGAAGGAGACCGCCTCGCGTTTTATAGCCTTCCGTAGCGCTGCGCGCTTCTCATTCTGAAAATGAAAAACCCCATCGGCTAGGATGGGGTTTTCGTCTGCAGAAGCAGAGCAGGGAATCTCTTGGTCATTCTCCTCGAAGCTGCATCAGGTGATCGAAGGCTTTTTGGAGTCCGTACATAACAATGGGCAGCTGAGGCAATTTGAAGACGTGTGATTTTGTCGTCTGTCCCTCCTCGTTCGTGTGAATGGAATAGCTCGCGACTGCATAAACCTTCCTGCCCGCGTAATCGACTTTGTCCGTTGCCCAGACGCACGTCAGGACGGTTTCTCCACGGCCTGTAGGAGTAGGTCCGACACTGAAGCATGGAGGCTGTTCTTCTAGCGTAGCGAGCTTCTGTGTATCAGTAATAACTGACGGTAGGCTGACGGGAGATTGCTCCATGAGATACTCCTTCTTATTGAGGACGTCGCGAGTTGTTGTGAGAGAGCACAGTGCTCATTAATATATAAGCATTATTACAAATTTAGTCAATACTTCATCGTCGTGGGAATACACTCTCGATCTCTTGGAGAGCCTTCAGGGCCTCATACATCTTTATACATTCTGCAATAATTTGGTTCGATTTGAGCCTGTCAGGGGCCACCACAACATCTCCAAACGTAAAAAAAGAACCCCGCCACGAATGGCGAGGTTCAGGGTGTGTGAAGGCAAGGGGAGTGTTAGACGCGTAAAGCGGCGGCCGAAATGGAGAGCTGATCGTCGAGGTCGCGGTGGGTGATGATTTCCAGGCGAGCCTTGTCGGCGATTTGGACCACGTAGCCGTTGCCGTCGGCGCGGTCGACCGTGAGGAAGGTGTTTCGCAGCGGGTCGAGACCGGAAGCACGGAAAAACAGAGTCACAGCCAGGCTCATCGCCGGACCGGGGAAGCGTTCGCCATCGCGGAGGAGGGGACGCATGAGCGTCGTGTTCTTTCCCCGAGAGTCGGGCATGAGGCGGAAGAGCCAGTTGCCGGAGGGAATAGACTGTTTGTACCAGTCCTTACCGACGTACCAGTCCTGCGACTTCATGTGATCGCGGCCGACGTTGGAGGCGCGGATATCTTCGAACGTCACCGGCCGCTGCACCACCATCGTGATGTATCCATCAGTGGGTTTGGGGAGGACGAGGGGGGTGCGCTGAGAGCAACGCCGGCCCTTCTTTGCGGCAGTCTGTTCGATGCCGAGGGTCTCAAAGAGGTCGAAAACGAGGGAGTCGTGCATGGGGGTTCTCCATATGAGAATAATGGTTCACGGTTCTACCGTGGCCGCTCAGAAACACTCTGAGACAAGCGCGCTACGCACCAGCGGATCCATGCGCACCGCGCCTGTCTCAAGAACCTTGCCTATGCTGAAAAAGGACGTTTGGCGTATTTTAATGATCTCTGTAGAGAAAGCCATTCATTTTGCGTACAAAATGATTTTGGCTCTACAGAGCGCTTACTCCCAGATCAGCTCGCCCTCGGCCAGGTACTTCTCCACGGCGATTTGGCCGATGAACACCTGGCAGTCGGGCGTGGGGCGGGCGCGCTTGATGGCGCGGCGCAGACCCGTGCGGTCGATAACGTCGCGGAAGCGATCGACGGCGCCGCGGTTCTGGAAGTCGGTCATCTGCGTGAACTGCTCCACGCGCTTGCCGGTGACGTGCACGTTGCCGTCGCGGACATCGATGCGATAGGCGCCCATGCGCGTGTCGTCGAGGTGCGGACGGAGCACCACCGGACCGCGCGGCACCACTGGAGCGGCCGCGGCCGCCTGTTCGTCTTGCATGCGCTGGCGCTCGGCGAGCACCACCGGCATCAGGCGGTCCATGAGGTCCTTGGTACCCATCGTGGTGGCCGCCGAGATCTCGGCGTCGATGGCGATCTTCGCCTTCTTGAAGGCACTGCGGATGGCGTCGAGCTGGTCGGGGATGAGGTCGATCTTGTTCAACACCACGAGCTCTTTCTTGGCCGCGAGCGTGGCCGAACTCTTCTCCAATTCCTGGCGAATGGTGCGGTAATCAGCCACGAGCAGGGCTGGATCGGCCTCGCCACCCTCGGGCGGCAGAGCGCGGCTGACATCGATGACATGCAGCAACAAGCCGCAGCGCTCCACATGGCGGAGGAACTCATGGCCCAAGCCTCGTCCTTCGCTGGCGCCCTCGATGAGACCTGGGATGTCGCAGAGCACGAAGGCGCGGTCACCCACCTTCACCACGCCGAGGTTGGGGACCAGGGTCGTGAAGGGGTAGTTGGCGATCTTCGGCTTGGCGTTGCTCACCACCGAGATGAGCGTCGACTTGCCCACGTTCGGGAAGCCGATGATGCCCACGTCGGCGACGAGGCGGAGTTCGAGTTGAATGCGGGTGCTCTCGCCCTTCTCGCCGAGCTCGGCGAAGTCGGGGGCTTGGCGGGTGGAACTGCGGAAGTGAGCGTTGCCGTAGCCGCCGCGGCCGCCGCGAACGGCCAACACCTGGTCGCCGTCACGCTCCAGATCGGCGATGATCTCGTTGGTGCCGTCGTCGTTGAGCTTGCGGATGATGGTGCCGGGCGGGACCGGGAGGAACAGATCCTCGCCGTCGCGTCCGCCGCGGTTCTGGCCGGAGCCGAAGTCGCCGCGAGCCGCCTCAAAATTCTTCCGCGACGCGTAATCGGACAGCGTGTCGGCGTTGCGATTGGCGATGAAAAACACGTTTCCACCCCGTCCACCGTCGCCGCCGTCCGGGCCACCCATGGGCTCGAACTTCTCGCGACGCCAGCCGACACACCCCCGTCCGCCGTCTCCGGCGCTCACCTCGATGATGGCTTCGTCCAAGAACATGACCCGAGTATAGCGATTTCTTGCGGAAAAGCAGCGAAATTGACAAGATATTGCTGATGAATCGCAATGATACGCAATGGCAGGTATTGGAGGATTGCCTCGTGTTTGACGAAAAATTACTTCGCGATGTTCTTGCGAGCGAACCGTCAGTCAGTCCCAAGCAGCGACAGATGTTGTCCTATGTCGACGCAGGTTCGCAGTTGTTTCGAGCGGCACTGCAACAGTGCATGCAGAAAATCACACATCCTACGCCGGCCTTGGTGCACTACTCCATTCAACATCAACTGCGCCACGCCACGGACATACCGACGATGAGGTCTCTTCTAAAAAGCGTCACATCAACCAGTCAATCTCTGAAGCCCAAGCGGATTATGAGCGTCACCAAGGCGCTACTCGAAGAAGCGCTACCCCCGAAGGATTGGCTCACTTATGACCCCAATGACGAGCTGCCGGAACGCACGAATATTCCGTATGGAATCGTGCGACACATTGTTCAAAACGTGTTCAACAAAGTTTGGCAGCCCGAGATGCCACTCCAGAGTCTGCGCAGAAACTTGATGAACGCTATCGGCGAGCACGGCGCCGACTACGCTTCCGACATCATCACGGCCTGGTTTCCCCAGGACGAACGTTGCCTATTTTCATCTCATGCCTTGGCTGGCGCGGCGGCCCTGGAGATCAGTCGTAGCATCCCATCATCGGACAAGCCCCAGACAATGCGTGAGTGCGAGCGTCAGCTGCGTTCCGCTCTTCCTACCCTTGAGGCATGACGCCCGACAAGCAACCGCTCCAGGCCCTCGACGACTGTCTCCGCATCAAGTCGGAAATGCACCTTGCGATCGGCTTGGACATGCAGGGAACAGAGCCAATCTTTCAAGTGAGGCAGCACATCGGACTTTCGGTCGCGACGCAGCTCTGCCGCACGGCGCTCTTTGGCGCACTGCGGTCTCCGGAGGACGTGAGCCACGAAGAGGCCTTTGATCGCGCGTCCGCGGCATTAGCCTCAGAAGACGCGCCAGTTTTCGCCAGCGCCATGGTGAAACAACGCGCGGAGCAGGGAGCACACGCCACATTGCCGATCTTTAGAATTGTGCCGCTGGCCCGGCGGCTCCTTGGCGAGGTGATTCCGATTGTGGACGTCGAGATGAACGATGGCACCATCGAACGGGAAGGCCGTGTCATTGTGCCGTGGCGGTTCGTGAACGGGCTGGTGCGCGTCAGCCGCGCAGCGGTCGATGCTACGTTGCCGCCATGCGCCTCCATCGAAGAGTACGCAAGCCGCGTCCAGGCAGACATGGAAGCATTCGGCCCCGGCCGAGCGGCAAGGTGGATCAGCATGACCTACAAAAGCGGCAGCTTTCCCATTCATCCGGTTGCTCTCGTGTCGGCCGCCATTCTCAGCAACGAGCGCAGTCTTTTTGGAGAATCACGCAGCCAACTCAACGTCACCGCGGAACCCAATCGTGCCTCTTGACCGGCGACAGTTATCACTCTAAACTACCGAGTGATAATTAGCCCGTTCCACTCCCCACTATGTCTAAGATCATCGGAATCGACCTCGGTACCACGAACTCCTGCGTCGCCGTCATCGAAGGCGGCGAGCCGGCCGTCATCCCGAACTCCGAAGGCAATCGCACCACGCCGTCCGTGGTCGGCTTTAAAGACAAAGAGGTGCTCGTCGGCGTCTCGGCCAAGCGCCAGGCGGTGACCAACCCCAAGAACACTATCTTCTCCGCCAAGCGCTTCATCGGCCACCGCTTCTCCGAAGTGAAGGACGAGGCCGGCCACGTGCCGTACGAAGTGAAGGCAGGCAAGGAGGACCGCGCCGCCATCGTGGTGGACGGCAAGGAGATGCTGCCGCAGGAGGTGAGCGCCAAGGTGCTCCAGAAGCTCAAGAAGGACGCCGAGGCGTTCCTCGGCCAGACGGTCTCCAAGGCCGTCATCACCGTGCCGGCGTACTTCGACGACAGCCAGCGCCAGGCCACCAAAGAAGCCGGCGAGATCGCCGGTCTCGAAGTGGTGCGCATCATCAACGAGCCCACGGCCGCGGCGCTCGCGTACGGCCTGGAGAAGAACGACAACAAGAAGATCATCGTCTACGACCTCGGCGGCGGCACGTTCGACGTGTCGGTGCTCGAGCTCGGCGATGGCGTCTTCGAGGTGGTGGCCACCAACGGTGACACGCACCTGGGCGGCGACGACTTCGACAACACCATCGTTCTCTGGCTCCTCGAGGAGTTCCAGAAGGACCAGGGCATCGACCTCTCCAAGGACAAGATCGCCATCCAGCGCCTGCGCGAGGCGGCCGAGAAGGCCAAGATCGAGCTCTCGTCCTCCACCGAGACCGAGATCAACCTGCCCTTCCTCACGGCCGACGCCACCGGCCCTAAGCACTTGGTGGTGAAGCTCTCCCGCTCCAAGCTCGAGAGCCTGGTCGGCGACCTGATCGCCAAGACCGTGAAGCCCTGCGAGGCCGCCTTGAAGGACGCCAAGCTCTCCAAGTCGGACATCGACGAGGTGGTGCTGGTGGGAGGCATGACGCGCATGCCAGCCGTCATCGCCAAAGTGAAGGAGCTCTTCGGCAAGGAGCCGCACAAAGGCGTGAACCCGGACGAAGTGGTCGCCATCGGTGCGGCCGTGCAAGCCGGCGTGCTCGGCGGCGACATCGACAAGGACATCGTCCTCGTCGACGTCACCCCGCTCTCCATGGGTCTCGAGACCATGGGCGGCGTCGCTACCAAGCTGATTGAGCGCAACTCCAAGATCCCGACCAGCAAGAGCCAGGTCTTCTCGACCGCTGCCGACAACCAGCCCTCCGTGGAGATCCACGTGGTGCAGGGCGAGCGCGAGTTCGCCAAGGACAACAAGTCGCTCGGCCGCTTCATCCTCGACGGCATCTTGCCCGCACCGCGCGGCGTGCCGCAGATCGAGGTGACATTCGACCTGGACGCCAACGGCATTCTCTCCGTCCGCGCCAAGGACAAGGGCACGGGCAAGGAGCAGCAGATCACCATCCGCGGCTCGACCGGCCTGAGCAAGGACGAGGTGGAGAAGATGAAGAAGGATGCCGAGCTCAACGCCGAGGAGGACCGCAAGAAGAAGGAACTCGTCGACGCCCGCAACGAGGCCGACGGCCTGATCTTCAACCTGGAGAAGCAGCTACGCGAGAACGACGCCAAGATCGCCGACGACGTGAAGAAAAAGGTGAACACCGGCATCGGCGAGCTAAAGGATCTCCTCAAGAAGGAAGACGCCTCCAAGGATGACATCAAGAAGAAGACCGAAGAGGTGGCCGTGGCCGCCCAGGAGATCGGTAAGCTCATCTACGAGGAGGCTCAGAAGAAGGCCGCCGCGGAAGGTGGCAAGAAGGATGGCAAGGATGGCGTGGTGGACGCCGAGGTGGTGGATGATAAGAAATAAGCATTTTAGCCAAAGGGCCCGCCAAAGCGGGCCTTTTTTGTTATTGAGAAGCAAAACACGACTGTTGCCTATATTCATAAATAGTGTCATAGATAGGGTATGAGTACACCGATTCACCAACCCGATGATTTCGGCCAATTCTTGCGAGAGGCCATTGGCAGCCTTGGCATGACGGTGGAAGGAGTGCGGGTGGAGTATGGAATTTCGCTCCAAAAAAATGTTCTTGGCCAAGAAAGAGTCACCCGCGAAAAATTGGACCGCCTCTTGGCGGCTCTGCCCTTTGATGCCGGAACAAAAGCGGACATCGAATCCCGTTACGAGGGCCAGGCCAAAGACACGATTGAATCGGTGGTGATCGCCGGCATCCGCCGGCACACGCAAGAGACATTTGCCAAAAAGGCCGGCGTGAGCGTGAGCGCCCTGACGTACATCCTTCACGGCGACCCCCGCCGCCGCGAAGGCAGCGACGTGCACGACGTGAAGTGGCAGACCTGGCAGAAGATCGCCAACGCCATGAACATGCACGAGCTCGACCAGCATCTGGTGTGGCGCAAGAATGCGAAGGACGTTTTGGCCGCAGAGGGGCAGAAGGATCCGCTGGGCCTCGAGATTGACCTGCTGCTGGCACGCCGCCCCGAAGCGACGCTGCAAAACTGGCGTAAGGAGCGTCCGGCGTCGTTTCAAGAGATGAGTATTCGCGGCTTCCAAGCCTTCATCCGTTCAATGCGGGCTGGCGAGCTGCAATCGTGGGAGCAGGTATCGGCGCTCTTGAAGGACCTTGGCGCCGACGCCATCGAAGCGGTCGGCATTGCCGCGGCCTGGGTGACGAAGGCGCAGCAGCTCCAGAAGAAGGAAGCCGCCGAACTGGGCCTCGTCACGGCCAAAAACTTCCTCATGGCCGAGCGCCTCAAGCTGCTCAAAGCCATCAACGACCGCCGGCCCAAGACCGAGCGCACCATCTCCCGACCGTCAGCCGCAAGCCGCCCCGATCCCGACGAACCCGAGCACGACGGCGAAGATGAGGACGACGCCACTGGCGTGATTGAGCGCGACGACGCCTGGGACGACGAAGAAGCCGCCGACTATGGCGGTATCTTCGTCGATCGAGACTAAGTCAGAGCTTCGAACCCATGAACTTCGCCAACTCCACGATGCGGTTGGAGTAGCCCCACTCGTTGTCGTACCAGCCGAAGACCTTGGCCAGGTTCTTGCCCATCACCTGCGTCAGCTCCAGGTCGATGATGCAGCTATGGGGATCACCCACGATGTCGCGCGAGACGATCGGGCGGTCCTCGACGCCGAGGATGCCCTTGAGCGGGCCGTCGGCAGCGGCCTTCTTGAAGGCCTCGTTGATGGCTTCGGCCGTCACTTCCTTGCTCGTCACCACCGTCACGTCGTTGAGCGAGCCGGTCGGCGTGGGCACGCGGATGGAGACGCCGTGCATCTTGCCGTCCACCTCGGGCACCACGAGACCGATCGCCTTGGCGGCGCCGGTGCTGGTGGGGATCATGCTCAGGGAAGCGGCGCGAGCGCGGCGGAGATCCTTGTGCGGCAGGTCGAGGAGCTGCTGGTCGTTCGTGTAGCTGTGGATGGTGTTCATCAATCCCTTCTCGATGCCGAAAGCGTCATTGAGCACCTTCACCATCGGGGCGAGGCAGTTGGTGGTGCACGAGGCGTTGGAGACGACGTGCATCGTGGCCGGGTCGTACTTGTCGTTGTTCACGCCCATGCAGAACGTGCCGTCAGCCTTATCGCTGCAGGGAGCGGAAATAATGACCTTCTTGGCGCCGGCCTTGAGGTGCAGGGCGGCATCCTCGCGCTTGGTGAAGCGACCCGTCGACTCGATGACGATGTCGACTCCCATCTCCTTGTGGGGCAGCGTGGCGGGATCCTTCACGGCCGAGACACGGATCTTCTTGCCATCGATGACGATGGCGTCCTCGGTGTGCGTGACCTTGCCGTGGAACGTGCCGTACGTGGAATCGAACTGGAAGAGATGCGCCAGCGTCTTGGTGTCGGTGAGATCGTTGATGAGAACCACCTCGATGTCCGGATGCTTGTCGAGGATGATGCGGAGAGCCTGGCGGCCGATGCGGCCGAAACCGTTGATAGCGAGGTTCATGTCTCGGAGGGGTGAGAAGTACGCCGTCATTATACCAGGAACAGCGTTTTCTCGCGACCCTCAGAGCACCTGGGTTATCATCTCATTTCCGGGCAGGCCTTCGACGCCGGCCAGCGCCAAGATCGTATTTCGATACTGCTTCGTCGTGACGACTCCATCCCTGGCGCGGCCGAAGCGGTCGGTGGAGCCATAGACGCCGGGTTTGCCGTTCAGAAGGGCCGTGTTCGCATCGGTCCAATGGTCGCGGCCGCCGCTGTTGTTGATGACGGGCGTGCGGTTGAACTCGCCGCAGACCGCGATGACTTTGTCGTGATTACGCAACAGCAGTGTCGCCAAGGCCCGATCGAGGGACGGAACGATCGCATTCAGGCGGTCGTACATCCTGTCATGCACGTCGAAGTTCCCAACATTGACCGTCACAAACGAAGCGCCTGCGTCGGCCAGCCGCTCCGCGAGCAGCATGGCATCACCTGTCGGGCTTTTTCCGTACGCTTCGCGATCCTCATCTGGCAGCGCAAATGCCTCACGCAGCTGACCTCCACCCAAGAGCAGATCCAGACCGAGTTCTTGATCACGGCTCAGGGGCTCATCGCTGAACGAGCGCAAAAGTTCGCGTCGCTGCTGCAAGCGCTCACGACCGACAACCGGCTCTAAGCTCGGCGGGACGTACGCATTTCTTTCGCTGCTCCATTCGATCTTAAAGTCGGCCTTGTTGGCTTGGTGGGCGGAATCGATGAAGCCGAATCCACCCGGCACGTGGATGGTGGTGTACTTCACGCCGCCGCGCTTGTATTGCAATGCGAGCGTCGGATCGCCCATGTACTCCCGAATACCTCCGCCATGGCTGCTTTCTTTCGATTGGATGGCCCGGATGACCGAAAGTTCATCGGCGTGGCTTGCCGTCAGCGGAAAGTGATCGCAGAACATCGCGCCTGTCTTGGCGGGGATGGCGCCCCAGGTACCTCGGACCTCCGCCGGCGAATCCGGCTTGGCGTCGAACGTCTCGATCGAGCTCGCGCCGCCGTCTTCCCACACCAAGATGATCGGCTTCAATGCGCGCCCGGCAGCCGCCTTTGTTTGGCCGCCAATGGCCGCGACGGCCGCCAGCGTGGAGCCGAGCGTGAGGAAGGTCCGGCGCGACAACTGCGGGCCAGACGCGGGAGTGGGGGAGGAGCGCAGCATTTCCTAGCGTTCTACTCTCTTGCAGCGGCCACGGTCAAAGCCATTTGCCTGACTTCACTCAGTACGAAAAAAGCCCTGCAGAAAGCAGAGAAGCGAACATGCCTGATGATCCGCTCACTTCCGCGGCTCGGGCAGCGGCGCCTCATCGAAGGCCTTCTTGTTCCGGAAGAGTTCGATGATGGCCAACCGCATTTGGAGGCCGTACTTCTGCAGATCAGCTTTTCCCAGTTGCCGGCCTTCGTGCGTCGCCAACAACGTGACCTGCTGCGGCAGCTCGTTCGACTTCATCATGGCGACGCGGCCCGCGCGCCAGTACTTCGCGTACGGCCCCATCTGCTGTGAGATGAGAGCGAGGGCCGATCCGGCGCCATCCGTGTCGTCCGACGTCAGGCGTTCAGCCACGATCGCCTTACCACCGTCGCGGACGGTCTGAGAAGCGAAATGGTAGAAACCGGCTCGAGTATCGTTACTGACCTGAACAGTGCGGCGTCGTACCTCATGTTGATCAATCTGCTCAGCCACAAACGGCCACTCGTACGCGCGTGAGGCCGAGCCACCGGGCAACGAGAGAATGGCCGTATCCACCTTTTCACCATCGAGTACTACCGGCAACGACTGCGGCCGGCGAATGTCGTCATCCATCAACAAGACCTGTTGCTCCAACGCGGCACGAATCTGGGGACGGATGGACTTGAGATGCGGCAGATGGCGCTGCTCCCAGAACAACCGGTCCTCCGCATCGACCGCCAATCCCTGCGTCAGCAACATCGTGACGGCATCGAGACCGAGTTCGTTCAAATACCGCTTGGCGAGTTCGACGTTGCGGGGCGTACGCTCCGTGCCAACGTAGAGACCTCTTTCGTTTGCAGCGGCTAAAAAGACCAACTGCATCCCAAGGCCGGTGCCGATGTCGACCGTGAAACGACCGTTCTGAGGAGCGGCAAATTCGGCAACCTTCAGATACAAACCAAGAGCCTCCCAGCGTTTCGTGTCTTTCACCCAATCTTTCAAATATTCCTCTTCGCCACCAAGAATGCCACGTTCGGCGGAGTCGATCTGTTCCTGTGACTTCATACGCTTACAATACTAATTTCTGCCATTTTGTCAATTTTCCTTGTCTTTTCACCGCAGCTTCTCGTACGCCTTCATGAGCAGAATCGTATCCTTTTCCATAGCCGGCGACTCGCAGACGAGCTGGCCGCCGATCTCGCGCTTCTTGAGCACCTTCAAAAAATCCTCCCAACGCGCGTCGCTCTCCTTAAAAGGAAGATGGTAGCGCTCGCCGGCCGCGGTGTACTCGATGCCCGAGTAGTGCATGTGCATCTTCTTCAACGACTTCTTGCCGAGCACCTTGGCGTATTGATCGAAGAGCGCGTCCCACTCCTTGATGGTATTCACGCCGCCGTTGGCGCGCGCGTGCAGATGGGCCGGGTCGACGCAGGGGAACAGATCGAACTCCTTACTGATGATGAGAACCTCGTCGACCGTGCCGAACTGGCTGTGCTTGCCCATGGTCTCGAGGGCCAGGTTCACGTCGGGGAACTGCGCGGCCTTGCGCTTGAGGATTTTCTCCACGGCTTTCCGCACGCGATCGAGCGCCTTCTCCGGCGGATCCTTCAAGTAGAACGCCGCGTGCACGCAGACCGACCACGCCCCACAGAGCTGCGCCATGGTGAGGGCGTCCGTCACGCGCGTGATGCTGGCGGCCAGCTTGGCCGGCTCAGGTGAGTTGAGGTTCACGTAGTACGGCGCATGGACCGTGAGCGAGACGTCGTTGACTTCCGCAGCGGCCAGGATCTCCGCCATGCGGCGCGGCTCCTTGGGCACCGACTGCACCCACTCGATCTCCATCGCCTTGATGCCGAGCGACGCCGCGTAGGCGATGCCTTTCACGGTGCCACCCGAACCGGGAGTGGAGAGGGGAGTGCCGGCGACCGCGATGCGAAGCATGACTCCAGCATAGCGCACTTGTCTCTGGCATGATGGAGCCGATGGCCATCCCCAAGGATATCGCCGACAAGACGCTCGCTTCGCCCCAAGGCGAGCGGGCCTACAAGATCGTCGAGGCCCTGCTCGACGCTGGGGCAGAAGCCTGGTGGGTGGGAGGCGCCGTGCGTGACATGCTCCTGGGCATCGTGCCCCTCGACATCGACATCGCCGTCTCGTGCCCGCCCGAACGGGTGCGTGACATTTTCCCCGATGCCGACATCTCCGACGCCGCGCTCGGCACGAGCCGCGTCGCGCTGGGCGGGCATGTTTTCGAGCTCACCACGTTCCGCGTGGAAGGAGAGGCATCCGACGGTCGCCGTCCGGAAACGGTCGCGTTCGGCACCCGCGAGCAAGATGCCGCTCGTCGCGACTTCACCGTGAACTGCCTCTACTGGCAGCCAATCTCGCGCGAGCTCTTCGATCCGTACAACGGCGAGAAAGACCTCACCGAACGCTTGGTGCGCTTCATTGGCGATCCGGTGGTACGCCTCCGCCACGATGCATTGCGCGCCCTTCGCGCCATGCGCCTGCGGGCGGCGATCGACGGCCAATACGAGCCGAGGACCTTCGATGCGCTGCAGTCAGAAGCTGGCATCCTGAAGAACCTTTCACTAGGGCGCGTCTTCCAGGAATTGGAGAAACTGTTGAACGGCCCGCATCCCGATCGTGCGCTGCGCGACTGGCGTGACACCGGCGCCATGCTGGCGTTGCTGCCCGAGGTAGATGCCTGCCATGGCGTGCCGCAACCGCGCGACTACCACAAAGAAGGAGATGTCTTCGAGCACCTCATGCAGTGCGTCGCCTCGTTCGAAGCCGAGGATGGCAGCGATGTGCGCCTGGCCGCGCTCTTCCATGATATCGGCAAATCCGAAACATTCAGCCTGCAGGAGCGCATCCGCTTCGATGGCCATGCGTCCGTCTCCGCCGACGAAACCGAGAAGATCCTCGGACGATTGCAGTGTCCCGCCAAGCGCCGCGAGAAGATCGTGTGGCTCATCCGCCACCACATGCACATGACGTTCTTGGAACTCTCCGACGAGCGCAAGGCCCACTGGTACTTCCATCCCTGGTTTACAGAGCTGCTGCAGTTATTCCGCCTGGACATCGCCGGTACCACACCGGCTGATTACACGCTGCTCGAACGAATCCGGCACGACCGTGATGCCTTCCTGGACGCGCACCCGCGCCCAGAGAAGCCACTGCTCGACGGTGGAGAAATCATGGAATTGCTCGGACTGCGCCCCGGCGAGGAGATCGGCCGGCTCAGTCGCGAACTGGTGCAGGCCCAGACGAACAAAGTCGTCACGACGAAGAAAGAAGCCATCGCCTTCTTGAAGGCGAAGATGTCAGCGTAATCGCAGCAGCGTGCGAGCCAGGCTGCAGGCGAAATACTCGAGGAGAGCCACCACCACGATGGCCCCACCGGCGGAGACGTCGAACGTCAGCGCGGCCTGCACGCCAACGAGTACGGCCAGCTCGGCGAAAAGAATGCTCACGAAGAACGTGCGGCGCAGGCCTTGCTTCAATTCGAGCGCGGCCAAGCAGGGGATCACCATGAGGGCGGAAACAAGCAGCACACCAACGGCGCGGAGCGAAACGCTGACTGTCAGGGCTGCTATCACCGCCAAGGCCGTATCAACGAAACGCACCGAGATGCCGCTGGCTGCAGCCGTTTCAGGATCGATACTCACGGCGACGAGCTGGTGACGCAGTAACACGAGACCCATGCCGCTCATGACGGCGAGCACGCCAATCAGCCACACTTCTTGCCACGACACGGTCGCCAAACTGCCGAAGAGCATGCTGCCCAGTTGCAACCCTTGTCCGCCGCCCTTGCTGAGCAGGATGGCCGCTACGGCCAATCCACCGGAAAGAAAGAGTGATAAGCCCGCATCGCCTGAGAATCGCCCACGGGCGCGCAATGCATCCACCGTCACGGCCGTGGCCACGCTGGCGGCGGTCGCGGCAAAGAGGGGAGACGTGCCGACCAAGCTGGCAGCCGCCAGTCCAGCCAGGGCCACGTGTGAGAGTGTGTCGGCGAGGAACGTCAGACGGCGTGTCAGGAGGAACAGCCCGACGCTGGGGGCGATGACGGCTGTGATCATGCCCGCGACAAGACCGCGGATGAGGAAATCGTGTTCAAAGAGCGTGCCCATGGTGGTGATGGTGGTGGAAGGCCTCGTCGTCACCGGCGCGGTGTCGGCCATGGAGGAAGCGGACGGCCAACCAGGTAGAGAGCGGGACGGCGAGTACAAGCGTGGTGCTGCCCACGAGCGTGCGGACAATCTCCTCGGCAAAAAACTCCAAATTCAGCGTAGACCAGAGTGGAAATTGACTCTCGGCCTGAAGCAGCAGAAGCAGCGGGAACGAGGCGCCGACGTACGCTAAGGCGATGGTATTGGTAAGCGAGGCGATGTGCTCGCGGCCTACCGACATGCCGGCACGCAGCACTGCGGACTTGGTGAGCGACGGATTGGCGCGACAAATCTCGTCAACGGCGGCAGTCTGAGCAGTGGTGATGTCATCGAGAACGCCGAGACAACCAATGATGATACCGCCAAGCAAAAGACCCTGCAGATTGACGCCGGCCAGTTTACCTGCCTGAAGGAAGACGGTCTCCTCGCTGCCGAGCCCGCTCAAATGGCTCAGCCACACGGCAAAAAGTGCGAGCACCGTCGACAGCCCCAACGAGAGCAGCGTGCTGGCGAGCGCAATGTAGGTGCGGCGCCGAAAGCCATGAGCGAGAAGAAGCGACGAGCAGGCGATGCCGACAGCGCCGCCGAAGCTGACGAGTAGCGGATCATGGCCGCGGACGATGAGCGGCATGACAACCGCCACAAGAATGACGATGCTCACGGCCAATCCGAGTACTGACGTGGCGCCGATCACACGTCCAAATAATACGGAAAGAATCAAAAAGCCGGCTGCCAGCCACAGCAGTGCAGGCAATCGATAGGCATCACGGATAAAATATTCCACAGAGCCGTCAGCCTTTTGCAAGCGCTCTAAGACGATGCGCTGCCCCTCCTCGACCAAACCCAACCCTGCCTGCCCGGCAACGACCGCGTGCTCAAGAGAAATAGTTTTTCCTTCGGACAACTCGATCATGACATCCTGCACCGTCCGCGAAAAGCCGAGAGGTTGATCTTCGTACTGACGGACAATCTGAACAACGGTTCCCGTCACATACGTATCATCCACCGGCTGCGCCGCAGAAGCGACAGGAAACAATACGGCCAATAGAAAAAAAATCTTACAGAGCATCGTGTGCATGGCCGTGGTGGTGATGATGGTGGTGATGATGCACGTGCGTCATCGTTTCGCCGTAGAGCTTGTTCAGGTTTGGATTCTTCGCCAACTCTTGTGGGCTGCAGCTCTTGTCGAGCGTCTTATTGAGGCAGAGCAGGTGTGTCGCATATTTCGCGATCACATCAGTATCGTGCGAGACATAGAGCAGGGTCACGCCCGAACGATGAATACTCGCAAGGAGCTCGTGGAACTCTTCACGTGTCTTGGGGTCGACGCCCGTGGTGGGCTCATCGAGAATGAGCAAGCGCGGCTGGTTCACGAGTGCGCGGGCAATGAAGGCTCGTTGACGTTCGCCACCAGAAAGAGAGGAAAGAAGACGATCAGCCAGGTGGGTAATACCAAGTTGCTCAAAAACACGGTTCACTGCCGTACGCTTGCGACTTGCACCGGAAAAGATTGCCAGTCCAGGCAAGAGCGCAGCATTCAACACGAGCTCGCGGACGGTCAGGGGCAAGATGACATCCTGGCTCATCACGCGTTGCTGCACGTAACCGATGTAGCGGTGCTGCGCGGCATGGCGCGGAGATAACCCGAAGATGGAAATGGATCCACTCGACGGTGTGAGCTGTCCAAGCAGTACCCTCAAGAGCGTTGTCTTGCCGCCGCCGTTTGGACCAATGAGACCGACATACGCACCAGACTCGATGCTGAACGTCACATCCTGGAGCACGTCATCTTTACCTTTATAACCAAAGGACAAATTCTCAGCCGCAATGACAGGCTTCGTCAGCGGCATTGAAGAGCGGCGCGAAGGGATGCAAGATTGGATTCCATCATCACTCGATAGTCTTCGCCACCGGCAAGCTGCTCAGGAGTGGCGCTTTCGATCGGATTCAAAATCCGCACCGTGCCGCCGAGGTCCCGAGCGATGCCTTCAAGATCGGCAACGCCTACCTCTGATTCAGCAAACACATCTCTGATGCCACGTTGCTTCGCGAGCTGCTCAATAGCAACGATGTTGGAGAGAGACCCCTCATCTTCAGGCGACAAACCACCCAACATCAATACGTTAAAGCCAAAGCGTGCAGCCAAATAACGGTAGGCACCGTGTGACACAATGATGTCATGAAGCTCGCAATCGCGAAGCCCCTCCGCATAACTCTGACCGAGTGCCGTCATCTCACTTGAAAATTGTTCAAAGCGATCAAGATACTCGTTCTCATGCTCAGGATCGATATCGCTCATCTTCGAGGCAATGAGCGCGCCGGCAGTGGAGAGGCGATCCGGATCCAGCCAGATATGGGGATCGAAGGCAATGGCCTCATCGCTCGAGACGAACTCTGAACGATGACTATCGGCAGGCAAGAGCTTGCCGTACAGACCGAGCGCCTGAATGGATTGCTTGCCGTCACGCGTACGCTCAGCGGCAATATCGTCGCCCCAGGCATCGATGCCGCCACCGTTGTAGACGAAGAGATCGGCCTCCAAAGCGGCTGCGATCTGGCCAGGCGAAGGCTCAAACTCATGTGGCTCAGCGCCGGCTGGGGTGACCACGGCGACGGACGCGTCCGCTCCGAGCACCTGCTCAGCCGCATAGCCCAACGGATAAATGCTGGCGACCACGGTCGGCTCATCGCTGGCCGTCGGATTGGCAGCGCACGCCGCAAGCAGCGCAGACAGAAAGAAAGCAGAGAAATACTTCATAGCATTTAGGAACGGCAGTGGCGGCAAACACCGACAATCTCGGCGACGTGCGACTGCGATAAAAAACCGGCGCGGCCGGCAATCGACTTCTCCAGAGAACATAATTCCTCGCTCTGAAACTCCTCCGTCTTACCGCAATCGTGGCAGTGCAAAAAACCATGATGGCCGGCGACGGAATCGAGCTGGCACAGAGAAAAAGCACCGCTGCACGGATGACGGTGCACAATGCCCAAAGGCTCCAGTGCTTCTACAATTCGATACACCGTGACCAAGTTCACCGGTGTCTTGCGCTTCGCAGTGGTGGCAGCGATCTGAGCGGGGGTAGCCGGCTTACTGAGCGTTGCCAATGCTTCCACAACCGCCCGGCGAGGGAGCGTTTCCTTCAAGCCGGCAGCCCTCATGGCCGAAAGTGCAACAGATGTCATCATCTGCGTCAGTGTATCGTATTGCAAAATATTTGCAATAGATAACAACACCGACAAAACTGGAGAAAACGCCGATGTACACATATACTAACGGCCGCGATGCGAACCAAGACTCTACCGGCGCTCATGGTGGCCGCCCAAGTGATTCTGGGCCATTTTTGTATGACGCTGCCTGCCTATGCGGAGGAGGGGACAGCGCACGACCAGCACGCCCACCACGAAGAATCGATGGAACAAGTGATGACTCCACTCCAGCCGATATCGTTGACGGAGTGCGACGGCTGCATCGTCATTCAACCGAAGCATGAGTCTGTCGGTATCGAGTCGGCAACGCCCTGCCATGAAGGTCACTGTCTCAGTGCAGGATACTCCCTCGCGACCAACCTGGCACCAAAACTGCAGGACGGAGAACAAGTCGCCTGGAGTGCAGGAATCCCGTTGGCGCCGAGCAATGCCCAAATACAACCATGCGTTGCAGTCACTCCGCCGCAGGTTGACCAATCACTAGTAGCCCTGCAGGTTCGTCGAGAATAAAGAGAAAGATCCTCCGACAAGGGGGCGGATCGTTTATTATCTTTTTATCCTGCTTTTCTATGTCTCACGAACGCACCGCGACCGTCTGCATCGGCGGAATGACCTGCGCCAGCTGCGAACTCCTCCTGGAGCGAAAGCTTAAGCACGTGGCGGGCGTGGACCGTGTGGATGTCGATCACCGCACCGGCGTGGCCACGATCGTGTCGTCGTCCGAAGCTCCGCCCAGCTACGACAGCATTTCAGCCGCCGTGAAGGACGCGGGGTATGAGATCGTCAATGGCTCGGGCCCGAAGAACCCGACAAGCCAAGACGCGCGCAAATGGCTGGAGATTGGGCTGTGCCTGGCGGTCATCCTGGTGTTGTCGCGCGTGCTCGGAGCGCTCGATCTCGTCTCATTAGCCCCTTCCACCTCCGACACGCTTTCACTCGGCGGAGTCTTCCTCATCGGTCTCGTCGCCGGTACCTCGAGCTGTCTCGCTGTCACAGGTGGCCTACTGGTGGCATTGGCTGCCAAGCATCACGAGCTCCACCCGGCGACAAATCGTTGGCACAAGTTCCAACCGCTCCTGCATTTCAACGTGGGCCGCATCGTTTCATACTTCGTCCTGGGCGGCCTCGTCGGCGCGCTCGGCCAAACCATCACGCTCTCGGCGCGTATGAGTGGGTTCATGAACATCATCATCTCCCTGGTGATGCTCTATCTCGCCCTCTCAATCCTGGGCTTCATCCGCCCCGGCAGTTTCCCCATTCGGCCGCCTAAGGCGCTCTCACGCTGGATTGCAGGCCTGTCCGAAAGCTCACATCCGGGCGCACCTTTCACCTTGGGCGCCCTTACGTTCTTCCTGCCCTGCGGCTTTACGCAGTCGCTGCAATTTGCCGCTCTTGCCTCGGGAAGCGTCGTCACCGGCGCCTTGATGATGGGTGTCTTCTCGCTCGGCACACTCCCGTCGCTTCTTGGACTCAGCGCCGTCTCGTCGGCGGCCACAGGCACCTTCGGCCGTCTTTTCCTGCGCTTTTCGGGCACGCTCGTGTTCGTCCTTGCTCTCTACAATCTGCGAAACGGCCTCGCCTTGGCCGGCTTCTAATTCCTTCTCTCCATCTATGAATACCCTCCAATGGAACGATCAAACTCCGCGTCAATCCAGCCAAAACCGTCTTTGGCAGGGTGTCTTCGGTGTCTTAGTCGTTGTCACACTCGGCTTCTTTTTTACCGGCACTGACCTTTCAAGCTTTTTCTCGAATAGCGACTCCGTCAGCGCCACCACGAAAAACGGCGTGCAAGAAGTGGCAATGACTGTCACGGGAAATGGCTATATTCCGTCCGATCTGACCATCAAGGCCGGTGTTCCGGTGCGCTGGAAAGTTGATGGCACCGACGCCAGCGGCTGCACGAGCATAATGACAATCCCGAGCCTGAACATTTCACAACCACTCAAGGCCGGTGAGAACGTCATCGAATTTACGGCGCCAAAAAAAGGCTCGCTCGCCTTCATGTGCTCCATGGGCATGGTCCGCGGCACCTTCCACGTTCTCTAAGCCGCCATGCAGACCATCGTTTCCATCCCCGGCATCCATTGCCCGAGCTGCGCCGCGCTCATCAAAGACGTGAGCAGCGACTTTCCCGCGATCACTTCTGTTGATGTCGACATTGAGACCAAACGCGTCACGATCGAGCATGACAACAACCTGGACCTGGCCCACTGGTCCCAAGAACTCGCAGCGGTCAATCCGCAGTACGTCGTTCACCCCGTCGCATGAGCTCGCAAACCACCCTCTCCATCACCGGCATGCACTGCGCCAGCTGCGCCGCGCTCATCACCAGGAAACTAAAGAAGACGCCTGGCGTGGCCGACGCCAACGTCAACTACGGCGCCAACAAAGCGCGGATCAACTACGACCACACGCTCGTCGACGAACGGGGCCTCATCGCCGCCGTAGAGTCGGCTGGCTACGCGGCCACCGTCGCGAACGAGAGCGATCGTGAACAGGAGAAGAAGCGCCGCGAGGAAGAAATCCGCACCTATCGACGCTCCTTCTTCGTCGCGCTCAGCCTGAGTCTACCGCTCCTGGCCTTCATGGTTTTGTCGTTTTTCCCGAACGCAACCGCCACAGAGGCACTCATGCCCTGGATGGGCATCACGTCGCTCATGTTAGCCACGCCTGTGCAGTTCTGGCTGGGTCGTGGCTTCTACAAGGGCTTCTGGAGCAGCCTGCGCCTGGGCACATTCGGCATGGATAGCCTCATCGCCATCGGCACGAGCACGGCGTACTTCTACAGTCTCTGGAACCTCGCCGCACACGTTATTGAGCACAGCTCAATCATCGGGATGATCGAGCATCTCTATTTTGAAGTGGCTGCACTCCTCATCACATTCGTTCTCTTGGGAAAGTGGTTGGAGGCCAGCGCGAAAGGACGCACGAGCGAATCCATCCAAAAGCTCATGGGCCTGCAGGCCAGAACGGCCCGCGTCCGCCGCGACGGCGCCGACGTCGACCTGCCGATCGAGCAAGTGCGCGTGGGCAACATCGTTCTTGTTCGCCCGGGAGAAAAGATTCCCGTCGACGGCATCGTCGTCGCCGGACACTCGTCGGTCGATGAGTCGATGCTGACAGGCGAAAGCATGCCCGTCGAAAAAAACGAGAAAAGCCGCGTCTTCGGCGCCACGATGAACGTGAACGGCAGCCTGGAGGTGCGCGCGGAAAAACTAGGGGCCGATAGCGCTCTCTCGCGCATCATCCGCTTCGTGGAAGACGCCCAAGGATCCAAGGCGCCGATCCAAGCTTTGGCCGACCGCATCTCCGGCTGGTTCGTGCCGGCCGTCCTGGTGGTGGCCACCGCTACCTTCGTCGGCTGGTGGCTGGCCGGGGCAGGGCTCACGTACGCCTTGCTCGCCTTTGTGTCCGTCATTGTCATCGCCTGCCCGTGCGCGATGGGCTTAGCGACGCCGACCAGCATCATGGTGGCGACAGGCAAAGGCGCCGAGCACGGCATTCTCATCCGCGGCGGAGAGCCACTGGAAGCCGCCAACGCCCTCAACGCCATCGTCTTCGATAAGACCGGCACGCTGACTCATGGCAAGCCTGTGGTGACGGACATCGTGGCACTCTCGGGATCAGCGGACGAGCTCCTCCGCATCGCCGCCGCTCTCGAGCGTGGCTCGGAGCATCCGCTGGCCGAAAGCATCCTCGCGCGCGCCAAGGGATTGCCCGAACTCAAAGCCACCGCCTTCCGCGCCATCCCGGGCCACGGCATCGAGGCCGTTATCGACAGCACGACCTACGCGCTCGGCAACCGCAAGATCCTGGCCGCCCGACATATTGATAGCGCGCCGATTGAGGGCCAAATGACCGCTCTCGAGGAGCAAGGCAAGACCGTCATGGTCCTCGCCGCGAACACGACCGTCCTCGGTCTCATCGCTGCTGCCGACACCATCAAGCCATCGACGAAGGAAGCCATTTTCACGCTGCGCGCACAGGGACTCGAGGCCTACATGCTCACCGGTGATAATCGCCGCACGGCCGAAGCGATCGCCAGGCAGGCCGGCATTGCGCATGTACTTGCGGACGTGCTGCCCGAGCAAAAGGCAGCGGAGATCAAGAAGCTCCAGGAGCAGGGGGCCCGCGTGGCAATGGTCGGGGATGGGATCAACGACAGTCCCGCCTTGGCCCAGGCCGATCTGGGCATCACCATGGGGAACGGCACCGACATCGCCATGGAAACCGGCGGCATCGTGCTGGTGAAGAACGATCTGCGCGACGTCGTCTCGGCGATCGCCCTCAGTCGGGCGGCGGTGAGGAAGATCAAGCAAAACATGTTCTTCGCGCTCTTCTTCAACGTCATCGGCATTCCCGTGGCGGCCCGACTCTTCGCCGCTTGGGGCATTGTTCTGCGCCCCGAGCTCGCTGGCCTAGCCATGGCCTTCAGCTCGGTGTCGGTGGTGACGAACTCACTCCTCCTCAAGCGCTTCGACCCGCGTCGCCGCGACTGGCTCTCGGACATGGCCCCGGCAATTATGGCGATCGGCTTCACGTTGCTCTTCATCTTCTTTACCCGTCTGAGCACTGAAGCGGCGCAAACCGCCGTCAACCCCGATCCGAGCCACACCCACGCCGATTTCGCCATCGTCGTCGACGGTAAAAAGATTAATCTTTCGGATCCCCGTTACATGTCGACCGAGGAGAAGATCCTCCACCCGGCCTTCCACCTGCACGACGGGAACGGCGACGTCATCCACCGCCACAAGCCCGGCATTGGGCTCGCCGACTTCCTCGGCTCGATCGGCATCACGCCGAATCGACGCTGCCTCACCCTGGACGGCGTCCCAGTCTGCGACGGCAACGGGAAGGCCTGGCGCATGGTCGTGAACGGTGGCGAGCGCGACTTTGACCTGTCGTACGTCTTCCAAGACTTGGACAAGATCCTCCTCAGTTACGGCCCGGCTAATTCATTGCCGGAAGGAGATTGGATCCAGGTGACCGATGAGGCCTGCCTCTATTCCCGCACCTGCCCGAGCCGCGGCCTGCCGCCGACTGAAAACTGCATCGCCGATCCCACCGTGCGTTGCCTCGATCCGAATGCCGTGCCGCACGACGACGAAGGAGAAGAGGAAGATGAACACGCCGCCATCGCCATGACCGCTCGTGGCACGCACAACCTCTATCTCCGCGACTTGAGCGGATCGGGCACCATTGCCTTTGCGCTACGAGAAGGGGAAAAAGACTTTGCCGAGATCGGCATCTCCCATACGAAGCAGATGCATGCCATCGTGGTCCGCTCGGACTTGCGGTTCTTCCAGCACTTGCACCCCGAGCGCGGCAGCGACGGTGTTTGGCGTGTGGCGTACACACCTCCCACAGATGGCACGTACTGGATGTACGCCGACTTCGTCGACCGTGATGGCGGCACCTACACCATCCGCTTCGATCGCCAGTACGGCACGGCGCCGACACCTGCACCAATGGAGGACAGCGCCGTCGAAAAAGTCGTCGACGGCTATCGCATCACGCTCAATGCTCATGTCGATGAGGAAGAAGTCACCTTCACGTACCACCTCACCGACACGCAGGGAAACATGGTCAAGCCCGAGGAATACCTGGGCGCCACGGGACACAGCGTGCTAGTTTCGCCTCAAGGAGACTTCATCCACACTCATCCGTCCGACGAGCCCGGCGACCCCGTCTTCCGCACCCATTTGCCCGAAAACGATTTCTACCGCATTTTCACACAGTTCCAACTGAATGGAACAGTGATAACCGTAGCGTTCGATTGGAAGAAAAACTAAATGTGCCAACGCAGAGACCCGCTCCGGCGGGTCTTTTGCATGTCAGGATTTCTGCAGCTTCAGCGCCGCCGAGTTGATGCAGAAGCGCTGGCCGGTGGTCTCGCGCGGACCGTCGGGGAAGACATGCCCCAGATGAGCGCCGCAATTGCCACAGATGGTCTCGATGCGGCGCATACCGTGCGAGTTGTCCTCCTTCTCTTTCACTGCGCCGTCTTCAGCCGGGCGGTCGAAGCTGGGCCAACCGGTGCCAGAGTCGAACTTATTGTCACTCTTGAAGAGATCGTATCCGCACACCACGCACTTGTAGGTGCCGGCGGCGTGCTCATTCCAATACTCGCCGGTGAAGGCCGGCTCGGTGGCCGAGCACTGCGTCACGTCGTACTGCTCCTTGGTAAGATGACTGAGATCAGGCTTGTCGGTCATGTGGTCAGGATACTCCGCGTACAATCAAACATCGAACGTTGTGCGTTGCTGAGCGAAAGGAGGATCAAACTGCGCCGATACCACTAAAAAGTCGGTACCCACATTCTCAAGGCGATGGAGTGACAGCGCTGGCACGACCACGGTCTCGCCCGGTCCCACCGCTCGAACCACGGCTCCGACGGTCAGTCGCCCCTCTCCTTGAAGGATGCTGATGGTTTCGGTGCCGCTATGACGATGCGGCAGCGTGCCGCCACCAGGAGCGATTCGAGCAGAAAAGACGGGAACGCCCGACAGAATATCGGCATCCACCTCCACTCCGGGATGCGCCTTGCCGCCAACGAAATATGGTGTCCAGGGCATGAAAGCGATGGTGGGCCAGGATGGAGTTGAACCATCGACCGCCGGTGTATAAGTCCGGAGCTCTAACCAACTGAGCTACTGGCCCACGTACGCATCATAAAGGAACCCCGTGAGGGAAGTGAATCAGTTGGTTCGAGCACGCTTTTTTATAAGCCGGTTCGCTTCGCGAGACCGGGCCCAACTGAGCTACTGGCCCACGTACGCATCATAAAGGAACCCCGTGAGGGAAGTGAATCAGTTGGTTCGAGCACGCTCGTTTAATAGCGCCAGCACTCGCGCGCCGTCGGCCCAACTGAACGAGTGGCCCACAAGAGCCATCAAGTCGCGAACGGATCAAAGCCGCGGCCAAAGATGCTCTGTAGGGCGGGGAACAGGTTCTCCGGCAACTCTGCGGGGCTGAACCACCGCCACTCCTCGCATTTCTCCGGCTCCTTGTTTTCTGGCTCACCAGAAACGTAATCAGCAACCATGAGGATGGTGATGTAATGGCGACCGACATCGGGATACAGATCGCCACTCGCCGTTGCGAAACGGATATTCTGAACACACACATCACCGATCTCTTCATCAATCTCACGCAGAGCACAGCCTTCAAATGTCTCACCGAACTCCAAATGTCCGCCGGGCGCTGCCCACGTACCGGCAGCATGCGAACCTTTCCGTAGACCGAGAAGAATCTGCCGATTCTTCAGGATAAGGATGCCAACGCCAACGCGAGGGACTTCAGCCATGCACAGTGAAACTAGCAGAAATTCGCACTCGCGTATGATGATTTACTCGCCAGCCTCGGCCTCGACGACGACGCTGATCGGCAGCTTCTGGCCACCCATGCGCACGGAGACCTCACTCTTGCCGACAGACTTGATCGGCTGGCCGATCTCGATGTCCGCAGCCAGGATGTCCATGCCGTGCTGATCGCGGAGGGCCTCGGAGAGGACCTTCTCGGAGATGGCGGCGTAGAGCTTGCCCGTCTTGGTGGCCTTCTTCTTGAAGGTGATCACCTTGCCAGAGAGGGCCTTGGCGGTGCCTTCCTGGTTGGACTTCTCCTTCTCGCGCTCTTCAGCGCGCTCGCGGATGCGGTCAGCGTAGCGGCGGCGCACGAGCGGGGTCGCGACGATGGCCTGCCGGGTGGGGAGCAGGTAGTTGAGGGCAAAGCCATCCCCGACGACCAGGAGGTCATCTTTCTTTCCGAGCTTGGCCACGTTTTGGAGGAGGAGAACTTCCATGTCTTATTAAGGCCCGACCATTTTACTGAGTGCGGCAAGGCGGGTCAATCCTCTTTTCCTTGTCCGCATGGCGGTTTCTCGTCGGTTAAAGGTCCGTGCTGCCAGCGGAGGCTGACGATAGTGCCCCAGATGACGCCCCAGACGAAACGCTCGAACCGTCTAATTGTCCACCCAGCCAAGAGAAGAATGACGTCCAGCCCAGACCGGGTTTAAATACTCTTTCTTGCCGGACATACCACTTGGAGAGGCTGTGCATGCGGTCGGCATGCATTGAGAGGTGTCCCAGGTCGACACCGCGGATATCATCGCGGTGAGCGTAGGTATAGACGGGGGTATAGAGCACGATGGCCGGCGTGTCGCGCTTCAGCACCTCGCGCAAGCTGGCAATGGCGCCCAGTCGCTCATCCTCGTTGTTGGTGCCGCGGATCTTCTCCAGAAGCACGTCGGCCTCGGTCGAGGCGTACTGCGAGAGATTGTACGCATCCAGACGCAGCTCGTTCTCGTCGTCGGTCTGCTTCTGCACGTCGCTGCTGTGCCAATAGGGGTACGCGTCCAAGTTATTAAGCAGCGACTGTCCATAGAGGAGGACGTCGTATTGGCGGCGCAGGAGGCGAGACTCAAAGTCAGCGCGCGTGCTGGGCACCTCCACCGAGACGTCCACGCCCAGCTGACGCCACTGCTCGGCAATCTTGTCGGCGACAATCTTGTAGGCAGGAGGCGAACTACTCGTCAAAAGGACGAGCTTGAGGGTGCGGCCGGCATCATTCTGGCGGATGCCGATGGTATCATCCGGCGTGCGTAGGCGGAGAAAGCCACCATCGAGCTTCAGATCGGCAGCCGTGAGGCGTTGATCGGCGGGAAGATCATCGTCACGCGAGGCGACGAAGCGCTCCACCAGCTGCTGCTCGGCCTGAGCCCTGGCGAGCGTCGCTTCATCGGTAACGCGCAGAAGCGAGGCAGAATCGAGGATGCGACCCTCTTCGTTGGTCAGGCGGATGATATTCTCGCCAGGAACCAGCGCTCCCGTGCCGCTCGTATCCGTAGGCAGGGTGACGATCCATTGGCCCGAACTTGCGCCGGTCTGGACACGCACGCCGTTGACGCGAGGCTTCGGCACGTTATCGAAGTTGCCGGTGAGCGTCAGCGTGCTGCCGGTGGCCAGCAGGACGACAGGCTCCACCTTGAGCGAGCCGACGCGATTGGTCTCGCGCTTCTCAAGTAGATCTTGCAGGCGGATCTTTTCCGGGAAATACCACTGCGACTCATAGAGCGAACCTTGGGCCGCATCGGGATCGAACTGGTACCGCCAATCGGAGGTGTCGATCTCGAGCAGGGGAGTGTCGACGATCACGCCGTTGTCGACAGCGTCGACGATGGCCTGCTTGTCAGTACCAAGTTGGAGGCCGAGGCGAAGCTTCTGGTCGGCAACAATGGGGTTATCGAGGTTAAAGAAGAGGGCTACGTACTGCGGCAGCGTGTAGGTGCGGGCCTGGAAGTTGTTGGGAATCACCGGGTGGCCATCATCGCTCTGCGGCACCACGCGGATCGCGTCGAGGTTGCCCAGGTCCGAGAGGAGCGACAGGTAATCGGGGAACACTTTAAAAATCACGCGTTCTAAGCGGTACTGCTCAGAGAGTGGTCGCTGGAACTTCTCGAGAATGACTTCACTTGAAAGATCAGTCTGAGCAAAGCTCTTTAAGCGGTACGGCCCGGCGCCCACGGGCTTCAGGCCGAACTCGACACCCGTCTGCTCCAAGCGCGCCACCGGGATGCCATCAAAAGAACGCTTAGGCAGGAGGCCAAACGTGAGGTTGGTGCGGAAGTACGCGTACGGCTCATCCAACGTGAACGTGACGGTCTTGTTGTTCACCTTCTCAATCTTCACACCCGCGAAATTCTCGCGCAGTGGGGGATTGGGGAAGGCTGGATCCTGAATGGTTTGGAAGGTGAAGAGAATGTCGTCCGCGGTGACGGGATGCGGATTCTCCGCGGTAGTGTCGTGCCAAAAAAGATGATCGTGGAGCGTAACGGTATAGACCTTGCCATCAGCCGAAGCGGAAAGCGTGCCGAGATCATCCTTCACCTCACGAGTCTCCGGGTCGTATTGCTGCAGACCAGAGAAAACGAGCGAGACGATGTCACGATTCACATCATTCTGCATCGTAAACCACGGGTTCCAGGGCATTACCTCGCCCACGGATCCCTCGATGTAGGTGCCGCCGCGCGCAGGCACCTGGACAGTGCTATCCAGCCAGAACCGGTAGAGAAGTCCGGCGAGGCTTCCAAGGAAGGCCAGGATACAGATGGCGATGATCCAGCCCTGGAAACGTCTGGACGCGGAAAACAGCGAAAGTAAGGTACGTCGCATTTAGGCGATGAACCACTGCAGGACCGGGATGACGAAGAAAATGGCACCCAGGACGACAGAGGCCTGGAAGAGCACCTTTTCGGCGCCGCGGCGCTGGGCGTACGTGACGCCGGAGCCGCCCATGCTCTGGGACAGACCGGAAGCGCGCTGCTGGATGAGGATCGACAGGCAGAGCAGGAGCGCCACCACGACCTCGATGGACATGAGAATCATATTCATGGGCGGATTTTAGGCCAAAAACATTCTTTGAGCAACGTGTAGATACCCAGAAAAGGCAGTGAAACAGGGAGGACGCTCAAAGCAGCCGCTTATTGCGAAATGCGAACCCGGAGGAGCTTTTAAGATATTTCTCAAAGTCCAAAGCCTTCGCTTCACTGACAAAAGCTGCATAAAAGATAAGCTCCTTCGGATGGATACGACTCGTTGTTCTCACAAAACCGTTCGCGTGTCTCTGCAGGCGAGACTCGAGATTCTTAGTATATCCTGCATAATATTGGCCATTTTCTAATGCCAGAAGATAGACATAGAACATGGAACAATCTTGGTCTCAATTGTTCCAAAATACGTAAGGGAACAATTCGACAGGCATATCTCAACATACCTCTGGGCTTTTGTACGTTCCATCGACTGCTCGAACAGCCCCACTCCGCCTTCGGCTCCGCGGGGCACACTTCGCATGTACACCAAGAATGACTGATGGCTAGCCACGCGAAGCTCCCCGCAGGGAGCGAAGTGTGGTGGGCGGTACAGGGTTCGAACCTGTGACCCTCGAGGTGTAAGCTCGATGCTCTGACCAACTGAGCTAACCGCCCGTTTGAGTGAAAGAATACACGCCGTAGCATCGCGATGCTTTTTATTTGCCGGCTCGCTTCGCAAGACCGGGCCCAACTGAGCGAACCGCCCGTCTTTTTACAGTATAACAAAAACCCCGCGAACGAGTCGCGGGGTCTTAGTGTAGGGGAACGACGTCTCGTTCCGGTTACATGGATTCCATCTTCCCCGTCGGGGAGGTGGGGTCGAGGCGGGGCCACTGGCGGCGTTTCGCTATGCCGCCTTCTGGATAGTCCTCAACCAAGAGGTGCGTCATGCCAGGGTCGCAGTAGATCCCATCCTCGATGGGCAAAAACTCGAAGGGCACCGGGCTCGGAACGTTCGTCCAAGGTTGCAAAATGGAGAAGCCATCCCAGATCATCCGCTGAATCGCCGGCTCATCGATGAGCTGTACGCTTGCCGCCTGCTCCTTGCCCATCAACCGAAACTCATCAGGCAGGCTTACCGCATTGAAGACCTCAACCTCAAAGGCAGAAGCATCGACGCCGCTCTTGAAGTAGTGACGTGGTCCGATCGACCGGATCACCTCCACCTCGTCGTACCCGAACTCTTTCAAACAGCGGGTAAGTGCCTGTCGTTCGTCTTCGCCGGGGAACACCCGGGTGCAGGGCAGGGACCACCCCTGGACGGTTTGCTGCAAAACCAACAGATGATCCTTACCGAACAGAATCAAAGCGTAGACGTACGTTGCAGTGGCCATCACGTTCCTCTGGAGTGAAAGGTCAGTCGGTTTAGATTCCAGACTAATTAAATTAAACACTATTTATTATATTTGTCAATTTATAGTAAACCAAAGAAAAAGGCCCTTGCGGGCCAATTTCTTAAAAGGTTGAAGGAACGGCTTAGATGAAGCGGCGACCGAAGGCGCCACCGGCACCGATGCCGGCGCCAGCCAAGCCCAGTAGGCTCAGGAGGGCGATCGGAAGGCCGGAGCCCGAGGACGGTCCGCCGAAGAGGGAGCTCAGGTCAAAGCCGGTCGCGGGCATCTGCGAGACGACGCGCACCGAGGCGCTGTCGTTCAGGGTGCCGAAGCTGCCCGTCGCCCGGGCGTTGTTCGTCAGGTAGTCGCCGTGGCGGAGCGAGCCGTCGAGGCGCATGGTCACGCGGACCGTCTTGCTGCCGCCTGCGGCCACCGTGCCGAGGTTCCAGATGATGCGGCCGCCGCCCACCGCGCCGCCCGAGGTCAGCGAGACCACGCGCATGCGGTTGTCGAAGCGATCCTCAATCTGCACGTCGCGCACGTTGGCATTGCCGTTGTTGCGGATGACGATGGTGTACGAGACCACGCCGCCCGGCAGCACCTCGAGACGGTCGACGCGCTTGTCGAGTGTCACGCCGCCGCGACGGTTGTTATTGGCGTAGTTCTGCACCTGGGCCACGTACGGGTCGGTGTTGTAGTACGTGGTCGTGCGGGTGCGGCTCGAGTAGTTGTTGTAGTAGTACGTCGTGCCGCCGTTGTTCGAGTCGTACTCGTTGTTGTCGTTGTAACTCGAGCAGCCGGGGTCACCGGGGTAGTCGTAGCGGCGATCGCCGTCGTTATCGATGCCGTCTTCGCACTGGGCCTTGTTGGAGTACGGGTTGTTCGTGCGGCTGACGATGCGGAAGTACACGCGCTCGCAGCCGGAATCGTCGACGTAGATGCTGCCGTTATAAGGGCTCATTGAGTCGAGATAGAACGGCGAGTAGAGAGCCATCGACACCGTGTAGGTGCCGACCGGCACATCGTAGAAGTGAGCGTTGCCGCTGCGGTCGGTGGTGACGCGGGCACCGTTGCTCAAGCTGACGGTGAAGCCGGGGTTGGCGATCTCGCGGCCGGAGAGGTCGTAGACGGTCGACTCAATGTCGACGCAACCGCGGTCGCTGGAACCACTGCCGCCGTTGCAATCTACGTAGGTCGTGAGGGAAGTGGAGTTGTTGCCGCTGTTGTTGTCGCCGCTCGAAGTGGTCACGTAGCCGCGGTGCACATAGCTGTCGCCGCAGCGGTACGAGGTGTCGGGCATGCTATAGGTGACATCGGCACTGCGCGTGGCACCGGCGTTGACCGTGCCGACGGGGCAGTAGACCGTGCTGCCGCTCACGTAACAGCCGGAGCTGCTGAGCGAGGGCTGGAAGGTGAGGCCGGCAGGCACTGTGGCGCTCAAGACGACGTCGTAGGCCGTCGACGAACCGGTGTTGTAGCCGGTCAGCGTGTAGCGAGGGGAGTTGCCGCGGTTCACCGACGTCGGGCCCGTCTGCGTGACAGACATATCGACGTAGCCGTAGTTGGTGGAGGAGCTCGACGAGCTATAGCTGCTCGAGCTGCCGCTGCCGCAGTTCACCGTGGCGCGGGCGTTGTTGCTCCAGCGGGAAGCCTGGTTGATGCCGCTGTAGACGATGCTAGCCATGTAATCGATCGTGCTGCCGCAGGTGGTATTGTCGTTGGCACGGACCGTGACCGTGAAGGTTTGCTCCTGGTAGGCACCCAAGACGAAGCCAGAGCAGGTGACGGTGCTGCCGTTACTGACGGTGCAGCCGCGGCTGGTGCTTTGGTAGGTAGTGTTGGCGAGGATGCCGCCCGCACCGTTGATATTGTAGACGACCGAGAAATCACTGAACGTGCTGTTCTCGTTGTTACGCACCGTGACGGTGTAGCCGTAGGTCTGGCCCCGGTCGACGGAGCTCGGACCGCTCACCGAGATGGCGACATCGGCGGCAGAAGCGGTCGTGACGGAACCCAGGACGAGGGCGGCCGTGACGAGACCCGAACGGAGAAAGCGGGAGGGGGACATAAAGGAGACGGGGGAAACCATTGGCAAAGCATCGTGCATGTTTTCTGATAAATTGTCAAGTATCTTAAACATCGAATTCTCTGGGCATTTTGACAGCAAAAAGAGGCTTCGCCAAGAAAAGGCGACATCTCAGGGGATCAAGCGCAAAACCACAGAAAAGAGGGGATTTAGCGTAGATATGGCGTCAGATCGTTTTTTATATAATGTCTTTGCTCAGCGCTAAGCCAAAACGCTGGTATACTAGGAGTACGCCTTGGGGAGTCGCCAAGTGGTAAGGCAGCGGCCTTTGGAGCCGCCATTCGAAGGTTCGAATCCTTCCTCCCCAGCCATGATCATTCTGCGAGAAAGCAGAGTCTTTTGCTGATAGTCGAAAAGTGCAGAAATGTTGCATATTGACTAATTAATAATAATATTATATTTTAGATATAGATGTTTCTTTCACAGCAACGTCAAGATTCAGAAGAGACAAGCGCTCTGCGTATGCCCATACCTAGGGCGCTTGTCTCTGGTGCCAACCGAGAGACGGACCGAGCCGACGGCCATCGGTATTCCACACTTGCCCGTACAACGGGTACAGGAATTCATCATGCAGACGAAAAGTACGAGCCTCACGAGTCTCCCGCAGAAAAAGATAACGACGGGACTCAAGAGATTACAAGAAGCCGGACTCACGCCCGACAACTGGCTAAAGATGCTCAACTTAGAGCTCAGTGAACTGCAACACATCGTGACCGCGTTTCCCGGCGCAGCGAAGCCCATTTCGATGGGTACCGGCATCGTCTACAGCGCTGCCATGACCAGCCGCCTCCTCGGTCTGCACTGCAATAACAGCGATCCCGTGCCAAAAGCGCGTGACGGCGAAATCGTCATCTACTACGGCGGATGGGATCTGACCACGCTCCGCAGCTGCTTGCGAATGCAGCAGGACAATAAATGGTACGACAACAAGATGATCGAGACGGCGAAACCCGGCTACTACAGAGTCCTGCTCTACGTCCCCAACTCGAACGGGAAGAGTTGGAATGAACAGGTGAGCCACCTCAAGACGTTCGACAAAACACTCCAGCCTGCGCCTGTTACTGTTGCTACGACGGCACTGCTCGTCCACCTGGTGGCGACCGACAACGATCTCTTGAACAACAACTGGTGCCGTTGCGCGGAAATACTGCCTGACGACTACGACTACCGCACCGTATTTACGGTCCACGATGGTCGCGCGTGCGTCAACTTCGACGCAGATGGCTACCGCAATGACCGTGTCTGGTTGTCCGCCGCGCAGAAAATCTGAATCTGACGTGCAAGCAACAAACATTTGTACCCTCGCGATCCGTCGCGAGGGTATTTTTCAGAACCTTGCTATTCTGAGACTATAACAGCTCAAGAAACACTGCAGGCAGCCATACGCTTCGCCATGGCCAATCGACCGAAAACAGGGGGGCCTTCCGTTGCTCGCCGAGTGCCTCCGCAAGGTGGGGGTGCATCGCAACGTGTGGGCGCTACCTTCTGCCCAAAGCATCTACGTCATGGATGCCGGCGTCATCGTGCACCAAGGCGAGCCGTTACTGCAGGGCACAGCCGATGTGCCGGCGTTCGACCAAACTTCCCTCATCGCCGCGAGACGGAACCGCCACTCCGCTTGCAAGAGTAAGGCACGTATGGAGTGCTTTTTAAAAACCCTCCGCGAAAATGTCGCGGAGGTGTAAGAATTCCCACCTTCACTCCAAATCGAGCTTCGGCGGGCAGGCAAGAAGGCAAGCCTTCAAGAGGTCAATGTTCAGGACTTCCGAGCGGCTGCTACCCCGATATGCGGATGGCAGAATTTATCCGCGTTGTAGTACACGTGCAGGTCGTCGGCATCGAAGAAGCCCACGATGACGCGACTACTGTCCGAGTCCTTGTCGATGCAACACACGTAACGATCCGGCAAGAGACGCTTGCCAGTCGACAGCACTGTGATGACGAGGAACATGGCGACGGTGCGCGTTGAGGCCACTTCTTCGTCGGCAGTCAGAAGCTTTTTCTGATCGGCGAAGGCCTTGTTGAAGGAACCTTCGACCGGAATCCGGAGAGTCCGCTCCTGCGGAGCATCCTCGCGCTTCGCCCAGTCGTACTGGTCGTACCAGTCCTGGGCATAGAAAAGTTTCTCTTGCCGAGCCAACAGGTCTCGCAGCACGACGAGCGGAATGCCAGGGTCGAAGAACCGGTAGACTCCGTTCTCGCATTGGACGCCTTTTTTGACGGCTGCCATCAAGGCTTGCATCGCAGCATCAGTGCAAACGTGCTCGTGAGCCAGACCCAAGGACGCGTCTTCGGACTTCAGTTGTTGCGTACGACTCATGGTCGCACTCCTTTCAGGTGAATACCGAATGATCAGTTACCGCGCTGTCTCGGAAGTGAGACAAGCGCCCTAAGCACTGGCGATGCGTAGAGTGCTTGTCTCTTCTAAACCTTGCCAATGTTCTCAAAGAACATCTTTATATATAGTAATATTACGCAGATTAGTCAACATTTAGCCAAGTGCAGATTTATGACTTCCACAAGATGAAATCAAATTGCAGTGAATGAAACGCGATGGTGGCAATCTAGTCAGCCATCATTCGAACACACCCCCGTTTAAAAAGAGGGGACTGCTACTCTGACGATGTGAAACACCTCATCCTAGTCACCGCCCTCCTCACCGCCTGCACCATACCCCCTTCGACCGACCCAGTGTCAGTCGGATCTTCGTCGAGCGCCAGTGCTGCATCCACGTACTCGTCATCTTCCGAAGCACCGCTCGAGCAACTGCCATCGTCACTCACTATCGACCACTTCTCGACGATGCGCCTCGTCGGCACCGGGCTGACGCTCGATGCCGTCGTCGTCGAGAACGAGGCCTACACGCGCTACAACATCCACTATCTCAGCAATGGCCTGAAGATCACGGGCATCTTGAATATTCCCAAGGGTGACGGTCCATTCCCGGCGCTCATCCTGAACCATGGCTACATTGCGCCATCGGTCTACACGCAGGGGAGGGGACTGAAGCGTGAGCAGGACTATCTCGCGCGCCAGGGCTTCGTGGTGTTGCACACCGATTACCGCGGCCACGCCGGCTCCGATGAAAGCCCGATGACCGAGAACGTGTACGACGCCAATCTGGAGTACGCGATGGACAGCGCTAATGCGGTGAATGCCCTGCGCGCCGCAAACCTCCCTGGTGTCGATGCCTCACGTGTCGGCATGATAGGCCACTCGCTCGGCGGCGGCGTCACGCTCGCGGTGCTCACCGGCCGGCCCGACCTCGTCTCGGCCGCCGTGCTCTACGCCCCAGTGAACGCCGACGTGTGGGAGAACTTCTCGCGCTGGCGTTCCGAGCGCGACGAAGGCGACCGCACCGTGGCCGAGTTCGGCACGCGCGAGACGAACCCTGAGCGCTGGGACCTCTTCTCACCGAAGACGTACTTAAGCCGCATTCAAGCGCCAATCACGCTCTTCCAGGGCAGCGCCGACAAGGACGTGCCCAAGGCGTGGTCCGACGATCTTGCCAAGAACCTCACCGCCGCTGGCCGCGAGGTGACGTACGTCGAGTATCCCGGCGAAGCCCACGAATTCGGCCCGCAATGGAATGACTTCATGCGGAAGACGGCCGAGTTTTTCCGGACGAGCCTGACAACCCCAGCAACGCCCCGGCAGTGAGACTCAACTGAGCGCGTGCCCGGCGATCTGCCACTCCTTGATGGCCCCCAGCGGCCAGACAATCATCAGCACGTTCAACGTGAGATTGTCGCGGTAGAGCGCCAGCATGAGAAGCTCGACGGCGATGAAGAGCAGTAGCGCCCAGCGCCAGCGGAGTTTCCAGGCCAGCCAGAAGCCGATCATTTCCGAGAACAGGTCGCCGAGGGAATTGAGTACGCTGTCACCGAAGTAGTCGAGCGAGGCGGTGTTGGCGCGGTAGCGCTCGATGATGAACGGCGAGTTCTCGAAGAGCTCCCAGCCCACCTCGATGAGCAGCGCGATAACCAGTAGCCGACGCAACGAGAAGCGCGGCCAGATCCAACGGAGCAGCCAGAAGAACAGGATGCCGTGCAGCACGTGCGAGAAGCTGTAGGGATCGGCGAGCATCTGCGACGTCTCGCTCGACCAAGCGGACGACGTCCAAAGGCCGACGCCGCAGGTGCACCAGGGGATGCGCCCCATCAGGGTGAGCAGCGCGCCCGTGCCGATCACAATGCCGCAGACGACGAGGGTCGTGTGGATGGAGGTGGAACGCAGGAGCTTGGTCACGCCCGAATTCTCCGCCTGCCTCGTTGCGTGCGCAAAGAAGCGGAAATTCTCGGGTAAACCCTGGATTGCCGAAGGGTTTATGCGTATGGTTATTGTCCCAATTTCTTCCACCCACGCATGAAGTCCGCCCCGAGCCTACTCCACCTCCGCTCCGAGTCATTCCCGGCCGAGATGCCCGTGCTCATCGAGATCCCGCAGGGTTCTTCCATTAAGTACGAGCTCGATAAAACCTCGGGCGTGCTCTTCGTCGACCGCTTCTTGCACACCTCGATGGTGTACCCGTTCAACTACGGCTTCGTGCCAGATACCAAGGCCGCCGACGGCGACCCCGTCGATGTGGTGCTCATTTCGGCCCAGCCGGTGATGCCGGGATGCGTCGTGAAGGCGCGTCCGGTGGGACTGCTCGAAATGGAAGATGAAGCCGGCGGCGACGAGAAAATCTTGGCCGTGCCCGCGCACGACGTGGACCGCTGGTACGACGACATTCACGACGTGACCGATCTCGATACACCGACGCGCGAGAAGATTCGCCACTTCTTCACACACTACAAGGAGCTCGAGAAAGGTAAGTGGGTAAAGGTCAAAGAGTTCGCTGGCGCGGCGAAAGCGATAGATGTGCTCAAGAAAGCCGCCTAAGCGTTATACCTGCGCTGCCAACGCGCTTCCATCTCATCAATCTTGTCGTGCTCAAAGCCGAAGAAATGTGCGATTTCATGCCAGAGCGTCTCGCGGATGGCTTGTGGGATCTCGTCATCATTCTCGGTGGATTCGATGATGGCCTGCGAGAACAGAGTAATCTTGTCGGGTAAGGTCACGAGTTGATCGCGGCCCCACTCGGTGATGGGCACGCCTTCGTAGAGGCCGAGCAGGAGCTTACCGCGCTTGGGCGGTTCGCGGTCATCGATGACGATGGCCACGTCTTGCACGCGGGCGCGGATGGCTTCCGGCAGGGCATCGATGGTCTCGCGGGCGATACGCTCAAACTCGGCTCGATCCATGGACCGAGTATAGCGCTCAGGCCTCGAGCAGGTCGGGATACGTGTTCTTCAGATACTCACCCAAACGCGTCACATACTGCTCGGCCAAGGTGCCGCCTTCTTCAGTCTTGGCGACGGCGATGTTGAGCTGTTCTTCGCTGGCCTTAGACGGATCATCGGCCATGGCTTCCACGATCTTAATGGCGTCGATCATCTTGCCGACGGCCTGGGGCATCAGGGCATGGATGGTCGTGAGTTCGCTCGGCACGGTCAGGGCCTCGGTGCGAGCCTTCAAGGTCTGCATGTCGGCGAGGATGTCCTTCAGCTCGGTCTTCTCGGCCTCGGTCCAGCTCAAGGCGTCTGCCTGCACATTCATCAGCGTCTCGAAGCGCGAACCCGTCTCCGAGAGCTCGATCGCGACCGGCTCGGTCTGGGAGAGGTAGGCCTCGACGGCGGCGCGGTCTCCAGAACCGCAAGCGGTCAAAAGAACGGCAGCAAGCGAAAGAATAGACAGGGTGCGGCGCATGATGAAAGGGGAGGAGATCAGGCCTCGATGCTAGCGTTTTTGCTTGATGGGGCCAAGGCGAGGCATAGAGTGGGCCGCATGCAGCTCCCCACCTTGTCCATCTTCTTGGCTCGCCTCGGCGTCGCCTTCTGCTTCATCGCCTTCGGCGTCTGGGAACTCCAGGAGCCCGAAATGTGGAGCACCTACGTACCCGGCTACATGTCGGCCATCGCGCCGCTCGCCTTGCTCGTGCAGCTGCACGCAGTCGTCCTGATCGTCACCGCGCTCGGCGTGCTCTCGGGCATCTGGCCGCGCTTCTGGACGCTCATCGCCGCCCTCACGCTGCTCGAACTCTGCCTCATCGTCTTTGAGGGCGAAGGGTTCTCGGACGTCTTTGTCCGCGACGTATCGCTCTTCCTCTTCACGGCCGGGCTGACCGCTCAGACTTGGAAGCGCGCTTGAGTCAGGCCGCCTGTTCCGCCAGCATCGCGCAGCGCACCAGGCGCAGTGTGTCGTAATCCACTTCCTCACGGAGGTGCTCGTACGCCGGTTTCAATTTAGCGAGGCCACAGGTCTCGAAGGCCTCGCGGATAGCACCCAGCGACGGCACGTCTTCGATGAGGTGCTGAAGCGAGAACATCTCCCCCTGGCGCAGCAGCTTCTCCAAATGCAGCGGCAGGCGATCAGCCTTATAGCCGGTGGCGTCGACCATCTCCTGAAGGGAGGCGCGTTCGCGCACAAGACTGAGCAAGTCGGTGGCGCGCTTCTTTGCCTTGGCAGCGCTGCGTTTGGCCATCCTTCGAACTTCCTGCTCTTCATCCGGCTCCGCCTCGCGCTGGCGCAGGTCGACGGGCGCGAAGAACGCGCGCGGCACGTAGCGCTCCATCTCCACTGCCAGCGAATCGTAAAACTGCGTGACGAGCGGCTCGGCGCGGATGGATGAGGCCTGCCAACGCTCCACGTGAAGGCCGGCGCCGGAACGCACGCGACTCATGGCCACGTAGGCCTGGCCGGGCTCCCAGAGGGCCGAGAGATCGACAATGAGCGAATCGAGCGACGTCCCCTGAGCCTTGTGGATGGTGGTGGCCCAGGCCAGCGTCACGGGGAAGTTCCACGCGGCGGCGAGTTCGCGCCCGTCGCCGTCGAGCGCAGAGAATTTCTGCTTCTCCACCTCAATCTCCGGGCCGGTGAGCAGGCGAATCGTCAGCACCTCCTCCGCAATGCCAGTCACATGGCCGAGACTGCCGTTCACGAAGAGCCGCTCCTCGGAGACATCATTCTTGCGCATCATCACGAGCGCGCCCTTCTTCAACTGGAGGATGTCGGGCACGGGCATCGACTTTTTGGCCGTCTCCACCGACCGCTCGTCGCCTTCATAGAGCGTCGGGAAACTCCGCTCCTCGCCGCCGAGCGAAGCAAGACGGTGCAAGTTGTAGCTCTCGGCCGAATGGCGGTGCGCGTAGAGACGCGTCCCTTCGATGAACTCCGTATCGTCTACGAGACGTTCCTCAAGGAAAGCGCGCACCTGTTCGTTGGCCGCGCCGGCCCGCACCAGGTTGAGCACGTCGAGGAACTCGCCGTCGCGCGTGCGCATGACGGTAGAGAGCAGCGCCGGCTGGAAATTGCTCTCGCGCCAAACCGGATGCAGGAAGGCCCAATCCTTCACCTGCGCACCGGGCGTCACCGGCGGCAGCTGCGCAAAGTCGCCGACCGCGATGATGCGGAGCCCGCCCCATGGCTCGTTCTTGCCGCGCACCGTACGGGCGACCCGTTCGGCGGCGAGCAGCGTGGTACCCGAGAGCATCGAGACTTCATCGATGATGACACAGGCCGCGGTGAGCAAGCGCCGCACCAATTTGGGACTGCGCGTGGCGCGGGCCACCGTCGCGTCGATACCGCCCTCCATAATGCCCAGCCCGAAAAAACTGTGGAATGTGCGGCCACCCACCAGCACCGCCGCCGCGCCCGTGCTGGCGACGATGGGAAAGAGCTCCGTGGGCTTATCGGCCAAATAGCGATTCAAGAGGAAACTTTTGCCGGTGCCGGCCGCGCCGGTGAGGAAAATGTTTCCCTCGCGCTCGAGCATGTCGAGTGCCTTCTCCTGGCAGGACGTCAGAGTGGCCGATGCAATATTGTCCGCCATCGACCCGATGATACGCGAGGACGATCGGACACCCAACGATTTCGCAACGGTCCCGGCACATTTTGCATCTAGCGCTTCCGCTCAGAAAATGGCCTCGCCATACCATTTCTTAAGGATCTCTTAATCATTCTCAGGTATTCTCCTCGCGCTTATTTCGATTCCCGTTTTTCCATGTCCCTCTCCGCCCGCCGCTCTGAATTCTCCCGCGCCTTGACGCCCGCCCTGGCCCTGGCCGCGCTCACCGTCCTGTTGGTCGGTTGTTCTGCCGTGGGCGACAGTGACGACGCCAATGGCGCCATGCCCTCCTCGTCGTCGTCCCGCACCCGCACGCGCGTCCCGGCCCCCTCGGCCATGAGCAGCAGCTCCGAGCCGATGGCTGCCAAGTCCTACAAGGACGGCACCTACTCCGCCACCGGCGAGTACAAGTCGCCCGCCGGCAACGATGAGATTCAGATCTCGCTCACGCTCAAGGACGGCATCATCACCGCCGCTACCTACGAGGGCATGGCCAAGATGGGCAAGAGCAAGGATTTCCAGGCCAAGTTTGGTTCTGGCTACGAAGCAGCCGTGGTTGGCAAGTCGATCGACAGCCTGTCACTCGGCGTGATCAACGGCTCCTCCCTGACGCCCAAGGGCTTCATGGACGCCGTCGCCAAGATCAAGGCTGAGGCTTCCGCCTAATCTCGCATCTTCCGACTCCGAACAAGGGCCCTGCCTCACGGCGGGGCTTTTTGTTAGAACAGCTTGGCGCCGAACCCCGACGACTGGCGCACACGGAACTCCTTGTTGAGGAGGCAGCACTCAAAATCGAAGTCGCCGGCAAAGTCCGCCGGCTCACAGAGGAACATCGCCGTGGCCAAGCCATCGGCTACGGCCGCGCTCGAGGCCCGCACCCAGGTGGCGATCACCTCGTCGGGAGACGTAAGCGTCAGGGGATTAATGGTGTGGTGATATTTGTCCCAGCGCCGACGATTGCCGGCCGAGCCGCACATGGCGCCATTGCCGATGCTCACGACGCCGATCACCTTGGTGGGATCGCCGGGGTGTTCCAGGCCGGCCCGCAGTGTTTCGCCGTCGGTGCGATAGCGCACGTCACCGCTGCCGTTCACGAGGAAGTGCTGCAGGCCTTCGGCTTCCAGGTACTCCGAGATCTTGTCGACGAAGTACCCTTTGCCCACCGCGCCAACATCGATGAGCGCCGGTTGAGAGAGTTCGATGTGCGTATCGTCGATGAGGCGCAACGTCTGGGGGAGGGGAGGGACGGGGCGGATGACGTCCTTCGCCTGGAGCGAATACGTCTCGTCATAGCCCATGTCGCTGATGGTGAAGCCAATGAGCGGGTTCACTCTCCCCTTCGAGAGCCGTTCCAGCTTCTCGTAGAGGCGGAGCATGGCCACCAAATCGGATGGTACCTCCTGGACGCCAGTCTCGCGCGTGAGGCGCCAGACAACGGAATCCTGCTTGAAGCGCGAGAAGGCAGCGTCGAAAGCCGTCGAATCGGCCATGATCTTCTCTTTCATCGTCTCGATGCGGGCGACCGGCACGTCGTCCCAGACGGTCACCTCCCACGTGGTGCCCATGGATTGGTAGCCGAAGCGGTGGGGCAGGGGAGTCATCGCCGCTAGTATAGGCCCGGACACAAAAAAACCGAGGCGGTGCCCCGGTTTTTTTGCGGTTGATTCGTAAGAATTAGGCCTTGAACGGGCTCTGGTAGACGGCCTTGCCGCCCAGTTCCTCCTCGATGCGCAGGAGCTCGTTGTACTTGCAGATGCGGTCGGTGCGCGAGAGCGAACCGGTCTTGATCTGGCCGCACTCGAGACCCACGGCGAGGTTGGAGATGAACACGTCCTCGGTCTCACCCGAGCGGTGCGAGGCGATGGCCGTCCAGCCGGACTTCTGGGCGAGCTGAATGGTGTCGACGGTCTCGGAGACCGAGCCGATCTGGTTCACCTTGATGAGCACCGAGTTGGCGGCCTTCTGCTCGATGGCCTGCTTCACGCGCGTGACGTTGGTGACGAGCAGGTCGTCGCCGACGATCTGCACCTTGCCGCCGAGCTTGGCGACCATGGAGGAGAAGCCGGCCCAGTCATCCTCGGCGTGGCTGTCCTCGATGGAGACGATCGGGTACTTGGCGCAGAGAGCCTCGTACTTGGCGACGAGCTCCTCGGAGCTGAGCTCCTGGCCGTCGATGTGGTACTTGCCGTCCTTGTAGAACTCGGAGGCGGCGGCATCGATGGCGAGAGCCATCTTACCCGTGTAACCGGCCTTCTCGATGGCCTTCATGAGCGTGCCGAAGGCGTCGTCGCTGTCCTTCAGGTGCGGGGCGAAGCCGCCCTCGTCGCCGACGGCGGTCACGTGGCCGCCCTCCTTGAGGATGGACTTGAGAGCGTGGAAGGTCTCAGCGCCGGCGCGGAGAGCGTCGGAGAAGTTATTGAAGCCGACCGGGACGATCATGCACTCCTGGAAGGAGAGGCCGCTGTCGGCGTGGGCGCCGCCGTTGATAACGTTCATCAGCGGAACGGGCAGCTTGACCGGGTTTGCAACGCCGAACTGCTTGGCGAGCGAGGCGTAGAGCGGGAGCTTCTCGGAGACGGCGCGGGCGCGGCAGACGGCCATGGAGACGCCGAGGATGGCGTTGGCGCCGAGCGTGGCCTTGTTCGGGGTGCCGTCGAGGTCGTTGAGGATCTTGTCGATGGCGCGCTGGTCGGCGACATCCTTGCCGATGACGGCCTTGGCGATGACGTCGTTCACGTTGGCGACGGCCTTGAGGACCGACTTGCCGAGGTAGTTCTTCTTGTCACCGTCGCGGAGCTCGAGAGCCTCGTGCGAACCGGTGGAGGCGCCGGACGGGACGGCGGCGCGGCCGAAGGAACCGTCGTCGAGCCACATGTCGACTTCGACCGTGGGGTTGCCGCGGGAGTCGAGGATCTGGCGGGCCTTGAGAGACTTGATCGTAGGCATACGAGAAGTGGGGAAGGGGAAAGAATTAGAGTGACGAAGTGGAGGCGGCGCCCGAGGCGTCGACCGTGACGACCGACGAACCGGCGGGCAGCTTGTCCTTGATGGCCTTCAGGGCCTCGGCCGGAGCGACCTTCAGCGGGTGCAGAGCAAAGAAGAGCTGGTGGCGGCGGAGCATGTCGGCATTCTCAGTGGCCACAAAGACCGGCACGCAGGGGCGCAGGCGGCTCAGGGCGCGGATCATCTCCTGACCGGCATCGAGGGCGACGATGGCGGCGGCCTTCTCGGCGTGAGCCTTCGTGACAACGTCAGCGGCGGCCTTCTCGGCAGCCGACGAACCGAGCGCCTTCACCGGACCGACCGGCAGGTGCTTCTCGGTCTCCTTGAGGATGCGGATCATCGTCTCGAGGGCCACGAAGGGGTACTTACCGGCGGCCGTCTCGCCCGAGAGCATCGAGCTGTCGACGCCGATGTAGGCGGCGTGGGCGACGTCCGTCACCTCGGCGCGGGTCGGCATGGGGTTCTTGATCATGCTCTCGAGCATCTGGGTGGCCATGATGACCGGCTTGCCGGCCTTGCGGCAGCGAGCGGCGATGTCGTCCTGGATCCAGGGGAGCGTCTCGAGCGGGATCTCGGCGCCAAGGTCGCCGCGGGCAATCATAATGCCGTCGGAGGCCTCGATGATCTCGTCGATGTTGTCGACGCCCACGCCGTTCTCGATCTTCGAGATGAGGAGGATGTCCGGGTGGCCGTGCTTGGTGACGAAGTCGCGGACCTCGCGCACTTCGCTCGCCTTGCGGATGAACGACATGGCGATGTAGTCGAGCTTGAGCTTGCAGCCCAGTTCGATGTCGGACCAATCCTTCTCAGCGAGAGAGGGGAGCGTCACGTCGGCGCCCGGCAGGTTGATGTGGCGGCGCGAGCCGATGGCGTACGTGCCCTGCGACTTGGCGACCACGCGGTCTTCCTCGATGCTCACGATGTCCATCATCAGCTCACCGCTGTCGATGAGGATGAAGCGGGCGTCCTTGGCGTCCTTCCAGAATTCGGGGTAGTTCACCTTGATGACCGGGAACTGGTCGCTGTCCTTAGCGAAGGAAAAGACGACGGTGTCGCCGGCGTTCACGGCCAGCGGCTCGGGGCGGTCGCCCGTGCGGATCTCGGCGCCCTTGGTATCGAGGAGCAGGCCGACATCGAAGCCGCCCTCCTTGTTCACCTTGCGAATCGACTCCACCACGGCGCTGTGCGTCTCTTGCGTGCCATGGGAGAAATTCATGCGAGCAATGCTCATGCCGCGCTCGGCGAGCTTGCGGATGCCCTCTTCATTGTTGGAAGCGGGTCCAAGGGTACAAATGGTCTTCGTGAGACGGAGCATGAGGAAAAGAGGAAAATTGTGCGCGGGCATTATTCGTTGAATATAAGGAAAATACAAGAGCAACGTGGCTTTCTGGCCAAAAAACCCCTCGCCACGAAAAAGCCGCCCCGGTCGGGCGGCTTTTTTCGGTCAACGGGGAACGCTCTCAGCTTCTGAGGACGCCCTCGACTTGCTCGAGGATCTCCTTGCGGAACTTACCTTCCTGCATCGGGTTTTTCGTGATGTAGGAGGGATCGAAGGTGATGACGTGGTCGATCGACTTGTCGGCACCGACCTCGAGGTGGGCAACGTCGCCGGCGTAGAGCTTGGCGGTCGAGGTAGCATACTTCTCGGTCGTGGCTGCATCGCCGCCGACGTAGGCAGCGAGGTACGTCTTCAGTTCTGCCTCAGCCTGGGCGCGGGCGGCATCATCCTTGGCCGAGCGAACGGCGGCGAAGAGCGCCACCATGTCGGGATCGGTCAGCTCCTCCACGCCGCGGGCCATGTGGGCACCCAGCATGTTGGCCATGATCATCTGAGCGTCACCCTCGAGGATGCGCTTCTTCACCTCCACCGGGTCCTCGGTGCCGCGGCCGTTCAAGCGGGCGTCGCGATAGGCGCGGTCGGAAGCGAAGAACACCACGTGGAAGCGACCGCGGATGCGGTCCTTCAACTCGGTGATGTGGTGCAGGCTCGGCTCGGCGATGAGCAGGTCTGTGCCTTCCGAGGCGCGCAGATCGTTGGCGTGGTAACCGTAGAGCGCGTTGTTATTGGACAAGCGATAGACACCGATCATGTTCGGATCGTCGAAGGCTGACTCCGGCAGGCCGGAGATCTTAAAGCGGTCATCAGCGCCGCGTCCGCCGCGCGAGGTGGACTTGCGGGCCACGCCCACATTCAGCGGGCGGCCGAGGTTGAGGCGCTCACCCATCTCGACGCGGTTGTCCGCGTACTCGACAGTGTTGATGGCCACGGACTTGCCGTTGCCGGGCGGGCCCATGAAGCCGACAATCGGCGTGTTGATGACGATATCGTCATCGGAGCGTTCCAAGTGAGACATAAAGAAGAGGTGAAGAGTGGTTAGCGAATGAGAATCAGGCGCCCTTCAAACCGCGGACAAGCTGAGCGAGGATCTCCTCGCGGTACTTGCCCTCGTTCTTGGGGTCCTTGGAGAGGTAGGAATCATCGAGCGAAATAACGTGCTCGATGGCCTTCTGGCCGCCGTGCACGTGGCGGATGTCGTGGGCGAAGAGCTTGGCCGTCGACTCGCCGTACTTCTTGGCCGCCTCGGCGTCGCCGCCGGCGTAGTTGGCGAGGTACTGGGCCAGCTGCCCCACAGCCAGATCGTCGTCGGAGTCCTGGATCTTCGTGAAGATCTCAACCATCAGCGGATCGGTGAGGGTGTCGGCACCCTGGGCGATCTCGGCGCCGAGCATGGAGGCGATGATGATCTGGGCGTCGCCCTCAAGCACGCGCTTGCGGACCTCCACCGGATCCTCCGTGCCGCGGCCGCTCAGGCGGGCCAGGCGGTACTCGCGGGAAGCGGCGAGGAAGATGGTGAAGAGGCGGCCGCCGAGGTGGAGCTTCACGGCCTCGATGTGGTGCAAGCTGGGCTCGGCGATGAGCACGTCCACGCCCTCGGCCTTGAGGGCCGACTCGCGGTAGGCGTACTTGGCGCCATTGTTGGACAGCGTGTACACGCCGATCATCTCTGGTTTGTCGAACTCCGCCTCATCGACACCCGACTCCTTGAGGCGGTCGTCGGCGCCGCGGCTGGGGCGCGAGGTGGACTTGCGGGCGACACCCACGTTGAGGGCACGACCGAGACCGAGCGTCTCGCCGGTCTTCTGGCGGTTGGCTTCAAACTCGACGATCTCCATGGCCACGGTCTTGCCGGTGCCGGGAGGGCCCATGAAGCCCAGGACCAGGGGTTCTTGTGTAGGGTTCATACGAAAGGGGAGGGGGAATTGGAAATATCAGGCGAGTAGATAGTGAAATACCCACTTCATGTCAAGGGTGGCACTTTTTAGAATCGACTGAACCGTCGAAAAAGCCATTTTTGAATAAACTCAAAAAAAGCCCCCCATTGGGGGGCCTCCCGCCTCTAAATAAAGAGGTAGGAAAACGAATACAATCATTCCCTGATGTCACATCAGGTCAGTCTCACGAACTCGATCTGCCTCTCAAGGGGCTTCAATGGATCGTAGATGGCAAAAGATGGCTCCCCCTTCAGGTCATAGACCTCGCCTGGGTTGAGGCAGATCTTCCCACAGAACATCATCAGCCGACTCTCGTGTGTATGGCCAGAAACGACCAGATCGTAGTCGCCGGTTCTAGCCAACGCTTGCGCGTAGAACCAGTAGTGCGTCATGGCGATCGTCGGCCCTTTTGCGCCGCCCATCTGGAAGTGAGCGAACTCACCGTGTAAAAAGAGTATGCCGGGCCTGGCGTCGGCGAGTTGCTGGATCTTCACACGATCGCCGTCGCCGTTGCCCCACACGGCATGAATGCAGCCGGGGAACTTCAACATCTCCGCGACCGGGATTGGCGAGCAGAAGTCGCCGGCGAACAGGAGAGTATCGATCCCGCTTTCCGTCGCGATTTGAAGAACTTTGCGCAGGTTTGTCAGATGATCGTGGACATCGGAGAGAATGCCGACCTTGCCATACGGCAGGTAAACTAAGGGAATTTCAGTGAACATGAATACCTCGTTGGGTTGAAGGAACATCCCGCAGTCTTTGCGGATGATTTCAAAACTAAAGTATATTTAAGATAATTATGTAATAATGTCAATATTCCCTCCAGTATAAATACGCCAGCCCGGATCCGAAGATCGGCTGGCGCATTCTGTAGGTCTGTACCGAAGGGGTGACGCCTCCCAGAGCCACCCCTTCACATGCACGTCGGTATCGGTGTTGGGAATCGCGCGTGGTCCTGTAGACTGCGTCGATTCGGAGGAAAGAACGGATTGGTTCGCTCTGGAACCGCGACAATCATAGGAATGGAGCCTTAAGAAGGGATTAAGAAAGGGCTGATCACGACCCACCTTTCGACCTCGTCAATATTATGTTGCGTGTCCCACCGCGATTCACTACACTGCTGCGGCCAATTCAACCCATGTTCGCTATCGTTTCCATCGCCGGCTTCCAGGAGAAGGTCTCCAAGGGTGACACCATCAAGGTGCCGCTGCTCGATGCTGAAGCTGGTAAGACCGTCACCTTCGACCAGGTTTTGCTCCTCGCCGACGGCGAGAACGTGACCTTCGGCGCCCCCACGGTGTCCGGCGCCACGGTTGAGGCCGAGGTCGTCAGCCACGGCCGCGCCGACAAGATCCGCGTCTTCAAGTTCAAGCGCCGCAAGCGCTACCAGCGCACCAAGGGCCACCGCCAGGACTTCACGGAGATCAAGATCACGAAGGTCGGTAAGTAAGCCACCCACCACTCGACTCTTAAACGCCCGAAAGGGCGTTTTTTGTAGCAAAACGCGATCAGAACGATTGACTGAAGGTGCTTTTTCATGAAAATACCGCCATCACGCTGGCGTAGCGTGACACAGCGTACTTTTCAACAAAGGAAGACCTGATGAAGACGTTTGCCAAGAAGCCGCAGAACATCCACGTGCTCGTATCCGCAACGACAATCCTGGTGAGCGGCTGCCAATGCCCCTGCCACCAGCAGACGTCCCCGGTGCCGACCTGCGCCCAGCCAAAGAAGAAGAGCGGCGGCCACCTCGCTACCGATCCCAAGTTCGCGGCGGGTTACGAGGCCATCTTCGCCCCAAAACCCCGCCGCAAGACGCGGCTACCGCAACCGTCGGTGAACTGACGATCTCTTCCTCAAACCCAAGCCAGGCTCGCGCCTGGCTTACTTTTGTTGCGCATCCATCTCCGCCCGGAGTTTCCGCATCGCCTCCAGAGTGACAGCCATATTCTGCGTGCAGGCGATGGTCTCGGCCAGGCGCTCGCCAGCGCGGAAGAGATGTGCCAAGTAGGCGCGCGAATACTCGCGACCGACCGGAGAAGGGGAGTTGGGATCAATGGGAGAGAAGTCCGTCTGGTACTCAGTACGGCGGATGCGGAGCACGGAACCATCTGAAAGGTGGATGTTGCCGTGGCGCGCCTCGCGCATGGGCAGCACGCAGTCGAAGAAATCGATACCGCGCGCAATGCACTCGCGGTGCTGGCTGACACGTCCCACTCCCATCAGGTAGCGGGGTTGGTCTTCCGGCAACTTCGGGCAGACGACATCGATCACGTCGTACATCTCATTCTCCGTCTCGCCCACAGCGAGCCCACCCACCGCGTACCCGTCGAAACCGATGGCGCGGAGTTCCTCGGCGCACTTTTCGCGCAAATCGCGCTCGAGACCGCCCTGCACGATGCCAAACTGCAGGGGTCGCTTCTCCGGCGTAAGCCCCTTCTCCTCACAGAGCTTCAGGTGGGTGTCGCGACACACCTTCGCCCAGCGGAGCGTGCGGTCCACGGCGGCCACCTGCGCCTTGCGCGGTGCAGTGGAGGGCGGACACTCATCGAAGACCATAATGATGTCAGCACCGAGCTTGTGCTGGATGGTGGTGGACTCGACCGGGCCGAGGAATACCGGCGCGCCGCTGCGGTGCGAACGGAACGCCACGCCTTCTTCAGTAATCTTGCGGATCGACTTGAGCGAGAACACTTGGAAACCGCCCGAGTCGGTGAGCATGGGCTTCTGCCAGTTGATGAACGAATGCAGTCCGCCCGCCTGCGCCACGATGTCTTCGCCGGGTTGCACGTGCAGGTGGTACGTATTGGCGAGCAGGCACTCGGCGCCGAGCGCGAGCAGTTGCTCGTGCGTCAGTCCGCGCATCGCGCCGCTCGTTCCCACGGGGAAGAAGAGGGGAGTGATAAGCTCGCCGTGCGGAGTCTGAATGACGCCGCGCCGACCGAGTGGGCCGCTGCTCTGGAGGGTGAACACCCAGGCAGGATACGCGAGTCGTCGCACCATCGGAATGCTGCTTTCGTGTTGCCGCTCTGCTGCTCCAGTGGAGTAGTAGCTTGAAAAGCGGCTTACAGATGCGCAGGATAAGGAGGTTCCCCCTCCCTCCATGGACACATCTCAGAATGCCGCCGCTAACCGCGCCACTGCCGCCGCCATCGCGCGCGTCAGTTTTGGCCTCGCGCTGGTCTGCGTCGGACTCATCCACTACATGCAGTTCCGCTCGTTCTCGCTCGTCGTGCGCGACGGACTCGGTGCCCTCGACATGCTCGGCATGATCTGGGCCTTCATCCTGCCCGCCCTCTACATCATTGGCGGCGGACTCTTCGCCTTAAACCTCGGCACCAACGTCGCCATCTGGCTCATTGGCATCGGCCTCGGCTCCATCGCCCCGGGCATGCTCCTGAAGTCCGTCCTCACCTCCATCGACATGACGGACATGATGGCCGCTGCGAACAACTCGTTCATCTGGCTCGGCGTCTTCCTCCTCATCGTCGTCCTCACACACTCGCCAACCATGCAGAAGATGGCTGTGAGCAGCGAGGCCCCGGCCAAGAAGCCGGCTGCACTACCGGCTAAAGCCCCGACTAAGACAACCAAGAAGTGAGCCACATCCCACTTGGCACTAAAAGAGCCCCGTCACCGGGGCTCTTTATTTGTCGATGATCGCGGCTCACTTGGTGAGACCGGCGTGGTCCGACTTGATGATTTTGTCGATGAGACCGTATTCGAGAGCCTGGGCGGACGTCATAAACTTGTCGCGCTCCGTGTCGTTGGCCACCTCGGTCACCTTCTTGCCCGAGTGCTTGGCAATGAGTGAGTTCAAGAGGGTCTTCATGCGCAGGATGTGCTCAGCGTGGATGGCGATATCCGTGGCCTGACCCTCCGTGCCACCGAGCGGCTGGTGGATCATGATCTCGCTGTGCTCGAGAGCGAAGCGCTTGCCCTTGGCACCACCCATCAGGATGACAGCACCACCGGAAGCAGCCATGCCGAGACAGACGGTCGAGACATCGGGCTTCACGTGCTGCATTGTGTCGTACATTGCGAGCGTCGAGCTTACCTGTCCGCCGGGGGAGTTCACGTAGAAGGTGATGTCCTTCTTCGGATCCTGCTTCTCGAGGAAGAGAAGCTGGGCGATGATCGAGTTGGCAACATCGTCGTTGATCGGCGTGCCAAGGAAGACGATGCGCTCCTCAAGGAGGCGAGAGTAGATGTCGTACACGCGCTCACCGAACTGGGTCTTCTCGATGACCGTCGGAATAAGGAAGTTCTGCGGCAACTTGCTGGAAGCAGCGTTATAGCCAGAATAGAAAGAATGAATCATGCGGAGGGGGAAATGAAGTCTTTCTTCTATTCTACACTCGTTTACGGGTTCCGTTCAGTGCACGAGCCCAGGAAATATGTTCTAGATGCCGAAAAAAGCCTCTAGAATGGGCATCGTGTCTACCATGCTTTCCATCGCGCTCCAGAAGACCCTGGAGATCGCCAAGTCGCCCAAGCCCTTGGTGGTGGTGACGGGGCCGACTGGCAGTGGCAAGACCGGCCTCTCGATTGAGCTCGCACTGGCCCTAAGGGAAAAGGGGATTGCCGCCGAAATCATCAACGCCGATTCGCGGCAGTGTTACAAGCATCTCGATATCGGTACAGCCAAGATCACGACCGAGGAAATGAGGGGCGTGCCGCATCACCTGCTGTCGGTGTTGGACCCAAAAGAGAACGCCACGATCGCTTGGTACCAAGAGGTTGCTACAGCTGCCATCACCGACTGCCACGCCCGCGGCGTGCTGCCGATGCTCGTCGGCGGCTCGATGCTCTACCTCTCGAGCGTCATCGATGGACTGCAGCCGTTGCCGTCCGACCCCGCTCTTCGCGCGAAACTCCAGAAGATCTACGACCTCGACGAAGGCGTCACCCTGCAGAAGGAGCTGATGCATCTCGACCCGGAATCTGGCGCGTCCATTGAACGCCGCAACGCCGTCTATCTCATTCGCGCCGTGGAGATCTGTCGACTTACCGGAAAACCCGCGTCACAGGTGCGCTCGAAAGCCCCGAGCCCCTACACCCTGGCACTGTTTTTTATGGACGTGCCGACGGACGTGCTTGATGCCCGCATCGAAGCGCGAACACGCGTCCTCTTGGATTCAGGCTGGGCCGAGGAGGTGGAGTCGCTCTGGAAGAACGGCTACGACGTGAAAGATCCCGGCTTCGTCAGCCATGGCTACCGTGAGATCCTCTTCCGCCTGAAGAAAGGGAAGAACGTCGCCGAGGTGAAGACCGACCCGTCCGTCATCGCCCAGATTAACACCGTCACACGTCAGTACGCCAAACGACAGCGCACGTGGTGGCGCCGTGACGAGCGGGTGATCAAGCTCGCGCCTTACGCCCGCGGGTAACCGCGCTCCAACGTGAAGGCGGCGATCTCCTCCGGCGTGCGGCCGTTTTGGCGCAGCGTCGTGGTGGCGGAGACGAGCGGCTGGTTGCGCAGTTCGGCGGTATCGGCCGGGGCGGCCATCTTCGGCAGGGAGTTGGCCAGGGACGTCAGGCGCTGCTTCGTTTCGGCGGCAGCGAGGAGCTGCTCATTGGCGGCGTCCGTCACGGCGGACTTCATCACTTCGGGCGTCTGGATCATGCGGCGGGCGGGAAGGGAAGTTTGAGGAGGGCGGAGGAGGGGCCGAGTCGGCGGAGCATCTCCCAGAGATGCTCGATCATCGTCTTCAGCTGCGGACAAGCATTGGGTGTCGCTGGATCACGATAGAAATCGATGATGTGGCGTACCGTGTCGGCGATGGTGGGCAGCACCAGGTCTATCTTGCCCTGCTCAGGCTCATCGGCAGCGGCATACGCGCCCTGGGCGACGATGGTCTGGGGTTCATGCGGAACGAGGCCATCGCGGTCGACAAGTTCGGCAAGTTCTTTCACATAGGAGATGTATTCCTTCGGCATGCCATCGCCGAGCGGCTTGCCCGCCTGGATCTGAGCCTCGATGGAGAGGTCTTGGTGCTGCTTGATGGCACGGATGAGCTCGCTCATGGGACGCATTCTACCATAAACGCGTATACTGTCCCCGTGAAGCCGGAAACCCGCCTCTCGGCCGTCCTCAAGACTACAGGCTCACACCTGGAGGCGCTCAAGAGCATGGGCATCGAGACCGCCGGGGACCTGCTGCTCTATTTTCCGAAGACGCACGAGGACCTGACGCAGATGCAGACCGCCGCCGGCGCGCCGCTGGGCGAGAAGGTGATGTTGCGCGGCACCATCGGCAAGATCTCCATCATCCGCACGCGCTCACGGCTGACCATCCTCAAGGCGCCGTTCACCGACACCGACGGCACCACCATCACCCTCGAGTGGTTCAACCAGCACCACCTGCAGCGCTCGCTCAAGCAGGGCGAAGAGCTCTTCATCACCGGCAAACTGGCCGAGGCGGGCGGCGGACTGAAGATGCAGAATCCAACTGTGGACCGCAGCGGCGGCGAGCTGGTGCACGCCGGGCGCCTGGTGCCGGTCTACCCGCAGCACTCTGTCATCAACACCAAGTGGCTCCGCGAGAAGATGGTGCTCGTGCGCGACGCCATCCCAGGCCTGCCCGAGACGCTGCCCGAGAACATCGTGGCGGAAGAGAAGCTGCCGAGCCGAGCCGAGATGGTGGAGCTGCTGCACTTTCCCAAGACCCCCGAGGACGTGGCGCGCGCCACCGAGAGGCTGATGTTCGAGGAGGCGTTCAAGCTCCAGCAGGAAGCCGTCTCGCGAAAGATCGAGTGGCAGGGCTACCGCCAAGACCGCCTGCGCCTGGCGATGGACGTGGATCTCATCAAGCTCTTCTTCAAATCGCTCAAGTTCACACCCACCGACGACCAGCGCAAAGCCATCTACGA